>SKKL01000090.1 GCA_007121465.1 Acidimicrobiales bacterium | reverse complement strand
CTGACCATCGCCTTCGACGACGTGTCGCTCCCTCTGCCCCCGATGCAGCGACCCGACATCCGCCAGCGCATCATCGAGCAGGTGCTCGACATGGCGGCCGAGGCCGGGGTCGACGACGTCCACCTCATCGCCGCCCTCGCCCTTCACCGACGCATGACCGAGGACGAGCTGCGCCACGCCCTCGGCGACCGCATCTACGACGCCTTCGCGCCTCGCGGCCTGCTCTACAACCACGACGCCGAAGATCCCGACGGCATGGTCATCCTCGGCCAGACCCGCCACGGCGAAGACGTCCAGATGAGCAAGCGCGCCGCCGAGAGCGACCTCATCGTCTACGTGAACATCAACATCGTGTCGATGGACGGCGGGCACAAGAGCACCGCAACCGGGCTGTCGGGCTATGCCGGGGTTCGCCCGCACCACAACCCGGCGACGATGACCCGATCGAAGTCCTTCATGGACCAGGAAAGCTCCGAGCTGCACAAGAGCAACTGGCGCCAGGGTGATGTGATCCGCGAGGCCGGGGTCAAGATCTTCCAGATCGAGACGACGATCAACAACAACACCTTCGGCCGCACCGGCCCGATGGCGATGCTGCAGAAGCGCGAGTGGGAGTGGACCGCCACCGACCGGGCCGGCTTCCTCGCCATGCAGAAGGGGCTCGAGGTGCTGTCCCCCCGGCGACGCCGCCAGATCTTCCACTCGTGGCGCGCCCCCTACGAGATGACCTCGGTGCAGGCCGGTGAGGTCGAAGCGGTCCACAAGGTCACCACTGAGAACGTCTACAAGCAGCACCTCGTTCCGGTGCAGGGCCAGACCGACATCCTCACCATGGGCCTTCCCTACATCGGGCCCTACAACGTCAACTCGATCATGAACCCGATCCTGGTGATGTGCCTGGGGCTCGGCTACTTCTTCAACCTGTACAAGGGCAAGCCTCTCGTCCGCGAGGGCGGGGTCCTCATCATGAGCCACCCCACCCCCCGGGAGTTCCACCCGGTACACCACCCGAGCTACATCGACTTCTTCGAGCAGGTCCTCGCCGACACCACCGACCCGGTGGAGATCGAGGCGAAGTACGAGAAGCAGTACGCCGAGGACGAGTGGTACCGGCACCTGTACCGGACGAGCTACGCCTACCACGGCGTCCACCCCTTCTACATGTGGTACTGGGGAAGCCACGCACTCGAGCATCTGGGACGCGTCATCATCGTGGGCGGCGACGTCCGGGCGGTGCGACGCATGGGCTTCAGCGCCGCGTCGACCCTCCAGGACGCCCTCGAGATGGCCTCCGACGTCGTCGGCCCCCAGGGCACGATCACCCACTACCACAACCCACCGATCCTCATGGCCGACGTGACATGACGGCGCGGGCCACCTCCTGCGGGATGCGGCGATGAGCAGCCGTGGCGCGCTGAGCCCCAGCCGCCTCGTGCGGCGGGTGCCGTTCCCCTACCGCGCTCCCACCGTGCCTCGTGGCGTCGAACCGCCGCCCGAACGACGCCGGACCGGCTCGGACTTCCCCACCGAGTGGGCCCGCCGCTACCCGGCGCGAGTCGCCCGCCTCGCACTGCTCGAAGGGGTGATGCGCCCGATGATCGCCGGGCTGGCTCCTCCCGAGCGACAGGGCCTCGACCGCCTCGACGGCCTCGACGGCCCGCTCATCTTCGCCGCCAACCATCACAGCCACGTCGACACCCCGTTGATGCTCACCTCGATACCCGAGCCGTGGCGACACCGGACCTTCGTCGGAGCGGCCGCCGACTACTTCTTCGGCAACCGGGTCACCGGCACGTTCTCGGCGCTCGCCCTCAACGCCGTTCCGATCGAACGCACCCGGATCTCGCGCGACAGCGCCGACCGAGCGGCCGACCTGATCGACGACGGCTGGAGCCTCGTGATCTTCCCCGAGGGCGGGCGCAGCCCCGATGGCTGGGGCCAGGAGTTCCGGGGCGGCGCGGCCTATCTCTCGCTTCGTTGCGGGGCGCCCATCGTGCCGGTCCACCTCGCCGGCACCGGCCAGGTCCTGGCCAAGGGCGACACCACCCCCGCCCGGGCACGCACCACCGTCACCTTCGGGACTCCGATCGTTCCGAGCGCCGGCGACGACACCCGGCGCCTCGCCGCCCGACTCGAACAGGCCGTCGCCGAGCTCGCCGACGAAGTGACCACCGACTGGTGGCAGGCTCGCCGTCGAGCCGCGGCCGGCGAGACCCCCGCCCTCACCGGGCCCCAGGCCGCCGGGTGGCGACGGGCGTGGGCGCTCGGCGAACGCCGACCCGACCGGCGCCGCTCACGACGCAGCTGGCCCCGCCTTCGCTGAGCCAGACGCGACCGGGCCCCGGCGATGAACCGGGGCCCCGTCGAACTCAGATGTGTGGTGTGCTCAGTCGTCGCACCAGAGGCCGTCGCGGCCGCGGCCAGCGCAGGTGTCGCCGAACTCCTCGTACTCCGAGCCGAACGGCGACTGCATGTACAGCTCGTCGCAGGCCTCGTCGTCGCCGGCCTCGCACTGGTCCCACAGGGCATCGAGCACGGGGTCATCGCCGTAGCCGGCGCTGCTGTCACCGAACCCGCCTGCTCCACCGCCGAAATCGGGGTCGAGGTCGAACGGGTTGATGTCGCACTCCTCGAAGAGCTGGAGGGCCATGAACATCGCGTCCATGTCGGTCTCGAGCGCGTCGGGGTCCATCAGCATGGCTTCGAACTGGTCCTCGCTCAGGGCACCGAACATGCCCTCGAGGAAGCACTCGGCCTGCTCGGTGGTGACGCCCATCTCGTTGGCGAACTCCTCCGCCATGATCGCCATCATCCCGGGCGGGAACGAGAACCCGTCGCCGTTGTCGGGCAGGGTGGTGTCGGTCGGCTCGGTGGTCTCGGTGGTCTCGGGACCGCCGGCGGTCAGGTCGACGTCGCACGCCTCGTAAGCGTCGAGTAGGGCGACGACCTGACCCGGGGTGGGGTCATCCCCGGCTTCGATGGACCGAGCGATGTCGCGCATGTCGCCGGAGTCCTCGAGCTCGTCGGCCACACAGTTGGCCTCGGCCGAGCTGAGGCCCTGCTCGGAGCGGAGCTCGGCGATCAGGGCGGAGCGCAGGTCGTCATCATCGTCGTTGGCGACGACGAAGAACCACACCAGCGCGCCGATGAGCAGGGCGAGCAGCACGACTCCGATGATGATTCCCGGAAGGTTGCTACCCGACGAGGGCTCCTCGGGCGGGGGACCGCCGGCCGGCGGAGGGCCACCCGCGCCCGGAGGCGGCGGGGACGATCCCATCGCCGTGGTGGGATCCGGCGCCGGCGTCACGGGCGTGGGCTCGGTCGGCGGCGTGGAGTCGGTCGGCCCGAAGTCGGACGCACCCGGATCGGCGGGCTGGTCGGACCCAGCAGCCCCGGAGGCACCCGGGTCAGCGGATGGCGCGTCGGTACCGAGCACTCCGTCGTTGGACACCTGGTCGCTCCACTCGGAACCGTCCCAGTATCGGTACTGATGACGCCCGAATGGATCGGGCTGCCAAGACCCCTGCTGTTCGCTCACTCGACTCTCCTGGTCGCTCGCCGGTCCGGTCACGCTAGCATCCGGCCGGCCCCGGACAGTGGGTACTGACACCCACCGGGCGACCGTCGGTTCGGACCTCTCCACACGACCCGCTACAGTGGCCGTTCCCGATCGGGGCATGGGCAACGGCGCCTCCTACCGACGACGACGTCGGAACCGGTTGGATCGACACATCGTGGTGTCGACGCTGGCCGCCCCGATCACCGCACCCCGCTCCCGGCGCGCTCTCGCGCTGGTCGACCCCCCATACGAGGTACGGAATGTACGCGCCCGACCGTGAACGCGACGCCTGTGGTATCGGATTCGTCACCGACGCGAGCGGCAGTCCCCGCCGTTCGATCGTGTCCGCCGCCCTGGCCGGACTGGCCAACGTGAAGCATCGAGGAGCGGTCGCCGCCGACGCCCGTTCGGGTGACGGCGCCGGATTGCTCACCCCCATCCCCCCGAAGATCTTCGGGGAGGGCAACGGGGTGATGACCCTCTTCTGGAGAGGCAACGCCCCCCGCCCCGGCGTCGAAGCGGCTCTGGCCGAGGAGTCCCTCGAACTCGTCGACTGGCGGATCCCCGCCACCGACGACGCCGCACTCGGAGAGCTCGCGCTCGCATCGAAGCCCGAGTTCCTCCAGGTCGTGTTCCGGCCCGCCGACGGCTCAGAGGGAGACGACGCCGCCGCCTACCGCCTCCGCCGGCGCGTCACCACCACCTGCCCCGACGTGTACGTCGCCTCCTGCTCGTACCGGACGATCGTCTACAAGGGCCTCACCGCCGCCGACGAGCTCGGCCACTTCTTCCTCGACCTGCTCGACGAGTCCTTCGAGGCGCACTTCGCCATCTTCCACCAGCGGTTCTCCACCAACACGCTGCCCACCTGGGAGCGCGCCCAGCCTTTCCGCATGCTGTGCCACAACGGTGAGATCAACGCGCTGTGGGGCAACGAGCGGCGCATGTCGGCCCGGTCGCGCCTCGGCACCGAGGAGGCCGGACTCGGCCCCGAGGAGCTGTTCCGGCCGGTGCTCGACCCCACCACCTCCGACTCGGGCAAGCTCGACGAGGCCCTCGAACTCCTGGTGCGGGGTGGACGCAGCCTCGACCACGCCATGGCCATGCTCATCCCCGACGCGTGGGAAGCCGGCCGCGACCTCTCCCAGGAGGTCCAGGGGTTCTACCGCTACCACGCGGCGCTCATGGAGCCGTGGGACGGACCGGCCGGGGTGATCTTCACCGACGGCCGCAACGTCGGGGCCACCCTCGATCGCAACGGTCTGCGCCCCCTGCGCTACAGCGTGTGCGAGGACGGTCTCGTCGTGTGCGCGTCCGAGGTCGGCGCGATCGACGTGTCGGGGCACGGAACCGTCCAGCGAGGTCGCCTCGGGCCAGGCCAGATGCTCCTCGTCTCCCCCGACGACGGCCGCGTCCTCTTCGACGACGAGGTGAAGGAACGCCTCGCCACCGCCCAGCCCTACAGCCGCTGGGCGGCCGACGGGTATCGCAAGCTCAACCCCGGCGAGGCCGTGCTGACCCCACCCGCCGATCTCGTCTCTCGGCAAGCTGCTCACGGCTACAACAAGGAAGAGCTGGCGATGGTCTTGAAGACCATGGCCACCGACGCCTACGAGCCCACCTTCTCCATGGGCGACGACACTCCCCTGCCCCAGTTCTCCGATCGACCACGACCGATCCACCACTACCTCCGCCAGCGCTTCGCCCAGGTGACCAACCCGGCGATCGACCCCATCCGTGAACGAGCGGTGATGAGCCTCCAGACGCTCATCGGACCCCGGTCACCGATCCTGTCGGAAACGCCGGCCGCCACCCGGGTGCTGTCGCTGCCGTCGTTCTTCTTGTACCCGTCGGGCATCGAGTCGCTCCACGATCCGTCGAAGAACCCGTTCCCGGTCGCCCATCTCGACGCCACCTTCTCCCCCGACGACGGGCCCGGAGGCCTGCGCGCCGCGGTCGAGCGGCTCGCCGAGGAGGCGAGCGTCGCGGTGGCCGACGGTGCCGGGGTGCTCGTGATCGATCACGGCAACATCGCCCCGTCCCACGTTCCGGTGCCGTCACTGCTGGCCACCGGTGCGATCCACCAGCGGTTGGTCTCGGACTCACGTCGGTCCGACACGAGTCTCGTCGTCGTGGCCGACGACGCCCGCGACGTCCACCACATCGCCACCTTGCTCGGCTTCGGCGCCGATGCGATCTGCCCCCGACTCGCCCTTCACACCGTCGGTGCCGAGGCCGACAGCGACGACAGCGACGACGTCAGCCCCGAGGCCCAGTTCAACTACCAGGCCGCGGTCGAGGCCGGCGTGCTGAAGATCCTGTCGAAGATGGGCATCTCCACCGTCGACAGCTACCG
>SKKL01000209.1 GCA_007121465.1 Acidimicrobiales bacterium | reverse complement strand
CCGCAACCAGGCGGTGAACTCCTCGCGCAGCTGATCGTCGGTGCGGGCGGTGGTCTCGGTGCTGGTCATCGGAAGCTCTCCTGGGGAGTCGAAGGGTCGGGTCGAGGACGGGTGGGACGGACCGGCTCAGGGGAGGCGGCGGTTCAGGGAGGTGGCGGTCCGCCGGTGGAGCGCAGCAGGCACTCCTGGACGAACGACGCCACGAGGGTGCCGTCGATGGTGTGGAAACTGCCCTTGGCGAGGCCCCGCGCGCCGTGGTTGGTCACCGGATCGACCGAGAACAACAACCAGTCGTCGACCCGGAAGGGCCGGTGGAACCAGACGGCGTGGTCGAGGCTCGCCCCGCCCCAGCCCGAGTGGTCGGACCCGGGAGCACGAGCGCTGCGAACCACCGCCATGTCCGAGACGAAGGTGAGCGCGCACGCCTGCAGGGCCGGGTCGTCGCCGATCGGTTGAGTGGAGCGGATCCAGCTCGGATGGGGGCGGAAGCCGCCCTCGGTGTGGAGGGGACGCATGTCGAACAGCCCTCCGAAGGGCCCACCCCGGCGCATGCTGCGTGCCCGCTCCAGCATCTGGTCGATCTCGGCGTCGGTGGCCTCGCCCGATGCCCGTCGCGCGTCGATCGCCTCCTTGACCCACGGAGGAATGGCCCCCGGGCCCATCGGGCCGTCGACGTCGAGGTCGTCGGGACCCGGCGCCAGCGGCGGCGCCTCCACGTGCCAGTCGTAGCCCTCCTCGGCCACGTGGAACGACGCATCGAGCACGAAGATGGCTTCGTCGCCCTGCACGGCGGTGACCCGGCGGGTGGCGAATGATCGCCCGTCGCGGATCCGTTCGACGACCAGCCGCAGGTCGGTGTCGGGACGACCGGGACGGATGAAGTACGAGTGCAGCGAGTGGACGAATCGGTCCTCGGGCACGGTGAGGGTGGCCGCCCGCAACGACTGGCTCGCCACCTGACCGCCGAAGAGGCGGGGTGGACCCTCGGCCGGAGTCGGGGCGACGAAGACGTCGGGCTCGACCGTATCGAGGTCGAGGAGCCTCAACAGGCCCCCGGGTCGCGGTTCGTCGGTGGTGCTCAGAGCCGTTGTGCCTTCCTCGTCGCCCCGGCACCGCCGCCGGGTGAATGACCGCCTAGGGTACCGGAGTCCGTACGACTGTCCGAAATCAACGAACAGCTGCGCGCCACATCAGTCGACGCCGAGGACCCGCCGAGCCGCGTCGATGTCGCGCTCGAGCTGAGCAGCGAGAGCCTCGACCGACTCGAAACGCACCTCGGACCGCAACAGCTCGACGAACTGAACACGCGCCAGGTCGTCGTACAAGTCGCCCTCGAAGTCGATCAGGTGCGCCTCGAGCAACGACGTGTCGGCGTGCTCGTAGAAGGTGGGACGGCGGCCCAGGTTGAGAGCGGCCGGATGACGAGTGCCGTCGGGATGGAGGTACCAGCCGGCGTAGACCGCGTCGGCGGGGACCGCCATCGCCCGAGGGACCGGGATGTTGGCGGTGGGGAAACCGATCTGGCGGCCCCGCTGATCGCCGGCCACGACGGTGCCACGCAGCTCGTAGGGACGGCCGAGCATCCGGCCCGCGGCCGCCACGTCTCCGCCGGCGAGCGACCGACGGATGGCGGTCGAGGACACCGGCTCGGTGGCATCGTCTCGACCGAGCAGCGACAGGCCGTCGACCTCGAAGCCGTGCCGGGCGCCCATCTCGCGCAACAGCGCCACGTTGCCACCCCGCTGGTGACCGAAGTGGAAGTCCTCGCCCACCACCACGGCCCGTGCCGCCATCCGGCCGACGAGCACCTCGGCGACGAAGTCCTCCGCCTGCTCCTTGGAACGGGCCTCGTCGAAGTGGACCACATAGGTGCAATCGACCCCTGCGGCATCGAGCAACTCGAGCTTCTGGTCGAGAGAGGTGAGCAGCAACGGGGCGCTCTCGGGGCGCAACAGGGTGGCGGGGTGGCGGTCGAAGGTGACCACCGCCGTACCGACCCCGAGGCGCTCGGCGTGGGTCTGGGTGGTCCGGATCACCGCCTGGTGGCCGAGGTGCACCCCGTCGTACACGCCGATGGTGACGGCGAACCCGTCGGTGGGGGCGGGGCTGTCGTCGTGATCGCGGATGACCTGCACGTCGATGACGCTACCGGCCCGCCCGGTCGGGATACCACCACAGCGGTCCGGTTCCGTGCGGGGCGAGGGGGCCTCAGCCGACGAGCACGACGCCGGGCTTCAGGCGCCCGCCGCTCCCCGGCTCGTAGACCGCGAGGAGAGCACCATCGGGCCCGACGACCGGCCAGGGCCCGTCGTCGTCGACCCCGAGGTCGTCGCGGTCGAGCACCCGGCCGTGACCGACGAGACGAGCCAGGTCGGCATCGACCTCGATCGACCGGTAGTCACGCAGGGCCTCGGCGGGACTGAGCAGCACCGGTTCGTCGACCGGATGCGCCTCGGAGAGGGTGAACGAACCGATGGACGTTCGGCGCAGGTTCCGGAGGTGGGCGCCACCGCCGAGCGCCGTGCCGAGATCGGCCGCCAGGGTGCGGACGTAGGTGCCCGAACTGCACTCGACCTCGGCGGCGAGGAGCAGCGGTTCGCCTTCGACCGACTCGAGATCGAAGCGGTGGACCGTGACCGGGCGGGCTTCGCGCTCGACCTCGATCCCCTCCCGGGCGAGCTCGTGGAGGCGTCGGCCCCCGACCTTCAACGCCGACACCATCGGCGGCACCTGCAGGATCTCGCCGGTGAGCCCCTGGGCGGCCTCACGAGCGGCCTCGACGGTGATGCCGGACATCTCGTGGGTTTCGGTGACGTCGCCGTCGGCGTCGAGGGTGGTGGTCTCGACCCCGAGGACGATCTCGCCGGTGTAGATCTTGCGCAACGGGGTGATGAAGCGAAGGAGGCGGGTGGCCCGCCCGACCCCGACGAGCAGGACACCCGTCGCGCTCGGGTCGAGGGTCCCGGCATGGCCCACCTTGCGGGTACCGAGAACCTTGCGGAGGCGGGCCACCACGTCGTGGGAGGTCCACCCCGCCGGCTTGTCGATCACCGCCAGGCCGTCGGGCCCGGCGCTCACTCGGTGTCGTCCCCGCCGTCGCTGCTCTCGTCGATCCCGTTCGGATCGGACTCATCGTCGGACCCATCTCGGGTCTCGGGGAGCTCGGCGAGGATCGCCTCGATGCGGGCGGCGCTCAGCGACACGTCGTCGGCTCGGAACACCAGCTCGGGCACTCGACGAATGCGGGCCTGGGAGCCGAGGGTACCCTTCAGACGCACCCGGTGATCGGCCAGCGCCTCACCGGCGACCGCCGGGTCGGCCCCGTCGGGCACGAGGTAGTAGACCAGCGCGCGGCTGAGCTCGGCGTCGACGTCGACGTCCATCACCGTCACCATCTCGATCCGCTCGTCGTCGATATGGGTGAGCTCCTCGGCGAGGATCTCTTGGAACAGCTTGTTCAAGCGGGCCGTGCGCGGGTAGCGCCGGCCGCCGGAGCCTCCTCGGCTCATCGGTCCACCTCCAACCACTGTCGTTCGACTCCGAGCACCTGTACGTCGGGCACCGACCAGATGAACCGCTCCACCTCGTCGACCACTTCGGTCGCGTGGTGAGGCGTGTTCGACACGACCGCCACGCCGATGGAGGCTCGCTGCCACACATCGGCATGATCGACCTCGGCGATGGCGACGCCGAAGCGACGCCGAGCGCCCTCGATTATCGGTTTGAGTACCGCTCGCTTGGCTTTCAGCGAACGGGACTCGCCCAGATGGAGGTCGACCCGCATGGTCAGCACGTGCACGTTCGGTACCCCCCGATCAGGTTCGGGGGATCTCCCGCTCCTCGAAGGTCTCGATGATGTCGCCCGGCTTGAGATCCTGGAAGTCCGAGAGCCCGATGCCGCACTCGTAGCCGGAGGCCACCTCACGGGCGTCCTCCTTGAAGCGCTTGAGCGAGCTGATCTCACCCTTCCAGATGATGGTTCCCTCACGCAGGAACCGGACCTTCGACCCACGGGTGATGACGCCGTTGGTGACGTAGCAGCCGGCGATCGCTCCGATGCGGGGAACCCGGAAGATCTCACGGACCTCGGCCTCGCCGGTGACGACCTCTTCGTACTCGGGCGCCAGCATGCCGAGCATGGCCGCCTCGATCTCCTCGAGGGCCTTGTAGATGATCTCGTAGGTACGGATCTCCACCTGCTCGGCGTCGGCCAGCTCACGAGCCTTGCGGTCGGGTCGGACGTTGAACCCGATGATCGTGGCATTGGAAGCCGACGCCAGTTCGATGTCGCCCTGGCTGATGCCACCGACACCGCGATGCACGAACGACAACTTGACCTCGTCGCGCTCGAGCTTCTTCAGGCTCTCGGTGAGCGCCTCGAGAGAGCCGTTGACGTCGGCCTTGACGATGAGGTTCAGGTTGGCGGCCTCACCGGCCTGGATCTGGCTGAAGATGTCCTCGAGACGAGCACCACCCGACATGGCGTGGGCATCGCGACCATGAGCGGCAACTCGCTGCCAGTGCTCACGGGTCTCGGCGACCTTGGCCGCCTTGCGCTCGTCGGGAGCGACGACGAAACCGTCGCCGGCATGAGCGACGTCGGACAGGCCGAGGACCTCGACCGGAGTGGACGGGCCGGCGCTCTTGATCTGGTTGCCGTGGTCGTCGATGAGCGCTCGGACCCGGCCCCATGCGGCCCCGGCGACCAAGGGGTCACCGACCGACAAGGTGCCCTTCTGGACCAGGATCGTGGCCACCGGACCCCGACCGACGTCGAGATGGGCCTCGAGGACCACACCACGGGCCCGACCTCCGGGCTCGGCCCGGAGATCTTCGAGCTCGGCGACGACGAGCAGGTTGTCGAGGAGCTCGTCGATGCCGATCTCCTGCAACGCCGAGATCTCGACGACGACGGTGTCTCCGCCCCACGACTCGGGAACCAGTTCGTGCTCGGCGAGCTGCTGGAGCACCCGGTTGGGATCGGCGTTGTCGCGGTCGATCTTGTTGACCGCGACCACGATGGGGACGTCGGCCGCCTTGGCGTGGTTGAGCGCTTCGATGGTCTGGGGCATCACGCCGTCGTCGGCCGCCACCACGAGGATGACGATGTCGGTGGCGTCGGCTCCACGGGCACGCATGGCGGTGAACGCCTCGTGGCCCGGGGTGTCGATGAAGGTGAGGTGACGACCGTCGCGCTCGACCTGGTAGGCGCCGATGTGCTGGGTGATGCCACCCGCCTCACCGGCGACCACGTTGGCGTTGCGGATGCGGTCGAGGAGGAGGGTCTTTCCGTGGTCGACGTGACCCATGACGGTGATGACCGGCGACCGCAGGGGTGCATTCTCGTCATCGTCGTCGTCGTCGATGAGGTCGACCTCGAGCATCTTGAGCAGCTCGACCTCTTGCTCCTCGCCGGGATCGACGAGTCGGATCTCCGCGCCGATGTCCTCGGCGAACAGCTCGATCATCTCGTCGGACAGCGACTGAGTGGCGGTGACCATCTCACCCTGCTGCATCAGGAACCGCACGACGTCGGCGGCGGTGCGGTTCAGCTTCGGACCGAGATCCTGGGGCGTGGAGGCGCGCTCGAGAACGATCGTGCCTTCCGGGACCTCTGCGTCCTCGGGCGTGTAGGTCGGCACGTCCATCGGCTGGAGCTCCTCGCGGGAGCGACGCCGACGACCCTTGCGACGGGGCGGACGACGACCCGGTCCACCCGGACCACGCCCTCCACCGGGGCCACCACGGCCAGGGGGACCACCGGGACCGCCTCCGGGGCCGCCACCAGGGCCACCTCCGGGACGACTGGGACCAGCACCAGGACCGGCGCCGGGAACACCGCCGCGGGGGCCACCAGGGCCACCGCTGGGTGCGCCGGAGGGACGTCCACCGGGACGCCCGGGGGGACCACCGCCGGGG
>SKKL01000217.1 GCA_007121465.1 Acidimicrobiales bacterium | reverse complement strand
GCCGTCTCGTCCGGCGCCACGGCATCGACGACCTCGGCCACCTCGTCGTCGTCCACGACGAGCTCGACCTGCCCACCGGGCGCATCAAGCTGAAGCTGGGTGGCGGGCTCGCCGGGCACAATGGGCTCCGGTCGATCCGAGACCACCTCGGCTCGACCGACTTCGCCCGTATCCGCATCGGGGTCGGTCGCCCGCCGTCGGCGGCCAAGGGCGCCGATCACGTGCTCAAGCCACCATCGAAGAAGGATCGGTTGGAGCTCGACGTCGCCGTCGAGGAGGCAGCTGACGCCGTGGAGATGATCCTCGCCGAGGGCATCGAGGCGGCCATGGGTCGATACAACGCCGGACCTCGGGAGGTCTGACGATGGCCCGACTCGCTCCCCTCGTCGACCTGCTGCGCGACGAGCCCGCCCTCATGCGGGTGTTCGGCCGGGCCGACACCGTGCTCGCCGTTCCCGAACCGGCCCGAGCCATCACTGCCGCCGCGGTGGCCGAGGTGGGCGAGCGCCGCCCTCTGGTGGTCTGTGTCCCGACCACCGCCGACGCCGAACACCTGGCCGCCGACCTGTCGACCTTCATCGGAGCCGACCAGGTCGAGGTGTACCCGGCGTGGGAGACCCTGCCCTTCGAGCGGGTCAGTCCGAGCACCGAGACGATGGGCCAACGCCTGCGGGTGCTGTGGCACCTCGCCGATCCGCAACGATGCCCGAAGGTGATCGTCGCTCCGGTGCGGGCACTGATCCAGCGGCTCGGTCCCGGAGCCACCGAGGTCGATCCGATCGTGGTGGGGGTCGGTGACCAGATCGACCAGGAACATCTCCTGGAGCGGCTGGTGGCCGCCGGCTACCGCCGTGAGTACCAGGTGGAGCTGCGTGGCGAGGTGGCGGTCCGCGGCTCGATCATCGACGTCTACCCATCCACCGGCGACACGCCGATCCGGATCGACCTGTGGGGCGACGAGGTCGACCGGCTGAGCGAGTTCTCGGTCGCCGACCAGCGCTCGACCGTCGACCGGTCAGAGATCGAGATCTTCCCGGCCCGCGAGCTCCTGCCCACCGACGAGGTGCGAGAGCGTGCCGCCGGGCTCGTCGCGTCCGAGCCGTGGGGGCGCGAGCACTGGGAACGGCTCGCCGAGGGCCTGGTCTTCGACGGCATGGAGTCGTGGTTGCCGTGGTTGGCCGACGACGAGACGATCCTCTGCGACCTCCTCGGTCCCGACGCCCAGGTGCTCCTCGTGGAACCGCGCCGCATGCGCGACCGGGCCGCCGACCTCGGAGCCGAGGAGCACGACCTCGCCGGGGCGTTGGCCCGAACCTGGGGGGCGATCCCCGACAACGCGACCGACGCCGAGGTGTCGGCGTTCCCCACCCTCCACGTCGATTTCGAGCGGCTCCTCGCCCGCACCGAAGCACCCGCATGGACCATCCTCAGCGCCCCCGAGGGGCCCGACACCCCCACCGTGTCGGCCCGTCCGTGGGACCCCGTCGTCGGCGACGGCCACCGCCTGATCGAGCAGATCGGCGAGCTGCGGGCGGCCGGGTACCGGGTGATCGTTGCCGCCGACGGAACCGGTTCGGCCGACCGACTCGCCCAGCTCCTCGAGGACCGAGGGGTCGCGGTCAGCCACCACGACCCCGAGACCGACGGGGTCCCCGCCCCTGGGGTGCAC
This sequence comes from Acidimicrobiales bacterium, assembly GCA_007121465.1. Taxonomy (GTDB): domain Bacteria; phylum Actinomycetota; class Acidimicrobiia; order Acidimicrobiales; family SKKL01; genus SKKL01. The sequence continues at coordinate 17,288 of SKKL01000217.1, read as the reverse complement.
GTCACCGTGGCGCCCCTCGAGCACGGGGTGATCCTCCCCGAGCTGTCCCTCGCCCTGCTCTCCGAGCGCGACCTCACCGGCCGGCGCCGGGCCCATCGCACCGCCCGCAAGCGACGCACCGACGCGGCCCGGTTCTTCGACGACCTCCAGCCCGGCGACCACGTCGTGCACCAACAGCACGGCGTCGCCCGTTACGGCGGCATGGTCAAGCGGGCGATCGGCGGTGTGGAGCGCGACTACCTGCTGCTCGAGTACCGGGGCGACGACAAGGTCTATGTCCCGTCCGACCAGATCGACATCGTCCGGCACTACACCGGGGGCGACAACCCGAGCCTAAGCCGCCTCGGCGGAGGTGAGTGGCAGAAGACCAAGGCCAAGGTCCGCTCCGCGGTCCAAGAGATCGCCCAGGAGCTCGTCGTCCTCTACCAGACGAGGATCAACAGCACCGGCCACGCCTTTTCGGGAGACTCGCCGTGGCAGGCCGAGCTCGAGGACGCCTTCCCGTACCAGGAGACGCCCGACCAGGCGACGGCCATCGCCGACGTCAAGGCCGACATGGAGGCCGACACCCCGATGGACCGCCTGGTGTGCGGCGACGTCGGCTTCGGCAAGACCGAGGTGGCCCTCCGGGCGGTGTTCAAGGCGGTCCAGGACGGCAAACAGGCCGCCGTGCTCGTTCCCACCACCCTGCTGGCCCAACAGCACTTCCAGACCTTCAGCGAGCGCTATGCCGGCTTCCCGGTCCGGGTCGAGATGCTGTCGCGGTTCCTCACCGGGAGCCAGGCCCGCAAGGTGATCAAGGGCGTCGAGTCGGGCGAGGTCGACGTGGTCATCGGCACCCACCGCCTCCTCGCCGAGGAGATGAAGTTCAAGAACCTCGGCCTGTTGGTCGTCGACGAGGAGCAGCGCTTCGGGGTCAGTCACAAGGAGCGCATCAAGAGCCTCGAGATCGGGGTCGACGTCCTCACCCTCACCGCCACCCCCATCCCCCGCACGCTCGAGATGAGTCTCACCGGCATTCGCGACCTCACCCTGCTGAACACTCCGCCGTCGGAGCGGCAACCGATCCTCACCTATGTCGGCGAGTACGACGACCGGGCCGTGGCTGAGGCCATCCGGCGGGAGTTGTTGCGCGACGGACAGGTCTTCTATGTCCACAACCGGGTGCGCGACATCGACCAGGTGGCCGCCCACGTGCGCGAGCTGGTGCCCGAGGCTCGGGTCGCGATCGCCCACGGGAAGATGGACGAGGGCACCCTCGAACAGGTGGTGCTCGACTTCTGGGAGGGTGCTTACGACGTGCTGGTGAGCACCACGATCATCGAGTCGGGCATCGACATGCCCACCGTCAACACGCTGGTGGTCGACCGCGCCGACCTGTTGGGTCTCGGCCAGCTCCACCAGCTGCGCGGCCGGGTCGGTCGGTCGGGTCAGCGGGCCTACGCCTACCTGTTCAGCCCCAAGGACCGATCTCTCACCGAGGAGGCCTACGAGCGGCTGAAGACCATCGGCGAGTCGACCGAGCTCGGGTCGGGCTTCAAGATCGCCATGCGCGACCTCGAGATCCGTGGGGCGGGCAACCTGTTGGGCACCGGTCAGTCCGGGCACGTCGCCGCCGTCGGCTACGACCTCTACTGCCAGATGGTCACCGAGGCGGTGGCCGAGCTGAAGGGCGAGACCCCGTCCGAAACGGTCGACATCAAGATCGACCTTCCCCTCGCAGCGTCGCTCCCCACCAGCTACGTGGAGAAGGAACAGCTCCGTCTCGAGGCCTACCGTCGCCTGGCGGCGGTCACCGACCAGGCCGAGGTGGACGACATCCGGGTCGAGTGGGAGGACCGCTACGGCCCGGTTCCCCCGCCGGCGGCGAACCTGCTCCAGGTCGCTCGCCTGCGGGCCGAGTGCGTCCGCACCGGGGTCACCGAGATCACCATCGCCGATGGCCCCGGCTTCGGCGGCCCGAAGTACATCGCCCGGATCAGCCCGCTGCCGTTGCTGCTGAGTCAGCAGCTGCGCCTCAAGCGGCTGTTCCCGCAGGCGGTGTACAAGGAGGACTCCGGACAGGTGCAGGTGGGGATCAAGGGCGGGGTCGACCTGGTCGAGGCGTTGGTCGCCTTCTTCGACACGATGGTGCCGGCCGAGGACTCCGTCGCACCCTGACTGGTCGGGGTGCCGCTTGCTCCGTAGCATGGCGCACTCGTGACCCGCATTCGCCGATCCTCCATCGTTGCCGCCGCCCTCTGCGCCCTCCTCGTGCTCGGGGCCTGCGGAGCGACCTCCTCGCCCGCCCTCACCGTCAACGGGTCCGACGTCTCGGACTCGGACCTGCGTGATCATCTCGACGTTCTCCGAGATCACCCTCGGTTCGCCAACGACGCCTACGGCGGGGAGATTCCCGACGAGGGCTCGACGGTCGACAACGCCGTGGTGGCCGAGGTGCTGCGCATCTGGGTGCTCATGGAGCTGGTCGATCAGGAGGTCACCTCCCGGGGTCTCGACGTGGCCGATCTCGACGAGATGGTGTTCCTGTCCGACCTCGAGCCGTCGTTGGCCGAGCTCCCCTCCGACGCCCAGGAGCGGTTCCGCACCTGGGACGCCCAGCTCGTCGCCCTCGGCGACGCACTGGAAGAGGAGGCCGCGGCCCGGCCCGACGAGGTGACCGACGCCGACGTCGAGGCGTTCTACGACGAGTACGAGGCCATCTTCGACACCGAAGAGGTCTGCGCCCGCCACGTCCTGGTCGAGACCGAGGCCGAGGCCGAGGAGGTGCTCGCCGAGCTCGACGGCGGCGCCGAGTTCGGCGATGTCGCCCGGGAGTTCTCGACCGACCCGTCGGCGGAGTTCAACGAGGGCGACCTCGGGTGTGTCGGGCGGGGCAACTACGTCCCCGGGTTCGAGGAGGCGGCATGGGAGGGTCCGATCGGCGAGGTCCAGGGCCCGGTCGAGTCCCAGTTCGGGTTCCACGTCCTCCTCGTCGACAGCCGGGGCACGGCCGGCTTCGAGTCGGTGGCCCCTGAGATCCAGGCCTTCCTCGAGTCGCCCGCCTCCCGCGACGCGGGGCAGCTGGTGAACATCGTCATCCAGCGGCTCGTCGCCAGCGCCGACGTGTCGGTCAGCTCCCGCTACGGCACCTGGAACTCCGACACCCAGCGGATCGATCCTCACGAGGGACCGACCACCACCCAGGCCGGCACCGAGCAGTGACCCCGCGGGTCGTGGTCGTGGGCCTCGGTCCCGCCGGCCCCGACCTGGTCACCACGGCGGCGCTCGCGGCGATCGAGCGCATCCCCCACCGCTTCATACGGACTCGTCGCCATCCCTCGGCGGAGGTGGTCGCCGACGCGGTCGCCTTCGATGATCGGTACGAGGCCGCCGCATCGCTCGACGAGGTCTACACCGGAATCGTCGAGGAGCTCGTCTGGGCGGCCGGGGAGTGGGGGGAAGTGCTCTATGCCGTCCCCGGGTCTCCTGCGGTGGCCGAACACACCGTCGAGCTGCTCCGGGCCGACACCCGCGTCGAGGTCGACGTGGTTCCGGCCCTGTCGTTCCTCGACCTGGCCTGGGTCCGGCTCGGAGTCGACCCGGTGGCTCGGGGGGCACGGGTGGTCGACGGGCACCGTTTCGTCTCCGAAGCAGCGGGGGAGCGCGGACCGCTGCTCGTCTCCCAGTGCGACCGTCCGAGCGTGCTGTCGGACATCAAGCTGGCGGTGGACGACTGGCCCGATGCTCCCGTCGTGGTGCTCGCTCGCCTCGGACTCCCCGACGAGTCGATCACCGAGGTGGCGTGGGCCGACCTCGACCGCGAGGTCGTACCCGACCACCTCACCTCGCTGTGGATCCCCGAGCTGGTCGCGCCGGTGGCCGGGGAGCTCGCCCGCTTCGACGAGTTGGTGGGGCGTCTGCGCACCGACTGCCCGTGGGACCGCGAACAGACCCACCGCAGCCTGTCCCGCCACCTCCTCGAGGAGGCCCATGAGGTCCTCGAGGCCCTCGACGCGTTCCCCGTCGAGGCGGGAACGTTCGGCGAGGTCGCTCCCCACGATGACGAGGTGGATGACGCCTACCTCGCCCTCGAAGAGGAGCTCGGTGACCTGTTGTTCCAGATCGTGTTCCACGCTCGACTCGCCACCGAAGCGGGCCGGTTCACCCTGGCCGACGTCGCCCGGGGCATCCACGACAAGCTCGTGTCGCGTCATCCGCACGTGTTCGGCGAGGTCGAGGCCGAGACCTCCGCCGCGGTCGTTGGCAACTGGGAGACGATCAAGCAGGCCGAGAAGGGCCGTGCATCGGCCTTCGACGGGATCCCGTCGTCGCTGCCCGCCCTCTCGCGAGCGGTCAAGATCCTCGCCAAGGCCGACCGGATCGGTCTGGGCGAGAGCGCGGCGCGCCTCGTGGCGACCCGGGTCGACGCCATCGCTCCCGAGTCGGTCGAGGCAGCGGTGCTCACCGCCGCGCTCCGCTCCCATCGCCTCGGCGAGGACCCCGAGCAGGTCCTGCGCAGCGAGCTCGTAGGGCTGGTCGCTGCACTGCGGGAGCTCGAGGATCTGCCGACAGACTGAGTGGCGGCGGTCACTCAGCGCGGTGGAGTCCTCACTATTTGTTAAAGGCGCGCTCGTGGGCCTGCCGATGAACAAGGCAACCTGACCCATCCCAGCCGGCCTCCTCGAGAGGACCGCCCGGCGGAATCGTCTCACGGAAGTAGAGCCTTACCGGTGCCCCAGCTGTCTTCGACGCGCCCCCGCGCGTCCAGCCATCGATCCTTCGTCGTTCGAGTCGTCGCATCCATTGCTGCGGTTCTCGTCTCTACCCCCCTCCTCATGGGCACGAGTTCGGGGGCCAGCTCCTCGGTCGCCGCCGGGCCGATGGTGACGTCGAGCTCGAGCAGCTACGACGACATCCCCTCCAACGTGACGGTGTCGGACTGGCTGATGTCGGCGTGGGAGCCCAACCCGTCGTTCGGCTACTCGGCCTTTCGGACGTTCTGTCAGTTCTCCCACCTGGCGTACGCCGACCCGATCGTCGCTCCCGGTGACGACGAGTTCATGCACCTGCACATGTTCTTCGGCAACACGGCTGCCGATGCGTCCTCGACCTATCCGTCGCTGAGAACGTCGGGTGGATCGACGTGCGATGGCGGTCCGCTGAACCGAACCGCCTACTGGATGCCGGCGGTGTTCGACGGCAACGACGACGTGGTGGTCCCGGACCGGTTCGAGCTCTACTACAAGGGCGAGAACGCGGGGTCGGATCCGTCCCGGATCCAGGCGAAGCCGAACGGACTGCGCATGATCGCCGGGGCGCCGCATCCCAATGGTGCAGGACTGGTGTGGGGGTGGCGCTGTGGGGGCGGAGCGAGCTCGGCGATCATGCCCAACTGCGCGCAGGGTCAGCAGCTGACCGGTTGGGTGCGGTTCCCGTACTGCTGGGATGGCAAGAACCTCGATTCGCCCGATCATCGGTCGCACCTGGCCTATGGGACGAACAACACCTGGGGGCCGTGCCCGTCGTCGCATCCGGTGCATCTGCCCGAGCTCACCGAGTTCGTCCACTTCTCCAATGCAGCCGGATCGGGCGCCTGGTACCTGTCGTCGGACCGGATGGATCCCAACAACCACCAGCCGAACGGTTCGACCTTCCACGCCGATTGGTTCGGGGCGTGGGACAACTCGATCCAGAACCGCTGGACCGACAACTGCATCCGGGCCATGCGCAGCGCCTCCAACGGCAACCTGTGCGACGGCCAGCAGCTTCGGCAGGCCACCAGCTACGACGGGCCCACCCGTCTGAGCGGCTGGACGCCGACCCCCGAAGGCCACGACCACGATCATCACATGCCGCCGCCCACGACGACCGAGCCGCCGCCCACGACCACGCCCCCCACGACGACCGAGCCGCCGACCACCACCACGCCCCCCACGACGACCGAGCCGCCGACCACCACCACGCCGTCGCCCACGACGCCCTCGCCGGCCAGGCCGGGCTATTGGATGGTCACTCGTGACGGGGCTGTCCACGGGTTCGGTTCCGCGGGGTCGAGCAATGGTCGGCCCGGGACCACCCTCGATGTCGCCGCCGCCCCCGACGGTGGGTACTGGATGTTGCACGACGACGGCCGGGTGACCGCCCGAGGCGCATCCCACCACGGCGACGCCCGTTCGGTCCGGCTCGGACGGGGTGAGAGCGTCTCCACCATGGCAGGACTGCCCGACGGCAGCGGGTACTGGATCTTCACCAACCGAGGCCGGGTGCTGCCCTACGGCAGCGCGCAGCATCGAGGGGACCTGCTCGCGGTCAACCTGAACGGCCCGGTGGTCGACGCGGTGGCCACCCCCGATGGTCGTGGCTATTACCTGGTGGGCTCGGACGGAGGCGTGTTCAGCTTCGGCTCTGCCCGGTTCCGTGGTTCGGTCGGGTCGATCCGCCTGAACGCGCCGGTGGTCGCGCTCATCCCCACGCCGTCGAACGACGGCTACTGGCTGATCGGCTCTGACGGTGGGGTGTTCGCCTTCAACGCACCGTTTCGAGGTTCGGTTCCCCAGGTTCTCCGACCGGGTTCCCGACTCAACCGGCCGGTCATCGGCGGTGTCGCCTACGGAAACGGGTATGTGATGGTGGCCTCGGACGGAGGGGCCTTCTCCTTCTCGAACGAGCCGTTCCTCGGTTCGCTCGGCGGGACCACGCTGACGTCGCCGGTCATGAGCCTGGCGGTCCAGCAGGGCTGACCTGAACGCGGGGGTCGGCGCTCAGCCGACGCGTATCGGCCCCCGCGTCTCACTACCCTGATCGGGGCGTGGCGGTGCCATCGATCCCGGAGTGTTCATGCAGCGTCGCGACAAGTCTACGAATGGGCGATGGCCCGCGTGGTCCTTCCCGACGGGAGCCCGAGCCCTCGTGCTGGTCGCTGCCGGCGCGATCGTTGTGGGCGTGGCGGCCATCGCCGTGGCGGGGGTCGGCTCGCGTGGTGACGGCGATGAGCAGCGAGCCGAGAGCGGCTCGTCGAGCACGTCGGACACCTACCCCGACGTCGCCACCGATGTCGACGAGGAGGAGTGGCTGATTCCCGCATGGGAGGAGGACGTGGCGGGGGACTACCCGGCGTTCCGGATGTTCTGCCAGTTCTCCCACCTGGCCCACGCCGATCCGATCATCGAACCGGGCAGCGATGAGTTCATGCACCTGCACATGTTCTTCGGCAACGTCGAGGCGGACGGCTCGTCGACCTACGAGCTGTTGAGGTCCGCGGGCGAATCCAGCTGTGACGGAGGTCCGTTGAACCGGTCGGCGTACTGGATGCCGGCGATCTTCGACGGAGACGACGACGTGGTAGTTCCGGACCGGTTCGAGCTCTACTACAAGGGTGAGAACGCAGACGATCCGTCCCGGATCCAGGCGAAGCCGAACGGGCTGCGCATGATCGCGGGGTATCCGCACCCCGACGGTGCGGAGCTGGTGTGGGGCTGGCGGTGCGAGAACGGTGCGGAGGCCGACCCCGGAGTCATCCCTGACTGTGGCGGCAGCCAGCTGTCGGGCTGGGTGCGGTTCCCGTACTGCTGGGATGGGGAGAACCTCGATTCGCCCGATCATCGGTCGCACATGGCCTATGGGACGAACAACACGTGGGGGCCGTGCCCCGACTCCCATCCGGTTCACGTGCCCGAGCTCACCGAGTTCGTCCACATCGACGACGCCGCGAGCTCGGACGAGTGGTACCTGTCGTCGGACCGGATGGATCCTTCCGAACCGGCTCCGAACGGTTCGACGTTCCACGCCGATTGGTTCGGCGCCTGGGACAACTCGATCCAGGACCGGTGGACCGACAACTGCATCCGAGCCATGCGCAGCGCCTCCAACGGCAACCTGTGTGATGGGGAGCAGTTGCGTCCCGCCGCCAGCTACGACGGACCCACCCGTCTCGCCGACTGGTATCCGAGGCCGGGATGAGCGGTTTCGGACCCCTGGCCGATGGGTATGGAGTGACTGCTCGTGACGGCACACCTGCCCGCCACAACCACCGATGGGAGCGTTAGGTGGCGGATCTGACGAACTGGAAGTGCTACGCGATCACCACGGCCGACCGGCCCGAGCGGGGGAGACGCCTCGAAGCCGAGCTCGAACGGCTGGGTCTCGCCTACTCCATCCACCGCGGTGAGCGTCCCCCCGAGCCGATGGGCTTCGAGAACGCCGCGACCCGAGGGTGTTTCGAGAGCCACCTGCTCGGTCTCCGCCAGGCTCGCGAGGAGGGCGTGGAGGTCGCCGTCCTCGTGGAGGACGACGTGGTCGCGGTCCGTCGCTTCCCGGAGCGTCTGAACGTCCTGGTCGACGAGCTCGTCGATGTCGACTGGGGGATGATCTACCTCGGCTACCTGGGTGGTCAGTCTCCGGTCGCCCATGACACGGTGTTCCGCGTCGCTCCTCACATCGCCGAGACGCGTGGATGGGAGATCCAGGGGACCCACCTGGTCGCCGTCTCGGCACGGTGGTTCGACGCGATCATCGAGGACTTCGAACGCCGTCTCGAACCAGGCGGTCACCGGATACCTCCCGACGGGGTGCTCAACGAGTTCCGCCGGGACCACGGTCGGTCAGCACTGCTCGCCCTCCCGAACCTCGGGCGGCAAGGACCGTCCCCGAGCAGCATCACCCCCAAGGTCGGGGTGCGCCAACGGCTGCTTCGGCGTCCGGCTGTCGGCGCGATCGCCTGGTGGGCCAAGCGGTGGTGGTGGGACCTCCAGGCCGTTGCCCCGCCGTCGTGGTGGGTGAGGGCCTGGAACGTCCGTGCCTTCCGGTACCGGTCGTCTCGGCCGTCGCGGCTCACGAGTGAGATCGCCGCCGGTTCGTCTCGCTAGCATGCGGAGGTACGCCACACCCCGGCCGCGTCGACGGTCCTCGAGGTTCCCATGCCCGACCTCAGCTCGCCACCCGGCGGATCCACCACGGAGGCTCCGCGGCGCTCGGATGACCCTCCTCCGCTCGTCCCTGCTGTGCCCGACGAGGTCGTTGGTGCTCTCCGCTCCTCCGGCTCCGCCGCAGTCATCGTCGATCTCGACGAGACGCTCTGGCTGCGCAACACCACCGAGGAGTACCTCAATTCGATCCGGCCTCGCTGGCTCGTCGCCGTTGTCCTGATCGCCTGTCGAGCGATACCGGTGTGGCGGGTCTTCGGCCATCACGACGACGCCGAGGAATGGTTCCGGGTCGTGGTCTGCTCGATCCTGTTCCCGTGGGCCCTGCCCGCTTGGCGGTGGCGGGCCCGCCGCGACGGTCCTCGCCACCTCAACCGGCCGCTGGCCGATCTGCTCGTCGACGATGGCCACACCGGCCTGCTCGTCATCGCCACGCGGGGGTTCGACCCTGTCGTCGCCCCGGTGATCGACTCGTTCGGTATCGACCACGACGTCGTCGTCGCCTGCCGGTTCTGGCGTGGACGCGATGATCGTCGGCGGGGTAAGGCGGAGATGTTGTGCGACGTGCTCGGCGATGACGTGGTGCGAGACTCCACGGTGATCACCGACTCCGAGCTCGACCGTCCGCTGCTCGACATCGTTCGACTGCCGGTCCTGGTCACCTGGGAACAGGCGATCTACACGCCGGCTCCCACGATCTATGCCCCGTTCGCCTACACCGAGCTCTACAAGCGTCGCGGGCAGCGGTATGTCTTCCACATGGTCTTGGCCCGTGACCTGCTGCTGTGGTTGGTGGCGACGACCACGGTGGCCAGGGCCACTCCGGTGGCACACGTCGGCGGGATGGTCCTGTTGCTGGTGTCGTTCTGGTGCGTGTACGAGTCGGGCTATCTCCAGAACGATCGGGTCGCCAGTCGGTACGAGGAGAGCCCGGTGCTCCCCGATGCGGATCTACCGGGTCGGCGCTATGACGTGGGGGCATGGGTGTGGGCGGTGGTTCTCGGCGCCGCCGGCGCGGTGCTGGTCCGACCCGACGAGCCGATCATCGCGATGGTCTCGTGGGGCGGGGTCCTCGTCGGCCTGAGCATCGGCTACCTCGTCTACAACCACCTCGACAAGCAGACCCGCACCGTCCTCTACGTCGGTCTGCAGGCCGCTCGCCTCCTGGCGCCTCTGGCCATCGTTCCGGTGGCGTCGGCCGGTCTCGTCGCCTTGCTGGTGTTGTCGTGGTCGCGTTCGATGCTCTACGCGTTCTATCGCTCGGCGAGGACGACATGGATCGAGGTGCCCCACGGCCTCATCGACCTCGCCCAGCTGGCCATCGCCTACCTGGTGCTCTGGCGTGTCCACCTCGCGATCGAGGTGCCGGTGGCGGCCGGGATGCTCGTCCTCTTCGCCCTCTTCGCCCGGGGGGAGGCTCGCGCGATGCTGCGCGGCATGCACCTCATTCGACGCGACCGCAGGGCATCGCCGTGACCGCGGGCACGTCTGGTGGGCTCGGCGAGCCCTGCTGGTAGGTTCCGCTGGTGGTTCTGGGCTCGATTCACGCCTCGGAGTGGATGTGACATGAGGGTGTTGTTCGCACTGTCGGGGCTGCACCGGGTCCGTCGCGGGGCCGAGGTCGCCTTCGAGTCGATCGGTGAGGCGTTGGCCGAGTCCGGGGTGGACGTGACCTTGCTCGGCTCGGGTCCCCCCGTCGACGGGCGGTCCTACCGTTACAAGGGAACGCGGGTGGTGCCCCGTGAGCGCTTCGAGCGGGCGCCGTCGCTGCCTCCCGTGCTGCGCAGCGAGTACGTCTACGAGGAGCTCACGTTCGTACCGGGCATGGTCCGACACATCCGTCCTCGTGACTACGACGTGACGGTGACCTGCGGCTATCCGTACACGAACTGGGTGCTCCGTGCGCTCGGAGGGCGACGCCGTCCCCGGCACGTGTTCGTGACCCAGAACGGCGACTGGCCGGCACGGGAGAATCGACGCGAGTTCCGACTGTTCGGGTGCGACGGCCTGGTCTGCACCAACCCCGGATACTTCGAGGCGAACCGCGATCGCTGGCGGTGTGCGCTCATCCCCAACGGTGTCGACCCCGACCGGTTCAGGCCTGGACCGCCCGAACGGGAACGCTTCGGCCTCGACGCCGATCGCCCGGTCGTGCTGATGGTGAGCGCTCTCATCGCCTCCAAGCGGGTGGCCGAAGCGGTGTCGGTGGTCAGCCGGTGCCCCGACGTCATGCTGGTGGTGGCGGGCGACGGACCCGAGCGTGATGCGATCGACGAACAGGCGGCGAGGGAGCTCCCGGGCCGGTTCCGGAGGTTGGTGGTCGACCCGGCCGAGATGCCCGCGCTGTACCGGTCGGTCGACGCTCTTCTGCACATGAGCATCGATGAGCCGTTCGGCAACGCCTACATCGAGGCCGGTGCCTGCGGGGTTCCGGTGGTGGGACACCGGACCGCGTCGACCGAGTGGATCCTCGGCTCGGACGGCCACCTGGTCGACACCGACGATTTCGACAGCGTGGCGGAGACGCTCCAGGCGGTGATCGCGACCCCGGCAGCCGATGTGGCCGAGCGATCGTCGCGGTTCCACGAGCGGTTCGGTTGGCCGACGGTCGCCGCCCAGTATCGGGAGTTCCTGGAGGAGGTCGTTCGCGAGGATGGGGCGCTTGGCTCCTGATCGGCTGCGGCGGAGACCGAAGGCGTGCGCTCCACCGAGGTGGGTGGCAGTCGTGGTCGTCTCGGCGCTGTTGGCCGTCGGGTGCTCCGACTCGGAGTCCGAGGACCCGGTGCCTGGTCCCGAGACCGGCACCGCCGCCATCTCGGGACTCGCCACCACCGGCGACCCGGGCGCCCCCGACAGCCCCTACGTGTGGACACCCCTGCCGATCGGCGGCGGCGGCTGGGCGACGGGCATGGTCCTCCATCCCACCGAACCCGGGCGGGCCTATGTGAGGACCGATGTGTCGGGCGCGTTCCGTCGTCAGCCCGATGGGTCCGGGTGGGAACAGATGCTCACCGTCGAGCGCATCGTCCCGGACGGCGACGCCGCCGACGAAGCTGAGTCGGCCGACTACGTCATCGACTCGATCGCGGTGGCGCCCTCGGACCCCGACCGGCTCTACCTGTCGGTCGGCAACGACGAGTCCGACACCGAGGTCGGTGAGGGCCGCGGACGGGTGCTGAGGTCCGACGACGGGGGCACGACCTGGGTCCCTCTGCCCCAGCGGTGGGTGGTCGCGGGGAACGCCGCCTTCCGGCAGCGCTCCGAGAAGTTGGTGGTCGACCCGACCGATGCCGACCGCGTGCTCCTCGGGACGAGGCAGGAGGGGCTGTGGCGTTCGACCGACGCCGGTGCCACATGGCAGCAGGTCGACTCGGTGCCGTCAGGACCAGCGGGTGACGACGGCGAGCGGGTGGGCGTCTCCTTCGTCGAATGGGGGTCGGGCGCGCACGCGGCCACGGTGTGGGCCGGGGTCGAGGGTTCAGGCGTGTTCGTCAGCACCGACGGCGGCGAGACCTGGTCGGCCAGCGATGTCGAGGTTGCCGAGGGAACCGCGCCCTTCGAGGGCGCCTACGAGGACGGCCGCCTCTACGTGACGCTCAACCGACTCGGCGGCGACGGTGCCGGCCGAGTTCTCGTCCACACGGTCGACAACGGCGAGTGGGCCGACATCACCCCCGACCACGAGTCCTTCGAGTGGTCGGTCGCCGCCGCTCCCGACGCGCCCGATCGTCTCGTGGCCGTCGCCCACACCACCGGGGGTGGGATGTGGCGATCGACGACCGGCGGGGACGGCTGGCAGCGGGTCGACGTGGATCTCCGGTCCGACGATGTTCCGTGGATCCTGGAGGGGGGCGACGCGATGTACGTCGGTCGCCTGCGCTTCGACCCCCTCGAACCCGACCGCCTCTGGTTCGCCGAGGGGAGGGGCGTCTGGATCGCCGACGACGTCTTCGAGGGTGCGACCATCGAGTGGGTGGCGACGATGCCGGGCCTCGAACAGACCGTCGCGGGAGACCTGGTCGTCGCCGAAGACGGTGCTCCGATATCGGCAGTGGCCGACCATCAGGGGTTCCGCCACGGCGACCTCGGCCGCTATCCGGGTCGACAGCTCGTGGACAGCGCCTTCGCCGGTGGTGCGGCACTCGACCACGCCGGGCTCGACCGCCGCGACCTGGTGTGGATCGGAGCGGAGTACCACCGCTACTACGACCCCGATCGTCGGGGCCGTGGCGCGGTGTCCCGCGACGGAGGCCAGAGCTGGAGCGAGCTTCCCAACCTCACCCCCGACCACTTCGGCGGCGGTGTGGCCGTGTCGGCCGGGGGCGCCGACAACCTGGTGTGGGTTCCGAGCTACATCCACCCGTGGGAGTACGACGAGAACGACCGGGGTGTTCTCGTCACCGTCGATGGAGGCGAGACGTGGACACGCGCCGAGGGGCTCGGCGACGCGAACCGTTTCCACCGGCTCGTGTGGTGGTTCGGTCGTCGGCCGGTGGCCGCCGACCGGCACGAGCCGGGTCGCTTCTACCTGAACGACGACGAGGGTCGACTGTGGACCAGCACCGACGGTGGGCTCGACTGGACCCTCTCGGAGCACTCGCCACCGTGTTTCGAAGGCACTGCCTGTCACGTCTTCGGGCAGCTGCGAGCCTCGCCACGGGCGGCGGGGGAGGTGTGGGCGAGCACCGGTGAGGGGGGCTTGCATCGGAGCAACGACGCGGGCACCGCCGAATGGGAGTCGATCGAGGCGGTGACCGAGGCTCGGTCCTTCGACTTCGGTGCCCCGCTCGACCCAGAGGGTCCGCCGACGCTCTACCTGTGGGGACGAGTCGACGATGCCGAGCAGCTCGGTCTGTGGAGGAGCGCGGACGACGGCGAGTCGTGGGAGCTCATCGGACGCCACCCCGGTGGCCTCTACGAGGGCATCACGGTGGTCTCGGGCGATCCGCAACGGCCCGGTCGTGTCTATCTCGGCACTCCCGGCTCCGGTTTCGTGATCGGTGACGATCCCCGCCAGGAGGAGCGATGACCCGCCCGCCCATCGGCTATGTGCTGACCCAGCACCCCCGGACGACCCAGACCTTCATCAGCGCGGAGATCGACGCATTGCGCGACCGTGGGCAAGAGGTCGTCGTGTTCGCGCTCAACGAGCCGTCGCCGGACGTGCGACGCAACCCCGTCACCGCTGCAGAGGTCGCGCAGACCACGTACCTGAAGCAGGGTGGCCTCCGGGCTGTTCTCGGGCCTCTCCTGGCCTGCGCGAGGATCCGACCCGCGGCGTTGGTCACCGTGGCGCTCATCGCCCTTCGCTCCGGTGGGTTCGACCTGCGACGAATCGTGTGGCGAATGTTCCACCTCGCCGAGGCGCTCATCGTGTGGGATCGCTGCCGCCGTCTCGGCGTTCGAACCATTCACGCCCACTTCGGCCAGACCACCTCCACGGTCGGGTGGCTCGCCACCCGCATCGGTCACCATTCCGGCACGGGGCCCTCGGACCTGGTGATCACGGTCCACTGTGGGACCGAGGTCGAAGACGTCGCCGAGACAGTGCCGGGCCTCAAGGCTCGCGACGCCCGGGCGATCGTGGCGATCAGCGATCACACCCGCTCGCAGCTGATGCGTCACGTGGCGCCCCAACACTGGGAGAAGATCTCGGTCATCCGGTGTGGCATCGACCTCGACTTCTTCGAGATGCAACCGACCCGGGAGGCGGATCCGCCGAGGGTTCTCTTCGTCGGGCGACTCGACCCCGTCAAGGGCGTGTCGGTGCTGCTCGCCGCGGTTCGCCTCCTCGTGGAGCGCGGGGTGCGGTTCGAGGTCGACATCGTCGGGAGCGGCAGCATCGAGGATGCGCTGCGGCACGAGGCCGCCGACCTTCCCCAGGTGACCTTTCTCGGGGAGCAGCCACCCTCCGAGGTGCGGTCGGCGCTGGTCCGGGCACAGGTGTTCTGCCTGCCCTCGTTCGACGAGGGCATTCCGGTCAGCATCATGGAGGCGATGGCGGTGGGCACGCCGGTGGTGGCGACCGCGGTGGCCGGGGTTCCCGAGCTGGCCGTCGACGGCGAGACCGCCCTCGTGGTGCCGGCAGGCAACGAGGTGGCGTTGGCCGACGCTCTCGAGAGGATCCTCGCCGATCGCGACCTCGCCGCTCGTCTGACGCGATCGGGTCGTCAGAGGGTGGAGGAGCGCCACGACGCCGTCCGCACCCTTCCCGAGTTGCTTGGTCTGCTCGACGGCTGATGTTCACCTTCGATCGGCTTCGGAGGTCCGCGTCGACGGCGCTGGCTCGCGACACGTCGTGGGCGTTGGTCGGCGAGGCGTTGACCATCGTCGTGCTCACGCTCTCGTTCACCTTGCTCGGTCGACAGCTCGGGCCGGAGGGCTACGGCGCGTTCGTCGGTCTGTACGGGCTGATCGGCCCCGCCATCAGCGTCAACCAGAGTGCCGTGGGGCTGGCGATCTACGAGCACGTCGTGGGCGACGCCGAGGACCCCCGGGCGGTCGGAGCGTCGTGCTTCACCAGCACCGTGTTGATCGGCCTGCTTCTCAGCGTGCTCATCGTCGGGTTGGGCAGCGTCCTGCTCCCAGCGCTCCCGCTCAACGTGCTCATCCTGTTCGCCCTCAGCGAGCTGGTCTTCACCTCGCTCCTGATGATGGCGATCGCCTTGGTGCAGGCGGCACGGAGCTTCGTCGCGGCGACCCAGCTGCGGATCGTCGCGACCGTGGCGAGGGGGGCGATGATCGTCTCGCTGGCCGCGGCTGGCGAGCTCACCCTCCGGAACCTCGCCATCGGCCAGATCGTGGCCGCGTTCGTCGTCTACGCCGTGGTCGCCCGGCAGGTCGCTCGCTACGCGGGAGGCCGGATGCGTCCCGGTCGACCCCGTTGGGCGATGGTGAAGAGCATCGGGACCTACGCCACGGGCATCGCCGCAACCAGTGTGCAGATCGGTGGCGACAAGGTGGTGCTCAACTCGGCGGGTCACACCGCCGACGCCGGCCTCTACGGTGCGGCCTACCGGGTGATCATGCTGGCTCAGGTCCCGGTCACGGCTCTCGTGAACTCGACCCACCTCTCGTTCCTCGACCGCGAGACCAGGGATCCGGTCCGGCTCTGCGTGCGCTATTCAGCGATCGCTGGCTCCTATGCCCTCGTCGCCACCGCGGGACTGCTCATCCTCGCTCCCATCGTCCCGTTCCTCCTCGGTTCTGAGTTCGAGGGGGCCGTCTCGATCATGCGTTGGCTGGCTCCCATCGTGTTCCTCAGCGCGATCACGCCGTTCCCGGCCAACGGGCTGTTGACCTTCGGCAAGAACGGGTTGCGGACCAAGATCCTCATCGTCAACGCGGTGTTCTCGGTGGGGCTCTACGTGGCCCTCATCCCACCCTTCTCGTGGCGGGGTGCGGTCGTCGCGTCGATCCTCGCCGAGCTGACGATGATGGTGACCACCTGGACGGCACTGCTGATCGTCCGCCGCCGGGAACGGACTCGTGGTGAGCAAACACCGGCGAGCCTGGGTGATCAGACGTCCTGACGTCTCCGGAGTGGGGGGAGTCGCCGGCGGGCGGCTCCGACACCGCGACGCACCCAGCGCCCCACCAGCTTCTCTGCCAGGTGACTCAGCCGCATTCCGATCGTCGGCTCACCCTCGGCCATCAGGTAGGCGACCGACAGACGGGTGAGTTCATGACGCTCGAGCTCGCCCTCGAGGGCGAGCAGCGAGTTCACCTCGTGAACCTGTTCGTAGACCAGGTCGCCGGTCGAGTCGGGAAGGGTTGCCTGGCGGATGCGGGTTCCGCGTCGTCTCAAGAAGAACGAGATCCACACGTCGTCGTGGTGCCGGATCGCCGGAACGTCGAGGTGGGGATCGATCCACTCGTGAATCCCGTCGACCTGTGCCGCGGGAAAGGCGAACCCGTCGCACCCCTGGCCGATGGCGAGCCCCCATGCCCGGTAGGTGTAGTAGCTGTGAGCCTCGCCGGGCCGTGCTTCGTGCTCGACGACCAGGCCGTCGAGGAAGGTCGGCGCATATCGGACGTCGTCGTCGGCCAGCACGACCAGCTCATCGCCATCGAGGTGGGGGAGCGCGCCGAGCAGTTTCGTTCCCGGCCCGAAGTCCTGGGGTGGCCGGGCGAGCGTGAGCCAGCTGTCGGGAAAGCGTCCGTCGGTGAGGAACTCCGGGATCACGTACCGGTCGTCCTCGCGGTCGGAGTCCTCGGGCACCGAGAGGATGAGACGATCCGCCTGGCGGCTCTGGTGCCACAGCGACTCGAGAGCGGGTTCGAGGAGGTCGATCCGGCTGGGGATGGTCGTCATGGCGATCACCACCGGCGTGGTGCTGGCTTGGCTCGGCACCTGGATCAGTCTAGAGGCCGTCGCCACGGACG
>SKKL01000100.1 GCA_007121465.1 Acidimicrobiales bacterium | reverse complement strand
GGCTCGCACCGGACACCCCGGCGGGGGCAGGATCTCCCGATGCAGATCGAGATCCCCGCCCGCTACGCCGGGCCACCGTCGATGGGTCATGGCGGCTACGTCGCCGGCCTGTTCACCGCAGAGATCGAGGGAGCCATCCAGGTCACCCTCCGCCAGCCCACACCTCTCGACGTGGCCCTCGAGCTCGAGGCCACCGACGACGGACGCTGGGAACTGCGCCACGGCGACAACGTGATCGCCGAAGCCGAACCCGCCACCCTCGAGATCGACGTGCCCACCCCTCCCGGCCCTGAGGCCGCCCGCGGCGCCGAGGCCGGTTCTCCCGCGTTCTACGACGAACGAGGCGTGCACCCGACCTGCTTCGGATGTGGTGCGCATCGACCCGACGGCGACGGGCTGCGCATCTTCGTCGGCCCCGTCGAGGTGGACGGAACCACCCAGGTCGCTGCCACCTGGACCCCCGGATCCGACATGGCCGCCCCGGACGGCAACGTCGAGTCCCGGTGGGTGC
Source organism: Acidimicrobiales bacterium (assembly GCA_007121465.1). Taxonomy (GTDB): domain Bacteria; phylum Actinomycetota; class Acidimicrobiia; order Acidimicrobiales; family SKKL01; genus SKKL01. The sequence goes on along the minus strand of SKKL01000100.1, from coordinate 18,475 downwards.
TCGCCGCCCTCGATTGCCCCGGCGCCTTCGCCTTCATCGTCGACGAGCAGCGCGCCGGTCTCCTCGGCCGCATCGTGTTCGAGCAGTACCGCCCGACACCGGTCGGCACCGAGCTGGTCGTGTCCGGCTGGCAGATCGGCGGCGACGGTCGCAAGATGCTCGCCGGGACCGCCCTGTCCGACAGCAGCGGCACGGTCCTCGCCGCCGCTCGGGCCACCTGGTTCCCCTTCCCCGGCCGCTGAACCCTCCGGTCGGCAACACTTCCCCCGTGACGATCCAGGACCTCGACGCCGACCAACGGGCAGTCCTGCAACGCCGTGTGATCCGGGTGCTCACCGCCGGACAGATCGTCGGCGGGCTGGCCACCGCCATCGCCGTCACCATCGGCGCGTTCGTCGTGCAGGAAGCGTGGGGTGACGACACCGCCTGGGGCGGCTTGGCGGTCGCCACCGTGACCGTCGGAAGCGGGGTCATGTCCCGCGTCCTGTCGACCCGGATGGTGCGCCGCGGGCGGCGCCCGGGCCTGGCCACCGGCTACGGAGTGGCCGCGCTCGGAGGGGTGATCGCCGCCGCCGGAGCCGAGTGGGTCAACCTCCCGCTTTTCGTTCTCGGGCTGTTCGTGTTCAGCAACGGGCAGGCAGCCAACCTCCTCGCCCGCTATGTGGCCGCCGATCTCGCCGAACCGGCCCAACGGGGCCGGGCGATCAGCCGGGTCGTGTTCGCCTCCACGTTCGGGGCAGTGTTCGGACCGCTGCTCATCGGGCCCGCCCAACGTGCCGGCGAGGCGTTCGGGTTCGGCACCTACACCGGACCGTGGCTGGCCGGGGCACTGTTCTTCGCTCTCGCCGGCACCAACATCGCCGTGCGTCTGCGTCCGGACCCCCTCGTCGTCACCGGTGGCGTCGACCCCGACGCCCGCCGGGCCGACGTCCCTCGCCTCAGCGCGGTGTTCGGCGTCATCTCCGCCTCACCGGGAGCGCGCGTGGCGCTGTTGGCCATGGTCGTCTCCCAGGCGGCGATGGTGGCGGTGATGACCATGACCCCGGTCCACATGCGCATCCACGGCCACGAATCGCTGAGCCACTACGTGATCTCGCTGCACATCGCCGGGATGTTCGCCTTCAGCCCACTCGTCGGCCGCTTCGCCGACCGGCGCGGGCGCGAGACCACGATCCTGATCGGCGCGGCGATCCTCGGATCCTCCACCGTTCTCGCCGCGCTCTCCGGCGACGGGCCCGTCCTGTTGTTCCCCGCACTGTTCGCCCTGGGGGTCGGCTGGAACTTCGGGCTGATCGGCGGATCGACCCTCCTCACCGAATCGGTCCCCGAAGACGACCGGGTGCGGGTACAGGGGGCCGCCGACTTCGCCATGAGCGTGCTCGGCGGGTTGGCGGGGTTCTCGTCGGGCTTCGTTCGCAGTGCCCTCGGGTTCTCGATGCTGTCCCACCTGGCGTCCGTGCTCGCCATCACCCTCCTGGCGGTGGCCACCGTGCACCTCATCGGACAGCGCCGCCTCGCGAGCCTCGGCGCCTGACCGACCTATGGCAGGGTGGCGGGAGCCTCACGCACCCCCACCTCACCTCACCTCGGAGGAATCCGATGACCAAGTTCGGATGGCTGTCGCCCGTGGCCGGGCACGCCGGCAGTGACTTCCAGCCCATCGTCATGTACCAGGAGGAGCACATCCTCCCCCACGCACTCCCCCACTTCGACTCGGTGTGGATCGCCGACCACTTCTACGGGTTCGACTCCGACAAGACCGAGGGGTTCCTCGAGGGTTGGACCACCCTCACCTGGCTCGCCGCGCGGTTCCCGCACGTGACCGTCTGCCACCACGTCCTCGGTCAGGGCTACCGGAACCCCGCTCTCCTCGCCAAGATGGCGTCCACCCTCCAGGTCCTCTCCGGCGGACGATTCATGCTCGGCATCGGTGCCGGCTGGCGTAAGGATGAGTACCTCGCCTACGGCTACGACTTCCCGAAGGCGTCGGTGAGACTCCGCCAACTCGAGGAGGTCGTCCAGATCTGTCGCCTGATGTGGACCCAGCCCCACCCCAACTTCGAGGGCCGGTACTTCTCCATCGACGACGCCGCCGCCACCCCCCGCCCCGACGTCGTGCCACCGATCTGCATCGGCAGCTCCGGGGAGCAGATCGGGCTGCCCATCGTCGGCCGTCACGCCGACCTGTGGAACGGCGCCCACATGGGCGACGACGAGGGGTGGCTCCGCAAGCGCGACATCGTGCTGTCCGCGGCGACCGAAGCCGGGCGCCAGCCATCCGACATCGAGATGACGATGACCGTCGCCGGAGAGCTGCCCGACGACGACTCCGAGGCAGCCGCATGGCGAGAGCGGCTCGAGCACCTCCGAGGGCTCGGAGTCGACCACTTCATCCTCGACTTCGGGCACCCGCTCGACCCCGAACCCGCCCTCCGCTTCGCCGAACAGGTCATCGGCCCCATGCGAGCGGCGACGTCCTGACCGAGCCCGGACGCGCGCGGGGCGAGCGACCCGGAGGAATCCGGACCGCTCGCCCCGAAGGACGGTCGGTGGGCGGGGAACCCCGTCCCACCCACCGACCGAGGATGGGAACTAGTTCACGATCAGTGCCGTGACCATCCCGAACATGCCGTCGGACCGCTCGGCGTGGGTGAGAACGTGGCAGTGCCACACCCACACACCCGGCTCGGTCGCCTGGACCAGCACCGTGAACCGCTCACCGGGAGCCACGTTCAAGGTGTCGACCCAGAAGGGATCCGACAGCGGCATTCCGTCACGAGCCACCACGAGCTGGCGCTGCCCGTGGAGGTGCATGGGGTGCACCTGGAGGCCCTCGTTCATGTAGTGGGTGAGCATCCACTCACCCTCGTCGAGCACATAGGGCTCGGTGGCGGGGAACGACTTGCCGTTGAGCGAGTAGCCGATCACCCCGGCGTCGTTGAGGATCATCGGGAACTCGAGGGCGATGTCGATCTCGTCGGGGATCTCGACCCCCGAGATCGTCTGGCCGAGAGGGAGCTCCATCTGACCGACGGTGAAGGCGCCGAGCATGCCGTTGGGGACCTTCTTGTAGCCATGAGCGTGGGCGTGGTACATCCCGACCATCGGCTCCACCACGGTGAACTCGTACTCGAAGGTCTCTCCCGGGGCGATCAGGTCCTGGGTGAGGCCGCCGACGCCGTCCATCTCGTTGGGGACGGTGATGCCGTGCCAGTGGATGTCGGTGCCGAGCAGCAGGTCGTTGGTGACCAGGAACCGGGCCCGGTCGCCCACCTCGAGGTGGATCCAGGGGCCGGGGACGGTGCCGTTGTAGGTCCAGGCGTCGACCACCCGTCCGGGCTCGACCTCCCAGGGGGCGATCTCAGCGACCAGTTCGAACACCATGGTGCCGTCGTCGTCGACGCTGACCGGCTCGAGAGGCTGGTTGCCGAAGCCGCCGGTGTCGGCGGGGAACGCCGCAAGGGTGTCGAGCATCATCTGGTCGAGCTCTGCGGCCTCTTCGGGCGACATGCCCGGACCGTGAGCATCGTGCGCTCCCGCTCCCACCGTCTCGTCGGTCGCCGGAGCGGTCGCCGTCTCGCTGATGGTGATCTGGGTGACCATGCCCGAGGCCTCGTGGCCCGGGACCTCACACACGAGCTCGTAGGTGCCCGGGGGCAGGCTGGACAGGTCGAGCATCGCGGTCTCGCCCTGGGTGAGCACCGGGGTGAACAGATCGGTGTCCCGTACCCGCAAGTCGTGCTCGGCAGTGCCGATGTTCACCACGTCGAGCATGGCGCCCACCGGGATCTCGTCGGGCACGTTGATCGCGAACTCGCTGAGCTCGGCTCGCACGTGGACCATCTGGGCCGCGGAGTCGCCGCCGGCTGCGGCGACGGGAGTGCCGTCGTCGTCGGACAGCGACACGATGACCACCGCAAGGGCAGCCAGCAGGAACCCGCCGAGTCCGGCGAGCGCAGCGAAGATCGAGAACGCGTTGATGCGCTCTCCCGAATCGGGGACTGCCACGGGGTTCTCCTCTGAAGGGATCGGGGTCGGTAGTTCGTTTCCCGCCATCATCTCCGGGGGCCACCCCGCCGGGCAGGGCAGGGGGACCCCCAACCGAAGGTCTTTGGTCCCGACCACGCGGGTCCTGGGCCCCTGCCGCCGAGACCGTGACAGGCGACACCATCGAGGGATCAGAGATCCCTGGGGACCGGGACCACCATGACCAAGGAGAGAGCCATGCGAGTGCTCGTCGTCGAAGGAACACCGGGCGCAGCCGCCCCCGCCACCGAAGCCCTACGAGCCGCAGGGCACGACACGGCCTCGTGCCACGACGGGCCCGGGACGTTGTGCAATGGGTTGGTTACCATCGCCGGGTGCCCGCTCGACCACACCCCGGTCGATGCCGCCCTGCTCGTTCGCTCCGAGCCGAACGCCCACCCCACCCCCACCGAAGGCGGCGCACGATGCGCTCTTCGGCGCCACGTCCCGCTGGCGGTGACGGGGACGGTCGACTCCAACCCCTACGAGGCCCTCGCGGCGGTCGTGTCTCCCGACCCGTCCGACCCCGTGGGACTCGTCGAGCGGGCCGCTCACAGTCCTCTCTCTACCCATACGACGGTCGCCGTGGAAGCATTCCGCCGAGTGCTCACCGCGGAGGGGCTCGACCCGTCGGCCGCGTCGGCAACGGTGACCAGGGACGGCAACACCCTGTCGGTCGTGCTCGATCCCGGGATCGCGCTCACCCCGATGCAGGTCGAGGTCGCGTCGGTCCGAACTCTCGGAGCGGTCCGGGCCTTCGACCGGGAGGCCACGATCATCGACGTCGCCCTCGCCAAGGGACTCCCGGTGCTCGACTGACCGCCGCGTCCGGCTCCAGGTCGCTGACGCCGAACCGGAGCGATTCACCCCGGTAGGCTGCGGTCACAGTCGACGAGCCCACCGGGGGACACCGAGCATGAGCATCCTGGGCAACCGCGTCCTGCGTACCGAGGACCCGAAGTTCCTGACCAGCGGCGGAACCTACGTCGCCGACGTCGAGCTTCCCGACGGCGCGGCCCACGTGGTGTTCGTCCGATCGACGGTCGCCCACGCCACGATCGCGGCGATCGACGTGGACGAGGCCCGCTCCATGCCGGGAGTGATCGACGTGGTCACCGCCGACGACCTCGACGTGGGCCCCATGCCACCGGCGATGCCGATGATCAACCAGGACATGGCCCAGCCGCTGCTCGCCACGGGCCGGGTCCGCCATGTCGGTGAGCCGGTCGGCGTCGTGATCGCCGAGACCGTCGCCCAGGGTCTCGACGCAGCCGAGATGGTGTTGGTCGACTACGAACCCCTCGAGACCCTCGTCGATCCCGAAGCCGCCCTCGACAGCGCCGTCCAGCTCTTCCCCGACGCTGGGACCAACGTCGCGATGGCCATCGACGCGGGCAAGATGTCGGCCGACCTCGACGACTGCGAAGTCGTGATCAGCCACCGCATCATCAATCAGCGCGTCGCCCCCGTCCCGATCGAGTCGCGGGTGGCGGCCGCCTACTGGACCGACGAGGGCCGACTCGTCCACTACGCCAGCTCCCAAGGCTCCCATCCCGTGCGCGACTCCATCTGTGGGGTGCTCGGCCTCGAGAAGGACCAGGTCCGCGTCATCTCCCCCGACGTCGGCGGCGGCTTCGGAGCCAAGGGCCGCACCTACGTGGAAGAGGTGCTCGTCGGCTGGCTGAGCCGACGCGTCGGCCGACCCCTCCTCTGGGCCGAGACCCGCTCGGAGAACCTCGTCGGAATGGGTCACGGTCGGGGCCAGATCCAGTACGTCGAGCTCGGTGGCTCACGCGACGGCACCATCACCGGCTATCGACTCCGGGTCGTGCAGGAGGCGGGGGCCTACCCGAGCATGGGCGCCCTGCTCCCGTGGATGACCCGGACGATGCTCACCGGCGTCTACGACATCACCAACGCGGAGTTCAGCTCCACGTCGGTCGTCACCAACACCACCGCCACCGCCGCCTATCGGGGAGCCGGGCGGCCCGAAGCAGCCGCGGCCATCGAGCGAGCCGTCGACCTCTTCGCCGCGGAGATCGGCATGGACCCTGCCGACGTGCGCCGCAAGAACCTGCTGTCCCCCGACGTTTTCCCCTACAAGACCGTGGCCGGTACGAACTACGACTCCGGCGACTACGCCACCGCTCTCGAGAAGGTCCTCGCCGAGGCCGGCTACGAGGGTCTCCGCTCCGAGCAGGCCAGCCGACGTGAACGCGGCGACCGCATCCAGCTCGGCATCGGCCTGGCGGTCTATGTCGAGATCACCGGCGGCGGAGGAGGCAGCGAGTACGGGTCGGTCGAGTTGCTCCCCGACGGAAGAGTCCTGGCCAAGACCGGCTCGTCTCCCTACGGCCAGGGGCACCACACCGCGTGGGCCATGCTCGTCGCCGATCGTCTCGGACTCGACGTCGAGGACGTCACCGTCGTCCACGGCGACACCGACGAGATCCCCACCGGGTCGGTCACCGGCGGCTCCCGATCGGTGCAGATCGCTGGCTCGTCGATCCATGACGCCGCCGGTCGGCTCTCCGACCTCGCTCGGGACAAGGCAGCCGACCTGCTCGAGGCGGCCGCCGACGACATCGTGCACGACACCGAGGAACGCCGGTTCCACGTGGCCGGAACCCCCGCCCGCTCGGTGAGCTGGGCCGAGGTGGCCGACGCCGCTGCTGCCGATTCCAACCCGCTCGTCGGCATCTCCGATTTCTCCCAGGGCGGAGCGACCTTCCCGTTCGGCGCCCACCTCGCGGTGGTCGAGGTCGACACCGAGACCGGCAAGGTCGAGCTGCGCCGGATGGTCGCCTGCGACGACGCCGGGACACTGCTCAATCCCCTCCTGGCCGAGGGGCAGGTCCACGGCGGGCTCGCTCAGGGCGTCGCCCAGGCCCTCTACGAAGAGATCCGCTACGACGACGACGGCAACCCCCTCACCGCCACGCTGGCCGACTACGCCATCGTCACCAGTGCCGAACTGCCGTCGTTCGAGCGTCTGGTGACCGAGACTCCCACCGACCTCAACCCCCTCGGGGCCAAGGGCATCGGCGAGTCCGGCACCATCGGCGCCACCCCCGCGGTCCACAACGCGGTCTGCGACGCCGTGTCCCACCTCGGCGTCGACCACATCGACATGCCCTGCACCCCCGAGAAGGTGTGGCAGGCGATCCGCTCCGCCGCGAGCTGAGGCCGCTCAGCCCCGCTGACGCACCACCTCGAAGCAGGCGATCGCTCCGGCGGCCGCCACGTTCAGCGAGTTCAACGACCCCTTGAGGGGGATGGCCGCCACCGCGTCGGCCCGCTGACGGACCAACCGGCCGAGACCACGGCCCTCGGCGCCGAGCACGAGGCACAGCGGCACCGCCAGGTCGAGAGCGTCGAGACGAGCGTCGCCCGCCTCGTCCATCCCGACGATCCACACCCCCTGGTCGCGCATCTGGCTGATGGCGGCGGGCAGCCCACCGACGAGGGACATGCGGAGATGCTCGACGGCTCCAGCCGCGGACTTCGTGACCGTCGGCGTGACATGGGCCGCCCGGTGACGGGGAAGCACCACGCCGGTGACCCCGGCGCACTCCGCCGTTCGCAGCAACGCTCCGAGGTTACCCGGGTCGGTGACCCCGTCGAGAGCGACGAGGAACGGCGGCTGGCCGTCGTAGGGCCCACAGAGCGTCTCGAGCTCGTACTCGGGAAGGGTGGCCGCCTCGGCGAACACTCCCTGGGCGGTCTCGGTCCGGGCCGCCACGTCGAACTTGGTGCGACTCAGCTCCCGCACCGGGACCTTGAGCTCGTGGGCGAGCTCGACGATGTCCTCGAGGATGTCGGCCCGCTCCATGCCCGCCGCGAGGACGACCTCGCGGGTGCGGCGCCGTCCGGCCAGAAGGAGCTCGCGAACCGCCTGGCGTCCCTCGACTCGCTCGCCACCGAGCCCCTTCGGCCCGGGACGACGGGTCGGTGGCGCACCGGATCCGCTCTTGCTCCCGGCCCGGTCGCCACGAGCGGGCGGTCGACCGGCACCGCGGCCCACCGAGCCTCCCGCGGGTCGGCCTGCTGATCGGCCCGACCCGCGTGCGGGGCCTCGTCCGGAGCCGCGCGACGGTCCCCGTGAGGATCCTCGTGCCATCAGTCGTCCCCTCTCACCAGGAGCGCCACCGCGTGGCACTCGATGCCCTCGCCCCGACCGATCGGGCCGAGACCTTCTCCCCGCTTGGCCTTCACCGTCACCGGAGCCCCCACCGCCGAACTCAACCGGCGTTGCATCTCCTCACGATGAGGAGCGACCTTCGGCGCCTCGAGAACGACCGTGCAGTCGACGTTCGACACCGTCCACCCCTGCTCGGCGACGAGTCGAGAGGCCTCGGCCAACAACGCCAGGCTGTCGGCCCCCGCGAAGGCCGGGTCGGTATCGGGGAAGTTGGACCCGATGTCGCCGAGCCCGCCCACACCGAGGATCGCGTCGGCACATGCGTGGGCCACCGGATCGCTGTCGCTGTGGCCCACCAGACCCTTTGCCTCGGGGAAGGGCACCCCGCCGAGGACCAGAGATCGCTCAGGGTCGTCGCTGTGGGGGTGGACGTCGTAGCCCTGCCCGACTCGCATCTGCATGCCGTCAGCGTGCCACGGTGGCGACCTCGAGAGCACGACAACACCCCCAGGTCTCCGGAGTCAGTACGATCCCTGCCATGGTAGAGATCGATCTGCTCGCCTCCGTCGAGATGCTGGCCAAGCTCACCAGCGACGAACTGGACCAGTTGAGCGTGTCAGCCGAACAGCGCAAGCTCCGTCGGGGCGACACCTTGTTCGTCGAAGGCGACATATCGAGCGAACTGTTCGTCGTCGTGTCGGGCCGAATCGCCATCGCCAAGCGGTCCGGCGACGGGCGTGAGTCGGTCATCGCGCTGATGGAGCGGGGCGACCTGTTCGGCGAGATGCCCCTGTTCGACAGTCAGGGCCGGTCGGCGCAGGCCCGAGCCCTCGAACCGTCCCAGGTGGTGACCATCCCCTACACCGCCCTGCGTGAGGTCTATGAGTCCCGCCCCGACCTGTTGTGGGGCGTGACCGAGATGCTCACCCAGCGCTTGCGGGTCCTCGACGAGGCACTGGCCGACTCGATGTTCCTCGATGTGACCGGGCGCACCGCCAAGCGACTTCTCGAACTGGCGGGCGATGCCGAGGAGTTCTCGCTCCCGGTCACCCAGGAGGAGTTGGCTGGCATGGTCGGGGCTTCCCGAGAGCGGGTCAACAAGGCGATCGCCTCGTTCATCCGTCTCGGTTGGATCGAACAGCAGGAGCGCCGCTATCGCATCGTCGATCGCGAGCAGCTCGAACGCCGGGCCATCTGACGCGGTGAACCAGCCGCGATGGCTCGACGAGAGTGAGCAGCTCGCCTGGCGTCGCACCATTGCCGGATCGATCCTCCTCGTCGACCGGCTCGACCGCGACCTCCGCCAGCACCACGACATCACCCTCGCCGACTACGAGATCCTCGTGCACCTCTCCGAGGCACCCGATCGCCGCCTCCGGATGTCGGAGCTGGCGGCGGCCGCCCTCGTGTCGCGCAGTCGGCTCACCCACCGGGTGAACCGGCTCGCCGATCGCGAGCTCGTGGCTCGCGAAGCGTGTCCGACCGACCGGAGAGGCACCTTTGCGGTGCTCACCGACCGGGGCATGGCCCTCCTCGAGGACGCGGCGCCCACCCACGTCGAGGGGGTCCGCACCCACCTGGTCGATCGGCTCGACCCCAAGACGTTCGATGCGCTCGGCCAGGCCATGGGCCGGGTGGCATCGCCGCTGCTCGACGGACAGCCGGCGGCCTGGCCGATCTGAGGGTCAGGAGTAGCGTTCGAGGATGGAAGTCTCGGCCAGGCGGGCGAGGCCCTCCTTGATGGCCCGAGCCCGAGCGGTGCCCACGCCCTCGACCTCCTCGAGGTCGCCGATGGTGGCCCGCATGATCTTCTGGAGGTCGCCGAACTGGTCGACGATGTTGTCGACCACGGCATCGGGAAGCCGAGGGATCTTGGACAAGAGTCGATAGCCCCGAGGGGTGACGCTGCGATCGAGATCGAGAGCCTCACCGGGGGTGTGGAGCATCTCGGCGACGACCTTGAGGTCGAGGAGATCCTCGGTTCCGTAGCCCGCCAGCTCGTCCATGGCGTCGTTGAGGCCCGTTCCCTGACCGGCATGGAAGTAGTCGCGCACCACGTGGCGGCCATCCTCGTAGACGCCGCCGAGCAGCTCCTCGAGCTGGAGCATGATGAGGCGCCCGTCGACCCCCAGCTCGATGATGTCGGCCTCGATCTCCTCGGCGATGCGCCGCACCATCTCGGTCCGTTGCAGGACGCTCACGACGTCGCGGAGCGTGACGAGGTCCTCGACCTCGAGCGCCGACAAGGACGCGGCCACCGCGTCGAGGCGCGACCGGTAGCGCTCGAGTGTCTGCAGTGCCTGGTTGGCCCGACCGAGCAAGCGAGGGGTGGGTTCGAGGGGGTGCTTCTCGTCGTTGACATAGACGGCGATGACCGCCATGTCCTCGGACACCGAGATGACCGGAACGTCGATCGACCGGGCGACCCGCTCGGCGGTGCGGTGCCGGGTTCCGGTCTCGGAGGTGGGGACGTTGGGGTTCGGCACCAGGTGGACGTTGGCCCGGGCGATGCGTGAGGCGTCTCGGGCGAGGATGATGGCGCCATCCATCTTGGCCAGCTCGGACAACCGCTGGGGGCTGAAGGCCGCATCGAGGAGGAACCCACCCGAGCAGATGTTCAGGACCTCGGGACCGTCGCCGACCACGATGAGCGCGCCCTTGCCCGCCTGGAGGATGCGGTCGAGGCCCTCCCGGAGGGGCTTTCCCGGCGCGATCGCCCGCAGAGCGTCGAGCATCTGACTGCTGCGCCGGGTCAACACAGTGACACTCTACCCAGTTGTCGCAACCGGGCCCGGCCTGAAGCGGTGCTGTGATCGGGACGGGATGAGTTCGATGGCCTCAGCGACGGTGGACACCCGCACCAGATCTAGCCCTTCCGGGCCGTCGGGTGCCGACGGCGGGACCAACGCCCGGGTGAATCCGAGCCGGGCCGCCTCGCTGAGGCGGCGGTCGGTCTGGGCGACCTGGCGCAGCTCCCCTCCGAGGCCGACCTCACCGATGAGGACCCAGTCGGCCGGCACGGCGCGATCGAGCTGGGCGGAGGCGACCGCGAGGGCGATCGCCAGGTCCGAGGCAGGCTCGACGACCTTCACGCCCCCGACAGCGAGGGCATAGACGTCGGAGTGACCGAGGGGAAGTCCGGCCCGTTGCTCGAGCACGGCGAGGAGGAAAGCGAGTCGTCCCGGATCGAGCCCTTGGGCAGAACGTCGGGGCGATCCGGGCACCTCGCCAGTGACGAGGGCCTGCAGCTCGACCAGCAGGGGGCGATGCCCCTCCATGGTGGGAACCACCACCGACCCGGCCACCCCGGGCCGCCGGTCGGCGAGGAAGAGCCGGCTGGGATCGGGCAGCCCGATCAGACCCGATCCGGTCATCTCGAACAACCCGAGCTCGTCGGTCGAGCCGAAACGATGCTTCACCGCTCGGAGGAGCCGGAGAGCGTGATGACGCTCTCCCGAGAACGACAAGACCGTGTCGACCAGGTGTTCGAGCACCCGAGGACCGGCCAGCTCTCCCTCTTTGGTCACGTGACCCACCAGGACCACGGCCACTCCACGGGCCTTGGCTTCCTGGACGAGGCGAGCCGAGCACTCGCGCACCTGGGTGACCGAACCGGCGGCCGACGCCACCGTAGGGTCGCTGACGGTCTGGATGGAGTCGATGACCACCACCGACGGAGCAACGTCGTCGATGTGGCGGAGGATCTCGTCGAGCCGGGTCTCGGCCACGAACCACAAGGTCGGTTGGAGCGCACCGAGGCGCTCGGCCCGCAGGCGAACCTGTTGAGCCGCCTCCTCACCCGAGATGTAGAGGACGCGTTCGGCTCGGTCGGCGAGCGACGCCAGTGCCTGGAGGACCAGCGTGGACTTACCGATTCCCGGCTCGCCGCCGAGGAGGGTCACCGAGCCCGGGACGAGACCACCCGACAGCACGCGGTCGAACTCGTCGACCCCCACCGGACGGGGCGCCCACTCGACCGGATCGACCTCACCGAGCGGACGGGCGACCGACAGGCGCGCGACCCTCGCCCCACCGGCCGGGCGCGATGTCGCTTCCCCGGTGAGGCTCTCGACGAGGGAGTTCCACTCACCGCACGCGGGACAGCGACCCGACCATTGGGGCGCATCGGCCCCGCATCCCTCGCACCGGTAGACCGTCTTCGTCCGAGCCATGGGATGACCCTAGACAGGGGGTGTGACGGTCAGACCGGGGGCGAGGGGCCCGTCGTGGCGGCTCAGCTCGCCCGCCGGGCGCGACGACGTCCGAACAGATAGCTGCGTCGTCCGCTGGGACCGGCCCGCAAGGCATCCGGATCGGTGGCCGCCCGGGGTCGCAGGTCGATCGTGGGCGGGCCGGAGCGGTCGCCGAGCGAGACCCGACGATCGCCGAGGTCGATCACCAGTGCCTCGGCCGGGTCGGTGGGCTCCACCGCGACGACCCAGTCGCCATCGCCGGCGAGCAGGACACGGGTACCCACGAGTGAGTCGGTGCTCGCCGAGGGAGCGGGGACCAGGCGTTCGTCGCCGTCCTCGGTCTCGACCAGCATCGACCGACCGGCACAGGACCGGATGATCGCGGAGCGGTAGCGGCTGGGAGCCGCAGGGTCCAGCGCCTCGGTGGACGCGACGGACGGGTGCCAGGACATGTCTCTCCTCGCCCACCCGCTCCGAGGCGAAAACCTAGACCGACCGCACCACCGGGTGGTGGATGGTCACCGCCCGCGCCCCGGCACCGCGGCGTTCAGCCCGACAACAGCTCGGTGAAGCCGCGGATGATGCTGTGACCCGGGGCCTCCTTGGCGCGGCCCGCGGGGCTGTACCACGCGGTGCCATAGCCGGCGGCGTGGGCCGCCTCGAGAACACGGAGACGGTCGTCGATCAACAGGCAGGAGGCCGGATCGACCCCGGCAGTGCGGCGCAGCGCCTCGAGCATGGAGGGCTCGGGTAGACGAGCCCCGACCGATGCGCTGACGATCCACGGGTCGATGACCTCGCCGAGCACGAAGCTGCGGCGAAACAGGTCGGCCCACGCCGTCGGGCCGTCGCCGAGGTAGGCGACCCGGAAGCCACGATCGCGGGCCCGTAGGACGAAGTCCCGGAGACCGGGAGCGAGTTGGTACTGGCCGAGCAGCTCCTCGTCGAGTGCAGCCGGATCGCCCTCGGCGCCGATGGCCACCCACAGTTCGGCAGTGGAGATGCGTCCGAGCTCGGCCTGCGCGTAGTGCTCGGCGATTCGGGGGTACTCGAGCAACGAGCCGTGGGCCCGGGCGAAAGCGACCAGGTCGTCCACCGGGTCACGCATGCCGAAGGCGACGCCCGGCCCTCCGATGATCACCAATCGAAGCGGCGGGGGCGCCACGGCGGCGGCCGGCGAGACAACGGCTCCCGGGGCGTCGGGTTCCGCACCCTGTGGCTGGGGGTGGGGAGCATCGCCGGGTTCCTCGTCGGAAGGCGAGGCGGCCACGAGTTCCTCGTCGGGCACGTCCTCGGCACTGTCGTCCTGCGGAATCGGCCGAGGACGGGTCGCCTCTCGCCGGGCCGCCCGTCGACGGGCCCGTCGCCGGCGGATCGACACCACGAGCCACACCACCAGGATGAGGACGAACAGCAGAGCGAGAGCCGCAGCGACCGCCGCCCAGACGAGCGAGGCGGTGCGGGTCTGTTCGGAGGTGACGAGCACGGGCACCGCGTCGGCGGCATCGAGGGTCGTCGTCCACCTGCTCGGGGCTTCGCCATCGGAGCCGTCGACCGAGCCCGGGAGCTCGACGTCGAGTCCGAGGGTCACGAGTGATCCGAGCGGCACCCCCAGCTCGGCCTCGAGCTCGGCGGGGTCGGCCCCGAACGCCTGCCCATCGAGGATCCCCGCCACCTCCGGGTCGGCGAATGCGTCGATGCCCACCGAGCCGTCGAGCACACCCTCGAAGCGATACTCGCTCTGAGCGAAGGACCGATCGACCCGCAGCCCGAGACGGGCGTAGGGCCCGTTCACCCCGGAGATCTCATCGAGGACACCCGCCAGCTCGGTGGGGTTGGCAAACCCCTTCTCGGCGCTGACGACGACCGATCCGTCATCGCCCTCGACCGGCTCGGTGAGATCCCAGCCGGCCTCGGTCAGGTCGTCGAGTCGAAGTCCGTCGATGCCGTCGACACGGTCCATCACCGCCCGATCGAGCCACACCCGCACCTCGACATCCCCGGCACCGGGCTCCTCGTCGACCCGGACGGTGACGTCGACCTCGGCCTGACAGGCCGCGAGGGACAGGACCACGGCGAGAGCGAGCAGGAGACGACGAAGGGGAGAGGCGATCATGGTGAGGACGACCATAGAGCGTATGGGCTCACTCCCCGACGCGCTCGCTGCCCAAACTCTCGGCGTCGACGACCCACACACGCGCCGGAGCCCCGCCGAAGCGGGGCCCCGTCAGAACCGTGAATTGCGCCGATCGACTACGTGTCGGTCGGACCGGTCTCGGCCAGCTCGGGCCGGGGCGGCTCGAACCCCTCGACGGCGTTGAACACGATCGTCTCGGGCTCGCCGGGGGTCTCGGGATCGACACCGACGTCGACGATGATCGTCTCGCCCGCCCGGTACTGCTTCCACAGCAACCGTTCGGACAAGGGATCCTCGATGAGGCGCTGGATCGCTCGACGGAGCGGACGGGCGCCGAGGGTCGGGTCGTAGCCCTTGTCGGCGAGGTGAACCTTCGCCTCGTGGGTCAGCTCGAGGCCGATTCCCTGAGACTCCAGCTGGCCCGTCAGACGACGGATCATGAGGTCGACGATCTGGGTGACCTCGGCCCGGGTGAGCTCGTGGAACACGATCGTGTCGTCGATGCGGTTCAGGAACTCCGGCCGGAAGTGGGCCTTCAGGGCGTCGTTGACCTTTTCCTTCATGCGCTCGTAGGTGACGGCTTCGTCGTTCTTGGTGAAGCCGAGGTTCGACTTGCGCAGGTCGGCGGTGCCGAGGTTGGAGGTCATGATCAGCACGGTGTTGCGGAAGTCGACCGACCGACCCTGGGAGTCGGTGAGGCGACCCTCTTCGAGGATCTGCAACAGGGTGTTGAACACGTCGGCGTGGGCCTTTTCGACCTCGTCGAAGAGCACCACCGAGAACGGCTTGCGACGCACGGCCTCGGTGAGCTGACCGCCCTCTTCGTAGCCGACGTAGCCAGGAGGCGAACCCACCAGGCGGCTGACGGTGTGCTTCTCCATGTACTCGGACATGTCGAGGCTGATGAGGGCATCTTCGTCGCCGAAGAGGAACTCGGCGAGGGTCTTGGCCAGCTCGGTCTTACCGACACCGGACGGGCCGAGGAAGATGAACGAACCCGACGGGCGCTTGGGGTCCTTCAGGCCGGCACGGGTGCGGCGAATGGCCTGGGAGACCGCCTTGATGGCGTCCTGCTGGCCGATGACCCGCTTGTGCAGCTCGTCTTCCATGCGGAGGAGCTTGGCGGTCTCCTCCTCGGTGAGCTTGTAGACCGGGATGCCGGTCCAGATGGAGAGGACCTCGGCGATGGCTTCCTCGTCGACCTCGTCGAACAGGTCGACACCGGACTCCTTGATCTCGACCTCCTTCGCCTCCTTCTGGGCGAGGAGCTCCTTCTCGGAGTCGCGCAGGGTTCCGGCGGCCTCGAAGTCCTGGGATTCGACGGCCTCCTTCTTCTGGCGCACGACCTCGGCGAGCTGGTTCTCGAGATCCTTGTAGTCGGGCGGGGTCTCCATGCGCTTGATGCGCAGGCGCGAACCGGCCTCGTCGATGAGGTCGATGGCCTTGTCGGGGAGATGCCGATCGGAGATGTAGCGGTCGGCGAGGTTGGCCGCCGCGACCAACGCCTGGTCGGTGATGGTGACCCGGTGATGGGACTCGTAGCGGTCGCGCAGGCCCTTGAGGATCTCGATCGTGTGGGCCACGGTGGGCTCTTCGACCTTGATCGGCTGGAAGCGCCGCTCGAGGGCCGCGTCCTTCTCGAGGTGCTTGCGGTACTCGTCGAGGGTGGTGGCGCCGATGGTCTGCAGCTCGCCACGAGCGAGCATCGGCTTGAGGATGCTCGCCGCGTCGATGGCACCTTCAGCCGCGCCGGCACCGACGAGGGTGTGCAGCTCGTCGATGAAGAGGATGATGTCGCCCCGGGTCTTGATCTCCTTGAGCACCTTCTTCAGGCGCTCCTCGAAATCACCCCGGTAGCGGGACCCGGCGACGAGTGCACCGAGGTCGAGGGTGTAGAGCTGCTTGTTGTGCAGGGTCTCGGGGACGTCGTCACGGGCGATCGACTGGGCGAGGCCCTCGACGATGGCGGTCTTGCCGACACCGGGCTCGCCGATGAGCACCGGGTTGTTCTTGGTGCGACGGCTGAGGACCTGCATGACCCGCTCGGCCTCGCGAGTACGGCCGATGACCGGGTCGAGCTTCTTCTCACGGGCCATCTGGGTGAGGTTGCGCCCGAACTGGTCGAGCACCAGCGAGCCCGAAGGGCTCTGCTCACCGCTACCGCCCGAGGTGGCACCGGCCTTCTCCGGCCCGCCGCCCTGGGCGCCGGGGCCCGAGTAGCCCGACAGGAGCTGGATGACCTGCTGGCGGACCCGTGACAGGTCGGCGCCGAGCTTCACCAGCACCTGAGCGGCCACGCCCTCGCCCTCACGGATGAGGCCGAGGAGGATGTGCTCGGTGCCGATGTAGTTGTGGCCGAGCTGGAGTGCCTCGCGCAGCGACAGCTCGAGCACCTTCTTCGCCCGGGGGGTGAAGGGGATGTGGCCCGACGGGGAGGACCCGCCCTGGCCGATGATCTCCTCGACCTGGCTGCGGACAGCCTCGAGGCTGATGCCGAGGGACTCGAGCGCCTTTGCCGCAACGCCCTCGCCCTCGTGGATCAAGCCCAGGAGGATGTGCTCGGTGCCGATGTAGTTGTGGTTGAGAAGGCGCGCTTCTTCTTGCGCCAACACCACGACTCGTCGTGCACGGTCTGTGAATCTCTCGAACAAAGAACTGCCTCCCACGAACGGGGGATCGTTCCCAGAGTGTAACCCCCGCCCGTGCATTCACACGTCGGCAGCGGCCCGCCATCTCTGAGGACCCGCTGGTCAACTGTCACAGCCGCTCGTTTCGGGGTGCACGGGTTAGGCCACGGGCTGTATTTCCCCTAGCCTCCACGCTGTGACGGCTGCTCCTTTGCACGACCACCCCGTCCTCGGTTCCGACCTCGAGCGAGTCGAGTCGACACTGCGCGAATCGGTCGTCACCGACGACGAGTTCCTCACCGAGGTCGCCAGCCACCTCATCGTCGCCGGAGGCAAGCGGGTACGCCCCCTGTTCTCGGTGGCGTGTTCCGCGGTCACCCGCGAGACGCTCACCCCCGCACCCCAGGACGTCGTGCGCGGCGGGGTCTCGGTCGAGCTCGTCCACATCGGCTCGCTCTACCACGACGACGTGATGGACGAGGCCGCCACCCGCCGGACGGTCCAGAGCGTCAACGCCCGCTGGGGAAACCTCCGGGCCATCCTCGCCGGCGACTTCCTCCTCGCCACCGCGTCGGAGATCGCCGCCTCGCTGGGCACCGAGGTCGCCGGCCTCCTCGCGTCCACGATCGCCCGCCTCTGCGAGGGCCAGGTGCGCGAGCTCCAGTCGATGTTCGATCCCGGACGCACCGAAGACGCCTACCTCGCCTCCATCTCGGGCAAGACCGCGTCGCTCTTCGCGGCCGCCTGTCGGATCGGCGGCATCGTCGGCGAGCTCGACCGGCCCCAGATCGAGGCGGTCACCGATTTCGGTCACCACTACGGGTTGGCGTTCCAGATGGTCGACGACGTCCTCGACCTCATCGCCACCGACGAGCAACTCGGCAAGCCCGCTGGCAACGACCTGGTTGAAGGCGTCTACACGCTCCCGATCATCCGGGCCCTCGGCCTCGACGGCGGAGACGAGCTGCGGGAGCTGCTCACCCAACCCGGCGCCACCAGCAGCGCCCGTGCGATCGCCGAGGCAGCCACCGCGGGGCACGAGCCGGGCGTCGACGAGATCGTCGAGCCGACACCGCTCGGCCCCGACGCGGTCGATCGGGCGCGCAAGCTGGCCCGCACCAGCGGGGGTGTCGACTCCGCCCTCGACACCGCGCGTGAACAGGTCGACGCCGCGGTGGCGGCTCTCGCCCCGTTCAACGGCTCCGAGGCCGCCGGCTCACTCGCCGGTGCCGCCCAACACCTGCTCACCTCGGTCGAGGCCATCGCCGCCCACCACGGCTGACAGCGCGTAACCGAACACCGACGCCGTCGTCGTGCCCCGTGGAAGCAGCCATTCCCGAGCAACTCCGTC
>SKKL01000190.1 GCA_007121465.1 Acidimicrobiales bacterium | reverse complement strand
CGTCATCAGCCCGGTCGCGGACCGCGTCGCCGACGTGGTGCGCCGAGTCGGCCATCGCCTCTCTCACGGGCGCCTCGAGATCGGACTGCAGGCGACGAGCGGCGCGCTGCTCGGTCTGGCTTGCTGGCGCGAGAGCGCTGACGAGCAGCCCGGCACCGAACGCGGCGGCCCCGGCGAGGAGCGGCTTCTCGCGAGCGGTGTCGCTCATCGAGTGCAGAAGGCGACGGCCGGCGCCGGTGGCCTCGCCCGCAGCCTGTCGGGTCTGTTCGGCGACAGCCGAGCCGCCGTCGCTCACTGCGTGGCGGGCGCTCTCGGCCCGGCGCTGCACCGCCTGGGTCGGCGACACCCGTTCGCGCACCTCGTCGACCGTTTCGGTCATGCGACCTCGGGTCGCAGCGATCTCATCGGTCAGCTGGTCAGGGTTCGTACCCATCGGGCGTCCTCCTTGAGGGTCTGGATGGTCCGTCGTGGGACCGGGTCGAATCGCCGCAGGGCAGATCGCCCGACAGACGCCGCCACGGCACCGAGCAGCGCCCACGCTCCGCCGACGCTCAGGAACGCCGCCCAGATGGGCAACACCTCAGCGATCCCCCATGCTGCGGCGATCGACAGGAGCACCACGGCGAACACGGCCAGCACTCCCGCGGCCACATATCCGGCCAACCCGGTGATGAGATGGCCTTTCGCTTCGTCGAGCTCGGCCTTGGCCAGCTCGAGCTCGTGGCCGATGAGGATCCGTGTCTCCTCCCGGAGCTCGCCGAACAACCGGGCCAGATCCGGCTCTGCCGGCTCGTGGCCCACCGTCCCAGGGTCGGGGGGACGGCCCCCATCCGGTCGGTGCGCGTCGGTGATCGTCATCAGAACCTCTCACGCGGGTCGGTGGCGGGCGGTGGCGGTGGTGGTGGTGGGATCGGCCTCGTGCCGGGGCGGCCCGATCCACTCGACGCGTACTCGCGGACGGGCTCGGGCATCGAGCGGCGCGGCTCGCCGTACTCGCTCCGCTGGGAGCTGAGCGAGCGGGAGTCGGTGCGCAGGTCGATCTCCTCGGGCCGGTCGTCGCGATCGGGGCTGCCCGGGTCGGGTCGGTCGCCGTTGCGGATCATCCGACCGACCACGAAACCAGCCAGTGCCGAGCCGCTCACGAACGCGCCCGGCCGACGGCTGGCTGTCGACCGGATCGCGGTGAGCATCCCCTCGCTGCCGCCCTCCTCGAGCTGGTCGGCCAACCGGTCGACGGTGTTCGCGATGGCATCGACATACTCGGACGCGGTGGAACGCGACTGCTGTCCCTCCGCCATCTCGTGCAGGTCTCGGCCCAAGTCGTGCAGTGCATTGCCGGCCTGACGGGTGCGTTGATCCGCCTCTTGGCGGATCGCCGAGGCTGCTTCGTCGACCACGTCGCGCACCTCACGCCGTGCGGTGTCCACCACGGATCCCGCCTCCTCCCCCGCGTGGCGCACGACCTGCTCGACATCGTGCTGGGTCTGGCCGACGACCTCCTCGGCCTCGTGTCGCAGATGGTCGCTCGTTCCGCCCGGATCGTTCGACTGTTGCTGGTCCATACGTCCTCCTCGTGACCGTGAGGGTTCCCTCGACGGTGGCGGCTGCTGTCCCGTACCCCGCGGTGCCGCCTTCAATCGTCCCGGAGGACATTTGTTCCCAGTCCGGTCGGCGACGACCGCCCCGGACGCGTCGTTCCGGACAGAGGGGTAACGTCGCCCCGATGAAGGCCACATCGGTGGAGATGGCCCGGGCGGCGGTGAGTCGGGTGGGCGCAGTGCTACCCGCCGCGGGCGAGTGGTCCATCGGTCGCATCGTGATGGTCCGACTCGCGACCTACGCGGTCCTCGTGACCATCCTGGTGCTGTTCCATCCCGTTCACCCATGGTCGATGGCGTTCACCGGGGCGGTGCTCATCGTCGTGGTCGTCGCCGTGCAGCACCGGTGGCGGCTTCCGCCGCCGGAGACATGGGACCCCGATGCAGCGCGTCGCTCGGCCCTCATCGGGCTCGCTCTTGCAGTCGGCGGGTTGCTCTTCGTCGTGGTCGGGATCGACGACGCCGTTCCCCGGGACCAGCAGAGCCTCCACTCGGGGCTGCTGTTCATGGGCATCGCCTCGATGTTCCTCGGAGCGGGCCTCCTCGAGTCGATCCTCCGCCGCAAGGGAGGACGGTGGTACCTCGTCGCCGGAGTTCTGTTGGCGGTCGCGATCGTCGCCTACGTCGTGGGCCTGTTGCTTCTGGGCCGAGGGTGGTGGACCTGGGTTCCCCTCGTGGCGGTGCTCGTGTCGCCGCCGCTGGTCGGAATTTGCTCGGAGTGGGTGATCCGACGCAACGCTGCTGCCTGGCAGGGGCAGCCCATCAAGCGCCGAGCGGTGCTCGCCGCCATGGCGGGGGTCGCCGTCCTCCTGCTCCTCGCCCGGGCGACAGGACTCGTCGAGTGGTGGCTCGTGTGGTGGCTCGTGCCCATCGCCCCCGCCGTTGCCCTGATCGTCGTGCGCGTCCGCTCAGGACGGGGCCTCGACTCCGCCACCGGCGGGCTGGTCGCGGCTGGAGCGGTCCTCGTCGCTGTTCCCCTCGTGCTGGTCGAGGTCACCGGGTTCCCCGCCCACCTGGTGTGGCTCCTCACCGTCCTCGCTCTGGTGATCTGGTTCATCGTCGTCGACAACGAGATCGACGTGCTGTTCCTCGTCGTCCTCGCCGCGGTGGTGTGGTCCGGGTTGCCCCGCTCGGTCGAGTTGCCTCCGGAGGCCCACGTCGAGCCGGGCCGCCCCACCCTGGTCGCGCTCGGCGACTCGTTCATCTCCGGGGAGGGAGCACAGGCGTTCTTCGACGACACCAACGTGCGGCTCCGCAACGAGTGTCGCCGAGCGCCCACCGCCTACCCCGTCTTGTTGGCCACCGGCGAGGGCGGCCACGATCCCGTGGGCTCGGTGGTGTTCCTCGCCTGTTCCGGGGCGCGGGCCGACCAGCTGGTGTCGCGCCCCCAGTATCCCGACGAGCCGGTCGGTGGTCCCGAGGTCCTCCAGGCCGACGGGACCTGGCGCTCCGGGCGCAGTCAGCTCCATCAGTTGACCGAGCTGATGGAGCGCTACGAGCCCGAGCCCGCGGCCGTGCTGGTCAGCATCGGGGGGAACGACTCAGGGTTCGGCACCATCGCCCGCACCTGCTTCGCCCCCGGACCGTGCACCGATCTCGGCGAACGGTGGGTCCGACCGCTCCTCGACGATGTCGACGGGCTTCCCGCCGAGCTCGACCGGACCTACGCCTCGATCGCCGAGGTGGTGGGGGACGCACCGGTGGTCGTCGTGCCCTATCCCATTCCGCTCGCGCCCCACAGCTGCGAGGCGTCGACCCTCTCCAACCGCGAGCATCGCTTCCTGCACGATTTCACGATCACCCTCAACGCGGTGATCGAGGAGGCGGCGGCTCGGGCCGGTTTCGCGTTCGCCGGTGACGTGGCCGAGTCACTCCTCGCCAGTGGTGGGGCCCTGTGTGGGGGCAGCGAGCCGGGGGTGAACTGGGTCGACCTCAACCCTGTCGGCGGTTCGCTCTCCCAGACCGCCAATCCCCGGAACTGGCTCCACAACAGCCTCCACCCCAACGAGCGTGGCCATCGGACGATCGCCGCGGTGCTGAGGGCGTGGCTCGACGAGAACCTCGACGACGGACGACCCGCTCCCGATCCGGGTGCCGAGCTGGTCTGTGATGGGTCCGCAGCCGATCCCCGGTGCCCGGACCTCGAACCGCCGTCCCGCCCGCTGCCCGATGTATGCATCGAGGAACGCCCTGAAGACCCCGATGCCTGTGAGCGGGCCTGGATGCTGGATCAAGTGCGTCGGACCACGCCGACGGCGAGCGTCGCTCTCGGCCTGCTGGTGACGGCGCAGTGGTTCCTCGGCGTCCAACTGATCGCCTGGTGGCGGGGCCGATCCCATTAGGACTGAGCGCGCGGCGCCTCTCGTGCGTCTCACCCTCGTGCGAGGAGTGACGGGATGACCCCCGACGCCGAGGAGTTCTGCCGGGAGGTGCCCCCCCGCCTCGTCGCCGCGCTCACCGTCCACAGTGGGAGTCGCACCGAGGCCGAGGATCTGACCCAGGAGGCCCTCGCCCGAGCCGTCGCCCGCTGGTCGAAGGTGAGGGCGATGCGCCATCCCCAGGCCTGGGTGTTCCAGGTGGCCTACAACCTGTCGAGGTCGCGGTGGCGCCGCCTCGGCGCCGAACGCCGTGCCCTCGCTCGCATCGACCCGCCCACCGAAGCACGGCCCGACGAGGGCGACACCGGCGAGCGCGAACTGTTGCGCGATGCGGTCGCAGCACTCCCGCCGCGCCAACGCGCGGCGGTGGCGATGCGCCACCTCGCCGACCTGAGCACCGCGGAGACGGCCCTCGCCCTCGGATGCCAGGAGGGAACGGTCCGTTCACTGACCGCCCAGGGGATCGCCGCGCTGCGTTCCTCGCTCGGTGCCTCGACCTCGACGCCAGAGTCGAGAGGAGCTGACCATGTCTGACCTCGAGCGAGCTCTCCGCGACCTTGCGGGCCCGGACGAACCGGTGGATCTCGGTGCGGTCGATCGTCGAGCCACCCGGATCCGCCGTCGCCGCCAGGGCCTCGTCGGAGGGGTGGTCGCGTCGGTCGTGCTCGTCGCCGGTGTCCTCGTGGTGAGCGCGTGGGACCGCGACCCTGGCCAGCCGGTCGTCGTCGCGCCGCCAGAGACGACCACTCCCCCCGATACGACCACGGCGCCCGAATCCTCGCTCGAACCGAGGGTGGCGTGCCCGGCTCCCGAGTTCGCGCCGACCTACCTCCCGTGGGTGGGGGAGATGTCCGAACCGGCGGAACCCGATCGCGTCGAGTCCATCGGTTCGGGATGGTGGGCGCTCTACTTCGCCGGCTCTGACGACGATCTGGCCGACGATGCCCCGTCGAGCGGCAGTGAACCCAGCTTCTTCTCCACGATGGCCGTCGCCATCTCGACCCGCCCGAGCCTCGACGACCTCCCCCTCGGCCCTCGTGAGGTGACGTCGATCGGGGAGCTGCGCGGCCATGAGGCCTACCTCGTGTGGGTCGGCGACCCCGGCGTGGGGGGAGTGTTCATCGCATGGGACGAGGACGACGGTTCGCCCTGCAGCACTTACCGGGTCGAGTTCCCCTCCACCGGCCCGATCGCTGAGCACCTGGGCCTGTCGGTCGTCGACGACCCGAATCCGACCGCACCCATCCAAGACGAGCTCATCCGCGTGGCCGAATCGCTCGTGTACGTGGAGGAAGAGCCGGAGGAGGAGGTCGAGATCGTCCAGTGCCCGCCTGCGGACCTCTACCCGACCACCGTTCCCTGGGATCACGGAGGCGGGTCGATCGGGCCGGTCGACTGGATGGAGTATGAGGGTGGGACCCGGGCGATCTACTCCGACATGCCGGAGGACTACCCGGACGTGGGCCTCGGCGACATTCGGATGTTGGTGTCTCGGGGCGAGGCGGGGGCGGGATTCGACCGCGAGGCCGCGCGTTCCGAGTTCGGGTTCGGGGAGGTGAGGGGGACCGAGGCGTTCTTGATCTGGGCACGCGATGGAGGCATCGGTGGAGCCTCGCTCTCGTGGGAGGAGAGTCCCGGTGAGCTCTGTGGTTTCTACACGGTCAGTTTCCGAATGAACCACGAGCTGACCGATGCGCTCGGCGCGAACTGGTTCGATCGGGCAGAAGCGGAGGCGGCGGTGGAGGAGGAGCTCGTCAGGGTGGCCGAGGCCCTCGAACGTCGCTGATGTCCGACAGCGCCGGTGCAAGGTTTGAGTGTCACACCCCCATGAGACACTGAATGCATGGAAATGGTGCGAGAGGTGCTCGACCGTCTGAGTGCCACCATCCAGGAACTGGCCGAGCTCGATCTCGGCGGTCTGGCCGACGAGGAGGTGGCCGACTCGCTGGTCGCGGTCATGCGGTCCGACTCGGCATTGGCGTCGGTGTGTGCCCGGTTCACCCAGGAAGCCGACAGCCGGCAGGTGTGGGCGAACGATGGGTCCACGTCGTGTTCGGGGTGG
>SKKL01000290.1 GCA_007121465.1 Acidimicrobiales bacterium | reverse complement strand
TCGCGCCCGACCGAACTGCTGGCGGACCGCTCCGCTCGGGCCCGGCGATGCTGCTCCTCCGCGCCTTCTCCCTCCGCGAGGATCTGCACGCACCGGTCCTTGAGCTGACGAGCCGTCGCCGTGCCAGCCAACGAAACCAGTTCGGCCTCGACCTCAGGGTGTTCCGCCACCGCGGCCGCGATGTCGGCCGCGCCGTCGATGGTGAGCTCACCGGCCCGCAACGCCCGATCGACCACCGGCATCGACCCCAACCGGGCGGTCGCGGCCATCCCGTCACGCACCCGAGCCCGCGAACAACGAGCACGAGCCGCGAGGAACCCGACGGCGTCACGCGCCCCCGACCCCCGCCACGCCCCGGTCTCCTCGACCCGGGCCGCCACCAGCGCCTTGCCGGCCGCGGCCAACCGCTCGATCCGATCGAACGCATCGCTCAACCCGACCGCCACTTCGCCATCGAGCACAGACGGGTCCAGGCCAGCAACGACCCCCTCCAGCTGTACTCCGAGAGACTCCAACTCGAACATGTGTTCGATAGTACTCTCTGTTATCGGTCCATGCAACCCCTTCTCGACCTATTTCAGTACGGGCGAGAATCGTGTCGCCGACGCCTCGATCGGGTGTGAGCGCCCGAGGACGCTCAGTACCCGAAGATCGACTCGAAGGTGGCGAGACTGGTCTGGAACGGCTCGTCGGCGCGGGGCCAGTGCACCACGAGATCGGTGACACCGGCGGCGGCGTAGGTGCCGGCGGCATCGACGAACGCCTCGCGGGACGACAGGCACTGGTCGAGGGTCAGCCCGAGCAGCACCAGCCGGTCGAGTGAGCCTGGCTCGCGATCGATGGCCTCGCATGCGGCGTCGACTCGATCCATCTGCCGGCGGACGACGTCGGCTCCCCGCCGAGGGTCGAGGAGCGGCCCCTCGTGTCTCCCGTCGCCCGTGGTGACCCAGGCCTGGCCGTACTCGGCGGCCAGCGTCATGCCACGGGGGCCGGTGGCCGCGACGGCGAACGGCAGGCGGGGCTCTTGGACACAACCAGGGTGGGTGCGGGCCTCGACGACGGCGTAGTACCGGCCGTGGATGGTGGGGGCGGGTTCGACGAGCAGCTGGTGGGTCATCGTCACCAGCTCCTCGAAACGGTCGGCCCGTTCGCCGGGTGACCAGGCCTCGCGGCCGAGCATGGTGGCGTCCCATCCGCTGCCGCCGGCGCCGACGCCGAGGGTGATGCGACCGCCCGACAGGTCGTCGAGGGCGATGAGCTCCTTGGCGAGAGTGAGCGGGTGGCGGAAGTTGGGTGACGCCACGAGGGTGCCCAACCGGATCCGCTGGGTGACCATGGCAGCGGCCGCGAGGGTCGGGGTGGCTGCGTGCCAGGTGCTGTCGCGGAAGCTGCGCCAGGTGAGGTGGTCGTAGGTCCAGGCGTGGTCGAACACCATGTGGTCGGCGAGACGCCAGGCGGGCTCGGCCTCGACCCATCGTCGGTCGGGGAGGATCACGACCCCCACCCGCAGGGGCAGCGCGCCAGCGGTCACGAGGCGAGTCTCGCCGGGCCTCTGCGCCGCGTCAACGACACCGCCACCCGAGTGCTCGCCATCGGGTTCCTCGCACCACGACATCGGTTCCGGCATGATGTTGGCCGGTTGCGACGAGGGAGGTCGGGTGGAGATCACCGAGGTGGACGAACCGGTTCGAACGGCGCTGGTGGTGCGTCGTGTGGTGCGGATGGACGAGGTGCCCGAGTTCCTCGGCGAGGCGTTCGGCCGGTGCGCCGGTGCGGCGGCGACCTTGCACAAGGAGATCGGGGGTGCGCCCTTCGCCTGGTATCACGGCGCGCCGACCACGAGCCTCGACGTCTCCGCCGGGCTGCCGGTCGAGTACCTGACGGGCGAACTTCCCATTGGAGTCGAGGCCGTCGAGCGCCCCGGTGGTCGAGCCGTGACCGCTGTTCACGTCGGGCCCTACGACACCCTTCACGACACCTACGAGGCGGTCGAGTCGTGGATGGAGGAGCGGGGACTCGTCGCGGGCGACGATGCGTGGGAGGAGTACCTCACCGATCCCGTCGCCCAACCCGACCAGTCGAAGTGGGAGACCCGCATCGTCCTGCCACTGACGAGCTGACGGTCAGGCCCCGTCGAGCCAGTGGAGCTTGTCGGGATTGAGGACCCAGTGGATGGCCCGGATGTGCCCGCCGTCGACATCGATGATGCCGGCGAGGTGAGGCCCGTCTCCCCCGGGGGTGTGAACCACGAACCCGCTCCCGCCGTTGAGGGAGAGCGTCTCGATCGGGCCGACGGTGAGCACCTTCGGCCCGACCCGGCGCAGGAACCGGGCGATTCGGTCCCGGCCGGTGATGGGATGGCGGGCGGCGCGGCGATTGTGGCCGCCGTCGCTCACCAGGACCGCGTCGTCGGCGAGTAGGGCGACGAGCTGGTCGAGGTCGCCGGTGCGGGCGGCGTCCAGGAACCGGTCGAGGAGTTGCCGATGGGCCGCGGGGTCCGCCTCGGCGAGGTGGCGTCCGTCGGAGATGTGGCGACGGGCTCGGGACACCAGTTGACGGCAGGCGGCCTCGCTGCGGTCGAGGGTGGTGGCCAGGTCGGCGTAGCCGTAGCCGAACACATCGTGGAGCAGGAACGCCGCCCTCTCGACCGGGTGGAGCGATTCGAGCACCACGAGCAGGGCGAAGGACAGGGAGTCGGCGAGCTCGGCGGCGCGGGCGGGGTCGTGGAAGGGGTCATCGGCGACCGGTTCGGGCAGCCACGGACCGAGGTAGGTCTCGCGGGTGACCCGGGCGAGGCGGAGGTGGTCGATGGACAGGCGGGTGGCGACGGTGGTGATGTAGGCCTCGGGGTTCTGCAGGGTGTCGGTCGTGGCCGCCACCCGGACCCTCTCGAGCGCCTCCTGGGCCAGGTCCTCGGCCTCGGTGCGACTGCCGAGCATGCGGTAGGCGACTCCGACGGCCACCGACCGCAGCTCGGCCAGGTCGAGTGCGTCGCTCACGCGGCGAGGGCCGGTGGTTGGTTACCGGCGGTGATCGACAAGCGGTTCCACACGTTGATGGTGGCGACGGCCAGGGTGAGGTCGGCGGCGGTCTGCTCCCCGTGGTGCTCGACTGCCTCGGCCCACACCTCGTCGGGGACTCCGTGGTCGCCCAGACGGGTGACTGCATCGGTGAGGGCGAGCGCGGCCCGCTCAGCGGGGGAGAAGTAGGGGGCCTCGCGCCATGCGGCGACGGCGAGCACGCGACGGGGGTCCTCGCCGCTCGCATGGAGGTCGGTCCCGTGCATGTCCACACAGAAGGCGCACCCGTTGATTATCGAGGCGCGCAGCTTCACCAGCTCGTAGAGGGTGCGGTCGAGGGTGGAGCGGACGTGGGTCTCGAGGGCCATCACGGCCTTGTACCCCTCAGGAATGGTGCGGTCGATGCGGAATCGCTGGGTCACGGTTGTCTCCTCGGCGGACGGGCTCTCCGTCCTCGTCCGATCCGACGGATGAGCTCCCCCGTCTGTGACAGCTGTGGATCAGCGGGCGCTGGATCCGCCGTCGATGGAAACGATGGTGCCGGTGGTGTTGCCCGATCGGTCCGACGCGAGGAAGGCGACGGCCGAGGCGATGTGGTCGACCTGGCCAGGCGGGTAGCGCTGGTCGAGCAGCTCGGTCCAGCGGTCGGGGTCGCCGAAGCGGCGGTCGGCCGCGCTGCGCATCAGCTCCTCGAGCCGTTCGGTGTGGATGAGTCCGGGGTTGATGCCGACGACCCGCACTCCCTTGCGGAGGCTGGTGCTGCCGAGCGCCCGGGTGATGGCCATGAGCGCGGCGTTGCCACCCCCTCCGGCGATGTAGCCGGGGGTCGGCTTCTCGCCGCCGGCGCCGATCACGTTGACGATGACCCCGCTGCCTCGTTCGCTCATGTCGGCGAGCGCATGGCGCATGAGGGTGATGTAGCCGAACACCTTGAGGTCCCACGCCTGGCGCCACCGCTCGTCGTCGATGTCGGCGATGGTGCCGCTCGGGATGGCCCCGGCGTTGTTGACGAGGAGGTCGGGGAGGGGGACGGCGGCCCACACCCGGTCGATCTCGTCGGTGCGGGACAGGTCGGCGGCGATGGGCGTCACGTTCACGCCGTAGTCGGCGCGGATCGACTCGGCGGCCGCTTCCAGGTCCGACGCCGAGCGGGCGACCATCCACACGTCGCACCCCTCGGAGGCGAGCATCGCGGCGGTGGCCCGGCCGATGCCCTTGGATGCTCCGGTGACGAGTGCGGTCCGACCGTTCAGTCCCAGCTCCATGGGTCGGAGCGTAACGGCCCCCGTCGGGGCAGCGCTCTCCTGACGGGGCTGGTCGATCCGGGCAGACTTTGGGCATGCGTGCCGATGGATGGTTCCGTTCCCGAGATCTCGGCGGCGGGTTGACCCACATCACCGAGCCGCACGTACACACCTACCTGCGGTGCAACATCTGGCACCTGCGGGGCCGCGACACCGACGTGGTCATCGACTCCGGGCTCGGTCTGGTGAGCCTCGTCGGGTCGTTCCCCGAGCTCTTCGCCGGTCGACGGGTGCTGGCGGTGGCCACCCATTACCACTTCGACCACGTCGGCGGTTTCCACGAGTTCGACGACCGGGCGATCCACGAGGCCGAGGCCCACCTCATCACCGACGAGACCGTGATGGCCGGACGGCTCCACACCCGCGGCGCCTCCCCGGGTCAGCTCGCCCAGCTCGCCGAGGCCGGATACGACCTTCCGGTGGAGGCCGAGTTGCTCACCGCTGCTCCCTTCGCCGGGTTCGATCCCGACGCCTACACGGTCACCCCGTGTGCCGCGAACCGGTTGCTCCATGACGGCGACGTCGTCGAGATGGGCGACCGATCGCTCGAGGTCCTGCACCTCCCCGGGCACTCGCCGGGGTCGATCGGGCTGTGGGACGCCGAGCGCCGGGTCCTGTTCTCGGGCGACGCCGTCTATGACGGACCGCTGCTCGACTTCGACGCCGACTCGGACGTGGCCGCCTACTGCGAGACCATGCGCCGCCTGCGCGATCTGCCGGCGCGGCGGGTGCACGGCGGCCACGAGGCGAGCTTCGACGGGGCTCGCCTGCGGGAGCTCTGCGACGCCTACCTCCATCGGCGCTCGCCGGGTTCCTGAGCGGGGCTGGGCCGGGTTCCCGACCCTCCAGTGACCGATGACACGTGGACAGGTGGTCCCATGTGTGGTGAGGTAACGCCGATACGTTAACGTCGTTAGCACAGTGACGGCGGTCCCCTCCGAACTCCGAGCCCCGAAGGACCCACCATGCTCACCACCCTCGCCGGTGTCGCCGTCGCCCGTCGCCGCCTCGTCATCGTCCTCGCGGCTGTCGCCTTCGTCGCTGCCGGTGCCTTCGGCGGTGGCGTCGCCTCCCAGCTCAGCTCGGGAGGGTTCGACGACCCGTCGTCGGAGTCCTACAAGGCCGGAGAGGAACTGCTCGAGCGCTTCGGGGCCGGCGCTCCGAACGTGGTGCTGCTGGTGACGGCGCTCGACGGCAGCGTCGACGACATCGCGGCGGAGGGACTGGCCCTCACCGACGAGTTGGCGGCCGCCCCCGACCTGGGAAGCGTGGGGAGCTACTGGAGCCTCGGCAACCCGGCGTCGCTTCGGTCGATCGACGGGACCCAGGCCCTCGTGCTCGGGAGGATCCAGGGAAACGAGGATCTGGTCGCCGACCGCATCGAGGAGCTCTCGCCGGCCTTCACCCGGTCCGACTCGGTGCTCACCGTCGAGGTGGGCGGCCAGGCCGAGACGTTCCGACAGGTCGGCCACTCCATCGAACAGGACCTGCTCCGCGCCGAGCTCATCGCCGTTCCCCTCACGCTCCTCCTCCTGCTGTTCGTCTTCCGCAGCGTGGTGGCGGCGTCGTTGCCACTGGTGATCGGGGCGCTGTCGGTGGTCTCCACCTTCGTGGTGCTGCGAGGCATCAACTCCTTCACCGACGTCTCGATCTTCGCTCTCAACCTCACCACCGCCCTCGGGCTCGGGTTGTCGATCGACTACTCGCTGTTCGTGGTCTCGCGCTATCGA
>SKKL01000145.1 GCA_007121465.1 Acidimicrobiales bacterium | reverse complement strand
GGGCCCTACCGAAGGTAGCATCCGAGTATGAAGTTGAGTGTCAGCCTCCCCACCGAGGATGTCCAATACCTCGACGCCTACGCAGAGAACCAGGGCCTCGAGTCGCGTTCCGCCGCGCTGCGGAAGGCAGTCCGGCTGTTGCGGGCCTCAGAGCTCGGTGCGGCCTACGAGGAGGCATGGGCCAGCTGGACCGACGACGGCGACGCCGACCTCTGGGATGCGACGACCGCTGACGGGCTGGCCTGATGCGCCGCGGTGAGATTCGCTGGGTCGATCTCGCTCCAACGCGCGGTGCCGAGTCCGACAAGCGCCGACCGGGGGTCATCGTCAGCAACGATGGCGCGAACTCGACCGCCAACCGCCTCGGCCGAGGGGTCGTGACCGTGGTGCCGGTGACGTCCAACGTCGAACGGATCTACCCGTTCCAGGTGCTCCTCACGACCGAGGCCAGCGGCCTCGCCCTTGCCTCGAAGGCCCAAGCCGAACAGGTCAGGGCAGTCGCGGTCGAACGAATCGGCGAGCGGATCGGGGCGCTCTCCGGCTCCGAGCTCGCGGCGCTCGACGATGCGTTGCGGCTCCACCTCGCGCTCTAGGGTCGGCTGGACACGGTGATCTCACGCAGGGGGTCGCCTCCGTCGATGAACAACCGACCACCCGGGCGCAGTGCAGCCGAGAGTCGCTCCAACGCCTTCGCACCCGCGTCGGGATGGCGACCGTCGAACGCCCCGACCCGAACGGCGAAAGCGGTGTCGTAGGGCTCCTCGCCGAACGCGAGCTCCAACTCCTCGGCCGCGACGAGGCGAGGTGTCAGTCGGCCCGCCGCGATCAGGTCGGCGGCCCTATCGCTGAGCTGGCGGATTGCCTTGGCGTAACGGTCGATCGCGAGCACGTGCCCGTCCGGACCGACGATCTCGGCCACGGCTCGTGCCGCTGCACCCGGACCGCACCCGATCTCGATGACCCGCATCCCGGGTCCGAGCGGCAATGCGTCCACCACCGCCGCCAGACGGGGGGAGAGCCCAGCCATGTGGTCACAGTACTCCCGCGGCCATCGCCAACGAGTGAGAATCGCCCCTGAGACCGCGGCTACTCGCTCCCCGCAGCCATATCGCCGAGGGTGGGATCACCGGCGGTCTCGTAGCTGAGCTGCAGCGTGCCGTTGGGGTAGGTGGCCGACCTCGCGAGGCGCAGCAGCGCCGCGGGCACGGTCCCACCGGCGAACACCCGCTTGCCGACTCCGAGCACCAGTGGATAGACCCACAGGTTCACTCGATCAACGGGATCTCCTCGGGGGCTGCGGGCCAGTAGCCGGCGAAGAGCTCATAGGTCCTCCGTCCGAGCAGCAGCCCATCAGCGTCCTCTCCTGACGACAACCGGTCGGGATGGAGACTCCCGAGATGTCTCGGAGTTATCTCGGCCAGCTCAGCGGTGGGCGAAGAGGGTGCCGAGGCCCGTGGCCGACTCGATCGACCCGAGCCCTCCGGCGATCCGCAGCGCCTCCCACATGGTGACGATGTTGGCGGTGAGCACCGGTTTGCCGAGCGTCGCCTCGAGCTGTTCGACCACCGCGGCGGTGTGCAGGGCGGTGTCGGGGACGAGCACCGCGTCAGCGTCCGGATGGTCGCCGGCGGCGACGAAGTCGAGCACTCGGTCAGCACCGAAGGTCCCCACCTCGGCCGCGGTGATCACGTCCTGGGCGTCGGAGGCGACGACGGTGATCCCCGCCGCGCCGAGGAACTCGACGAATGCCGCGGTGACGTCGGCCGGGTAGGTGGCGGCCACCGCGACCCGCTCGACGCCGAGCGCACGGATCGCTTCGACGAACGCGAACGAGGTGGACGACGCCGGGACTCCCATCTGAGCGGCCAGGGGCTCGACCTGCCCGCGAGCACCTTCCCAGCCGAACACGAAGCTGCCCGACGTGCACGCCCACAGGACCGCATCGACCGATCCGAGGGCGGCCGCACCTTCCGCCAGCCGGTCCGGACCACCGAGATCCAACAGGGCGTCGACGCGGTGGGCATCCTCACCGACCGAGGTGTGAACGAGCGTCACGTCCGGCGACGGATCGAGCATGGCGGCCATGGTGGGGTAGTCGTCCTCGGCCGAGTGCCCCGGGTAGAGGAACCCGAGCCGCAGCGGCCGCACGGTCTCGTCGCTCATGGCGCGACCCTATCGGCCGCACACCCGGGGGCGCGGCCGGCGGCGGGGCTCAGAACGAGGGAGCAGACGGGGCCGAGCGGGACCCGGCTCCGCTCTCGGCACCGAGGTCGATCACGTGCTCGGCGCCCATCATCCGAGCGCGTGCCGGGACCGCCTGCCCCGTGCCTTCGGAGTGGAGGCGGTTGGCTGCGCCGGCCAGGTCGGCGGCGACATCGATGCACACCGCCGCGGCGACGCGAGCCACCACCTCGTTCTCGTCGGAGCGCTCCAGAGGCGCGCCGACACAGATCCGCCGGATCTCCTCGGCGAGGGGCTCCTCGAGCCAGGAGGGCACGTAGCGGGGACGACCCCGTTCGACGATGGCTGCCGGGTCGAGCCCCGGCGGCAGCTCGGGTGCGGCGCTGGCTTGATCGACCAGTGCCACCACACTCTCGAAGGTTCCGGAGTGGCGGGCCCACACCAGGTGGAGCCGCGCGTAGCGGTAGCGTCCCTCGCCCACCGCGCGGACGACCGCTTCGAGCACGGCCGCGGCGGTGGCCGGGGCCGGCTTGGTGGTCGCGGTCATCTGTCCCTCCGAGTGCTCGAGCAGTCCCGGCCGGGCCGGGGGCGTCCCCTCACCCTAGTCAGATATGGGTCGAACGGCCCAGAAAACGGCGTCCCTCCGCAGCCACTCTCTCACCGTGAGTGG
The DNA here is from genome assembly GCA_007121465.1 of Acidimicrobiales bacterium. Taxonomy (GTDB): domain Bacteria; phylum Actinomycetota; class Acidimicrobiia; order Acidimicrobiales; family SKKL01; genus SKKL01. Next base: position 3,224 of record SKKL01000145.1, on the reverse strand, counting down.
CCACAGGGTGGCGTCGACGCACGGGGCGCGGGCCCGGACGCGCACGAGGCGGGGCGGGCGCTCGGCCCACCCCGCCTCGTCAGCGGTGCTCGATCAGAGCTCGATCAGAGCCCGTCCTCGGCAACGAGCTGGCGATAGGCCAGCTCCTTTGCTCGGCGATCGTTCGCTCTCCGCTTCCAGAAGGGCTGCTTCCAGGGTTTGAACGTTCGACCCCCGGTGGGAGCGATGTCTCGTTCGGCCGGGTCGATCCGGCCACGGGTGGCCTTGGGCTCGGGGAGCACGACGTCGTCGAGTTCGTCGACGGCCGCTTCGTGCAGCGTCTGGTGCACGGCGTGACGCTGGGCTCGGTGATGGGCCTTGCGCAGCTCACGGGCTTCGGTGGCGAAGGGCGCCTGATCGGCCTTCCGCTGCCGGTGACGTGCTCCCATGGTCCCTACCTCCCTGCCCGAGCCGGTCGGCGCGGGCGCTTGTCGACCAAGTGGTCGAACGACCCGGCACCCGGCGGGGACTACGGAGCCACTGCGGGCCCCGGGAGGTTCGCTACCGACCTTATCGGTCCCGACGCGCCGCCGCTGAGGTTCGATGACGAACCTCAGCGGCAGGGGTCGGACTCGATTTTGGCCAGTGGATCAGCCAGTGATCAGCGGATGCCCTGCATGCGTGCGCAGGTCCAGGGACCCCATCCCTGCTCGGCCCAGATGTCGGCCGCGACCTGGGCGTTCTGGTAGGGCATCAGCATCTGGTGCCAGCTGTAACCCATGTCGGCGACTCGGCCACGATGGACGGTATTGATCTGGAACAGACCCCAGTTGCCCCCGCCGGAGCTGACCGCCCCGGGGTTGAGGGTCGACTCGCAATGGGCGACGCGAATCGCCTCGTCGATCTGCTGGGGGCTGGCACCGCGCTCGGAGAACGCCGTCCAGATCATCTCCTCGACCGTGCACGCGCTGAGCACGAACACAAGCAGGAGGGGGGCGATGACGCGGCGAAGGCGCGACTGATTGGACATCAGGGGGGACTCTCCTCTCGGCGCTCCTCGGTCTTCTTCCATCAGCCCGACGTGGCACGGGGGTGGAAGTTCCGACCGGGGAGGGTCGACGTCACGATGATCACCAGGAGGTGGCGGCCATCGGGCCCGGGGACCCCGGGCGGGCTATGGGTACGCGCTAGGGGCGGCGCACTCGGCGACGGTCAGTATGACGCGATCGCGAGGAAGTCGCAACGCGATCGCAACATTTCCGCCATGAAAGGGGTCACACTGCTCCGAGGTGCCGACACTCAGGCGCGACGGCGCCACCCGAGGGTCGCACCCAGGTGGAACGAGCTATCGCGCCGTGTCGTCGTCGGCGTCGAGGACCGCCGCCCGCTGAGGGTCGGGGCCCGAGCCACCGGCGAAGAAGCGATCGAACGCCTCGGACATGAGGTCGTCCTCGCCTTCGGCCCATGCGTCGGCGAACCGGCTCGACCGGCGAGTCGCTCCCGGCACGCGGTCCTCGCCCGGGCCCGGGGCACCGGTGGCCGGCACCTCGACGCCAGGACTGGGCTCGGATTCACTCGGCGAGGGCGGCGGGGGCAACAGGATCGCCGCGGGGTCGACGGTGAACGGCGAACCCGGCCGGGTCGACCGCCCCGACTCGGCGAGGGGACGGCTGCCTTCCGGAAGCTGCATCGCCGCGATCGCCGCCTCGAGCTCGTGACGGATCTGTTCGAGGCCCATCGCCTCGGCGGCCACTGCCATCCGCAGCGAATCGAGCTCGGCCGCTTCGGTCTCGACGGCCCGCCGTTCGGCCTCGAGCTCACGCTCGGCCTGGACACGCGCCTCCTCGATGATGCGACGGCCACGGGAGCGGGCGTCGCTCAGCAGTCCGTTCACGGTGCGCTGCCCGAGAGCGAGGAGATGGGGAAGGGCTTCTTCGGCCGATGCCGCGCGGTGCTCGGCGTCCGCGAGGCGCTGCCGGAGCTCGGCGATCTCGTCGGTCTGGTGACCGCGCTCACCGAAGAGCCAGCCCGCCGGGGAGGTGGCCATCGGGCGCGACATCGCCGGACTCGACCACCGTCGATGTCCGAAGCCGCCGACCGATGGGTCATCCGTGCTGGGCAATGCGCTCATACGGTGTTTTCTCGGCACGGTGACCGGGCGAGTTGAGTTCTTCGAGCGCGCCATGGCGGGAGCCTTCCGTCGTCGACGGCCCCTACCCGCTCCCGACAGGTTATCTGCCGTGATTCCGAGCGCGGCGGATGCTCACCGACCGCCGAACATCATCATCCACTGATCGACCGATGTGGGGCGGAAAACGAAGTTGTCCTCGCGGACCTCGCCGAGCGGCGCCGACGGCTCGGGGGAGTACTGGTGGCCGGGAAACAGGATGGTCTCGTCGGGCACCTTCGCCAAGCGCTGGGTCAGCGAGTAGTAGAGCTCCTCGGCATCGCCCCCGGGCAGATCGGTGCGGCCGCACCCCTCGAGGAACAGCGTGTCGCCCGCGACGAGCCGGCCGTCGACGTGGAAGCACTGGCTGCCCGGCGTGTGGCCCGGGGTGTGGATCAGCTCGATGGGAACCTCACCGACCATCACCGTGTCGCCCGACTCGTGGGTGACGAGATCCGATGCCGACGCTCCGGTCATCTTCACCACTCCCCCGGTCTCGGGCTCCTGGATGTGGATGGGAACGGGCCGCTGGGCCAGCAGCTCGGCGACTCCCTGGATCGAGTAGCCCATCATCGAGCCGCCGACGTGGTCGGGGTGGTAGTGGGTGACGAGGGCTCCGGTGAGGGTCATCCCGTCGGCGTCGAGCAGATCGCAGATGCCGGCGATGTCATAGGCCGGGTCGATCACCACGGCCTCACCCCGCTCGCGGTCCCCGATGAGGTAGACGAAGTTGACCATCTGGCGGGCGAGCGGGTCCTCGGTGGCGATGTCACGCCCGGCGAGGAGCTGGCGGAAGTACACACGGTCGTCCATGGCCCCAGCCTAGGGACCCGACAGGCCCGGTACCGTGGCGGCTCATGGGTCGCCGCTATGCCGTGCTCGGGACCGGTGCCATCGGCGGACTCTACGGGGCTCGCCTCGCCGCTGCCGGACACGACGTCCACTTCCTCGCTCGCTCCGATCTCGACCACCTCCGCACCGACGGGCTGACCGTCGAGTCGGTCTACGGCGACGTCCGGCTCGACACCCCCTCGGTGTGGGACGACCCGACCGAGATGCCCGAGGTGGACGTCGTCCT
>SKKL01000230.1 GCA_007121465.1 Acidimicrobiales bacterium | reverse complement strand
CCTTCTGCGACGGGCTCGGTCTGCCGGCCGACGCCGCGGTGGGGGACTGGATCGCCACCGGCGGCGGCCTGCCCGAGGTGGCCGGACGGGTCGAGGCGATCATTCCCAGCCCCGCTCGCACCTACCTGCTGCTCGTCGACACCCCGATGCCCGGTACAGGGTTCATCACCGTCGAAGGCGATGGCGACCAGGTCGCCGGCAGCGCCTGGCTCTACCTCCATGCCGACGGTCCCGCGGTCGAGGAGCACACCGACTTCGACCAGACGTGGACGTCCGCCCTGTTCGACCGCTTCACGCCTGCCGGTTTGCCCGAAGCCACCAGCGCCGAGTGACTCGACCGCCTGGGTCGATGATCCAAAGGGTTGGTGCGCAATGCGCCGGGGGCCTGTCGCCCGCCGGGAGCGAGCGGGTCACTCCTTGGTGCGGCGCCGGTAGAGCCATGGAGTGGCCGTCACCGCGCCGATCATCAGCGGCACCAACCAGGCGATCGCCGGCAGGACGTGGGCGTGTCCCTCTCGGGCGGTGAGGAGTTCGCGGAGCGATTCGATGATCGGCGTGAGCGGCTGGTTCTCGGCGATGGACTGAAGCGTGCTCGGCATTGTCTCGGGCGGGACGAATGCGCTCGACAGGTAGGGAAGGAAGATCAGCATCGTGGTGAAGGCGTTGGCCGCATCGACACTGCGCACCAGCAAGCCGACCGCAGTCGCGATCCAGGAGATCGTCAGTGTGTAGAGGACGATGATCGCCAGTGCGGTGAGCCACTCCCCTGGAGAGGCGCTGGGACGGAACCCGGCTGCGACCGCGACCCCGAGAACGAGGGTGGATGCGAGGACGGTCCGCAGCAGGCTGGCGGTCACGTGGCCGACGAGGACGGTGATGCTCGCGGTGGGAAGCGACCGGAATCGATCGATGACCCCCGAGTCGAGGTCCGAGTAGACCGACACCGCCGTGCCGCCGGCCACGAACCCGATGCACAGAACGAGCACGCCGGGTACGAGGTAGTCGAGGTAGACCTCGTCGGTCGCCATGTCGAGCGCACCCCCGAAGAGGTAAGTGAAGGCCAGCGTGATCATCACCGGCAGCAACAGGGCGGTGATGAGCGCGTCGGGGGTGCGGAGCGTGTGGCGGATGCTCCGGAGGACCATCACCTCGATGTCGGCCAGCAGCGTCCGGGACGAGTCGGAGCGGGTGGCCGCCGTGGGGGTCGTGGGAGAGGTGGTGGTCATCGCATGGCTGCCGTTCTGGGTGAGGTGAGCTGCAGGAACACGTCGTCGAGGGTCGGGGTGGTGAGCTCGACCCGTGCTGCCGGCGTTCCGGCCTGGTGCAGTTCGTCGAGGAGAGCGACGAGCGTCGCGCTGGTGGCATCGATGGCGAACGAGAGACGTAGGTCGGTGTCGTCACCCTGGACATCGCCTCGCTCGACGAGTCGCTCTTTCGCTCGCTCGTAGGTGGTCGAGTCCCCGAAGGTCAGGATCGCGGTATCGCTGCCGAGGCGCGCCTTCAGGTCCCGCGGACTGCCGGTGGCCACGACCTCGCCACGGTCGATGAGGGTGATGTGGTCAGCGAGGGCGTCGGCCTCCTCCAGGTACTGGGTGGTGAGCACGATCGTGGTGCCTTCGCCGACGAGCTCGTGGATGACGCTCCACAGGGTCTGACGGCTACGAGGATCGAGACCAGTCGTGGGTTCATCGAGCACGATCACTTCGGGCTGACCGAGGAGACTGGCGGCGAGGTCGATCCGGCGTCGCATACCGCCCGAGTAGGTGCTCACCCGTCGGTCGGCGGCATCGGTTAGGTCGAATCGGTCGAGCAGGTCGCCTGCGTCTCGACGAGCTCTGTGTCGGTCGAGCCGGGCCAAGCGGGCGATCATCTCGAGGTTCTCTCGACCGGTGAGGATGTCATCGAGAGCGGCGAACTGGCCGGTGAGGCGGATCCGCTCGCGGATGCGCCGTGCGTCGGTGGCCAGGTCCAGTCCGGCGACCCGGCCGGTGCCGCTGTCCATGCTGGCGAGGGTGGCGACGATCCGCACGAGGGTGGTCTTGCCCGCACCGTTCGGGCCGAGGACGCACCCGACCGTGCCGGCGGGGACGTCGAGGTCGACGCCTCGCAGCGCGAGGACCTCGCCGAAGGACTTCCTGATCCCCCGAAGTTCGATGCTGCGGTCATGGTGCACCTGAGGTGGTCCTATCTGTGTTTCCTGTACGCAGTTATTGAGTATGGTATACACAGATAGATGTCGGAGGACAAGCCCCTTTCCGAACTGCCACGAGCGCTGATGGCGGCGTGGGGAGCCGAGGCGCCTCCCCGGCCGGGGCCGCGCCCGCGCCTGTCGATAGGCGATCTGGCCAAGGCCGGGGTCGCACTGGCCGACGAACTCGGACTCGAGGCGGTGACGATGGCCAAGGTGGCCGACCGCGTGGGCTTCACCCCGATGTCGCTCTACCGGTACGTCGGGAGCAAGGATGAGCTGATCCAGCTCATGTTCGACGAGATGGGCCGCGACCTGGGCGTGAGCGCCGAGCGGGCGCACGGGTGGCGCGATGGATTGGAGTCGTTGGCGCACGCCTTGGCCGACCGGTACACCGAGCACCCGTGGGCGGTCGACGTGCCGATCGCCGGCGTGCCGACCATGCCGAGCCAGGTAGCGGTCATGGAGTACGGGCTCGAACTCCTGGTTCCCGAGGGACTCGAACCGGGCGAAGCACTCGGGGTGCTACAGCTCGTGGCCGGCTTCGTCCGATCCCACTCGGCGTTGGTTCGCGACATCACTCGGGCTGCGACGCCCGGTGCCGCCTTGTCGCCGTTCTCCGCGGCGTCGTCCCGGCTGGCCGATCTCGTCGATCCCGCCGTCATGCCTCGCGTGGCCGAGGCGGCACGGTTGGGCCTGTTGTCCCCGCCAGCCCCGGACTCTGCCGCGGCAGACGAGGAGCTGGACGATCTCCGGTTCGGACTCGATCGGATCCTCGACGGTGTCGAGGTGTTCATCGAACGCCGGCACACCGGCCAGGTCTGAGGCCTGTCGGCGTGACCCGGTCGATTGACCGCCGGGTCACTCGGGTGGCGGTCCTCGGCCAGTTGGTGCTGACGTTCCGCTTCCTGGCGGGCTTCCGCCTCCTGGGCCTGGTGCTCCTCGTCGGTGAGGTCAGCCGGCCGAGGTTCGGCACCCGCTTGTGCTGGGTCCCGCCGTGGCCGATCAGCACCGTCGGATGCGGACCGTCGGCCTGCTCGGGCAGCCAGTGGATGCCGGGCACGGCCTCGCCATTGACCTCGAGCTCGAACCGCCGCTCGATGGCCGCCGCGTCCGCGGGGTTTACTCGTTCGCCCTGCGGGCAGGCGTTGGGGTGAATACTCCCGAAAGGAGCGCCCCATGAGCGTCTACCGAGTGATCGACGTCATCGGCACGAGCACCACGTCGTGGGAGGAGGCGGCGACCAACGCCATCACCCACCGCGGGCAAGTCGGTCCGAGATCTGCGCGTCGGCCGAGTCACCGAACAGGACATCGATCTGGACGCCGACGGCAACGTCACCTTCCGGACCAAGCTCGAGTTGTCCTTCAAGTACGACGAGAGCTGATCCTCAGAGATAACCCAGCGGGACCACGGCGCCGGGCCGTCTGGATGAGGGACCATGTCGACCATGGTTCGCATCGGACTGCTCGGCGCCTCTCGTATCGCTCCACCGGCCGTGATCGACGCGGCGCGCCATGTCGAGCGCGTCGAGGTGGTCGCGGTGGCGGCCCGGGACCGGGGGAGAGCCGAGGCGTTCGCCGTCGAGCACGGCCTGGCCGAGGTGTTCGACTCCTACGAGGCACTCGTGACCTCCGACCAGATCGACGCGGTGTATGTCGGCCTCCCGCCGTCAGGCCACGAGCCGTGGACGGTCGCGGCGCTCGAGGCCGGCAAGCACGTCCTGTGCGAGAAGCCGTTCGCGTGCACGACCGCTCAGGCGCTGCACATGGTCGAGGTCGCCGAACGGACCGGGCTGGTCCTCTGCGAGGCGTTCCACTGGCGCTACCACCCCCTCGCAGCTCGGCTCGGCGAGATCATCGAGGGAGGCGAGGTCGGCCCAGTCCGCCACATCGAGGCGGTCTTCTGCGTCCCGATCCCCGACCTGTCCGACCTCCGTCACGATCCCCGTCTCGGCGGTGGGGCGATGATGGACCTCGGTTGCTACGCGGTGCAGTGGGCCCGGTTCGCAGCCCGGGGTGAACCCGAGGTGGAACGGGTCGAGGTGGTCGAAGGCGAACCGGGGATCGACCTCTCGATGGAGGCCACCCTGCGTTTCCCCGATGGCATCGAGGCACGAGTCGTCACGTCGATGGCCCCTGACGTGGAGGTCCGAGCCAAGCTCGAGGTGACGGGTGCCGACGGGACGGTGCTGGTCGAGAACCCGCTCGCTCCGCACCTCGGCCATCGTCTCGTGGTCGACACCCCCCAGGGTTCGACCACCGAGACGGTCGAGGGTGAAGCGACCTATGTCCACCAGCTCCGGGCTTTCGTCGCCGCCGTGCTCGACGGGGCGAACCTGCCCACCGGCGGGGTCGACGCCGTCGCCACGATGCGGATCATCGAGGCCTGCTACGCCGAGGCCGGTCTGCCGGTGCGGGGCGGCTGATCTCGGCTCCGCGGTGGGGCGGGTGTCGATCGGGGCGGGTGTCGATCGTCATGGAGATGACTGCCCGCCACTCGGGCAGTCTGGACCCATGACTACGAGGTGAACCTGATGCGCTATTCACTGCTGTTGCACCACATCGAGCCCGCCGAGGGCGAGATCCCCGACGACGAGATGGCCGAAGCCCAGGCCGCGTTCGATGCCTACGCCAAGTCGCTCGACTCGTCCGGGGTGCTGCTCGCCGCCGAGATCCTCGCCCCGAGCCCGCTCACCACCACCGTCACCCTGCGCGACGGCGATCTGAAGGTGCAGGACGGCCCCTTCGCCGAAGCCAAGGAGATGCTCGCCGGGGTGTTCGTCATCGACGTGCCCGACCTCGACGCCGCCCTCGCCTGGGCCGAGCAGTGCCCCGCCGCCCAGTGGGGAACGATCGAGGTGCGGCCCGCCGCCATCAGCTTCCACGACGGCGCGTGGCGAACCTGACCCACGACCCGAACGAGCCGCCGGAGGTGCGGGCCGAGCGAGTGGCCCGCGCCTCCTACGGCCGACTCGTGTCGTTGCTCGCCGCTCCCACCGGCGACATCGCCGCTGCCGAGGACACGCTCGCCGATGCGTTCGAGCAGGCGCTGCGGCGGTGGCCGAGCGACGGCGTGCCCGACAACCCCGAGGCCTGGCTGCTGGTGGTGGCCCGCAACCGCCAACGCGACCGGTATCGCTCCGCCGCCTTCCGCTCGGCGGCGCCGCTCGCCGCCGCCGCCGACTCGCCGGCCACGCTCCTCACTGACCTCGAACCGGGCACGGTCGACCCCGACGCCATCGGCGACCACCGTCTCGAGCTCCTGTTCGTCTGCACCCACCCCGCCATCTCGCCGCCCGTGCGCACCCCGCTCATGCTCCAGACCGTGCTCGGGTTCCGGGCCGACCAGATCGCCACCGCCTTCACCATGCCCGCCAGCACGATGAGCCAGCGCCTGGTGCGGGCCAAGCGCAAGATCCGCGACGCCCGAGTGCCGTTCGTGGTGCCCGACCGATCGGCGATGCCCGACCGGCTGCCCGAGGTGCTCGAAGCGGTCTACGGCGCCTACGCCATCGACTGGCACGGAATCGCCGGGGCGACCGCTCGCCACGGATTGGTCACCGAGTCGCTCCAGCTCGCCGAGCTCCTCGCTGACCTCCTCCCCGACGAGCCCGAGGCGTTGGGGCTGGCGGCAGTCATCGCCCTGTCGCTCGCCCGGGCGCCGGCCCGCGTGGACGGAACCGGTGCGTTCGTTCCCCTCGACGAGCAGGATCCGAGCCGGTGGGACGCCGCACTGATCGAGCGAGGCGAGCAGCACCTTCGTCGCGCCCACGAGCTCGGTCGCATCGGTCGGTTCCAGCTCGAAGCCGCCATCCAATCGGCTCACTGCGCCCGGCGCACGAGCGGCACCACCGACTGGTCCGCGCTGCGCTCGCTCTATGCCGCGCTGGTGG
>SKKL01000222.1 GCA_007121465.1 Acidimicrobiales bacterium | reverse complement strand
GCGCGGCTCGGCGGGGCGAGGAACAGCAGACCGACCACGTCGGTGACGAAGCCGGGCGTGAGCATGAAGGCTCCGGCGGCGAGGATGAGAACCCCGTCGACGATCTCTCGGTGGGGCATCTCGCCACGGCTGGCCGTGGTGATGAATCGCCGCCACACCCCGATGCCCTCGACCTTCACCAGCCACGCGCCGACGACGCTCACCACGAGGAGGAGCAACAAGGTCTGAGGGGTCCCGATGGTCTGAGCGGCGTAGACGATGACCACCAACTCGACGATCGGCACCACCAAGAACAGCAGGGCGATGACAGGCATGACCGTTCCAGGCTACCGGCCACCGGGCCCGGCGAAGCCGTCGCGGCGAGGTTGTCGGGCCGGGGCCTTCGGCCCCGGGGCGTTCAGCTCAGCTCGGAGGCGAGGAGCTGGCGACGCTCGTTCTCGTTGAGCCCACCCCAGATCCCGTGCGGTTCACGGATCGCCACGGCGTACTCGAGGCAGGGTTGGCGTACCGAGCAATCGGCGCAGATCGCCTTCGCCCTCGACTCCCGGGCCAGCTTCTCCTCTTTGCGCTCGAACTGCGGGGGCGGGAAAAACACCGCCGCCTGAGGCCCCCGACAGGCTGCCTTCACCTGCCAGGCGTCTTCGGTCCTCTGTGCACTCACACTCAGTCCCCCTTCCGTGGAACGACCCTACAACCGCCCAACGGCATGCGACAAGGGTCACTTTTCGGTCAGGCGAAGCGGAGAGGGCCGAGAGGGATCGAAAGGTGTCAGTGCTCGCTAAGTATCAGTGCTCGCTGGGTATCAGTGCTCCCGATCTCGGTAGTCGCGAGCAGCCCCGTCGACCGGCTCGACCTCGAGCACCAGGCCCTCGATGTCGACCACCCGGATCGACTCGCCGTCGGCGATGGGTGTCGCCCGGTTGGTGCGGGCCCTCCAGGGAGCATCCCGCACGAAGACGATCCCGTCGGGGGAGACCTCGCCCCGGGCCACACCGGACTCCCCGATCATCCACTCGCGCCCGATCGTGGGGGTGGAGAAGCGGGTACGGACCATCGCCGGCATACCGGCGATGAAGGTGAGCGCCACGCCCACGAAGGAGATGGCGAGGGTGATCCACGAGATCGACAGCCCGTCGAAGAACAACAGCGATGCGGCGACGAAGCAGACCCCTCCGATGGCGCTCCACACCCGCGGGACGCCTGTCTGCACGTCGACGGTGAAGCCGAAGAACGCCACGAAGATCAGCACCAGGGCAAAGGGCTGGACGGGGAGCACCCACAGGCCGTAGGAGGACAGGACGACCGAGGCCGCACCGACCATTCCCGCGATGCCGACCCCGGCGGTGTAGAGCTCGAAGATCAGCAGCGACAGTCCGATGACGAGCAGGAGATAGGTGACCTCGGGGCTGGCGACGGTGTGGAAGATCTCCGAGGGCAGATCGAGCTGGCTGAAGCGCACGACGGTGAGGGGCTCACGGCTCGGCTCTCCGTCCTGGACCACTTCGGTGGACTCGAAGCCGGGAAGGCTGAGCGCGAACAAACCGAGGGTGAGGGCCTCCTCGGGGGCGATCCCCAGCTCGAGGACCCGCTCGTGGCCGACGGTGTCGTCGACGAGGAACCGGCCGGCGTCGCCGAAGAGGGGGCCGAACTCGTCCTGGGGAAGGATCGACTCGCCGGTGCGTCCGATGCGGGCCCCGATCGACACTCCGACCGGGTCGGTGAGGGCGACGAGCTGGGCGGCACCGCCGAGTGCCCGCGCGCCGGAGGGACCGATCCAGGTGGCGATGGGGACCTCCGCATCCTGCATACGTCGCGCCAGCTCGACCAGGTCGTCGTCGGACACGACCGCACCCGGGGAGTCGAGGTGGATCACGAGGTACCGGGCACCGGACTCCTCGGCCTCGTCGATCGAGGTGACGATGAAGTCGACGAGGATGTCGTCGATCAGGCCGTTGACCTCGATGACGGTGACGAAGCCGGGATCGGTCGACTCGTCGGCGTCCGCGTTCGCGTCGGCGTCGGGGACCTCGGTCTCGGGCTCGCCGTCGGTCTGGGCGGCGGCGGGCACCGTGCCCACGATCGCTGCCAGTGCGAGTAGGAGCACGCCGACGCTGGTTAGTCTGCGCAAGGAGGTCTCCGGAGGCGAAGGGAACGTTGTGGATCCTGCCCGGTTCTTCGCAGCATCCCGGCTCGCCATCGTTGCCGGGAAGGGCGGCGTGGGCAAAACGACGGTGAGCGCCGTGCTGGCTCGTGCCGCGTCCCGAGCGCGGCGCGACGCCCTCCTCGTCGAGGTCGAGGAGTCGAGCGGTCTCGGCGCTCGCTTCGACCGTGACGAGCCCGATTATCACGAGTCGATCCTGTGGGACCCGGGTGACCCTCCCGGCGCGGGGTCGGTGACGGCGCGCACCCTCACCCCCGACGACGCGCTCGTCGAGTACCTCACCGACCACGGCCTCGACCGGATCTCCCGGCGTCTCGCCCGCAGCGGGGCGCTCGAGATCGTCGCCACCGCTGCCCCCGGTATTCGCGACATCCTCCTCCTCGGCAAGGTCAAGCAACTCGAGCGGGCGTCGACCGACCAGCTCCTCGTGCTCGACACTCCCGCGTCGGGCCACGCGGTGAGCTTCCTCCGAGCGCCCGCTCTGCTCCTCGACTCGGTCCAGGTCGGGCCGATCCACACCCAGGCCCGTGATGCCCTCGCCCTGCTCACCGACCCCGACCGCACACGGGTGCTGCTCGTCACCATCCCCGAGGAGACGCCGGTGACCGAGGTCGTCCAGACCGCCTACCAACTCGAGGACGAGCTCGGCATCGCGCTCGGGCCGCTCGTGGTGAACCGGGTCGCCACTCCCCCGCCGCCCACGAGCCAGCCCGTGGCCGAGCTCGCGCAGGAGGCCGGGATCGCGCTCACCGACGACGAGATCGCCACCATCGAGCGCGCCTCGGCCTTCCGTCAGGCCCGCGCCGAGGTCCAGGCCGAACAGCTCGAGCGGCTGGCCCGGGAGTTGCCCCTCCCCCAGATCCATCTTCCGGCGGTGTCCGAGGCCGATGTCGGCCGTCGCCAGGTCGACCTCCTCGCTCGGGCCATGCTCGACAGCATCAACGCCCTCGACGAGCGGACGGTCACCCCCACAAGGGGGGACGCCACATGAACGAGCCACTCGCCGATGCAGAGCGCTGGGGCTTGGTCGAGCTGCTCAGCGGCCACGATGTCGTGATCTGCGCGGGGTCCGGCGGCGTGGGGAAGACGACGACCTCCGCCGCGCTGGGCCTGGCCGCCGCTCGGGCCGGGCGCCGGGTGGTCGTGGTCACCGTCGACCCGGCGCGGCGCCTGGCCGACGCGCTGGGACTGGGTTCGGGAGGCCTCGGCGACGAGCCGGTCCGGATCGAGGGGGTCGGACCGGGAGAACTGTGGGCGGCGATGCTCGATCCCCGGGCCACCTTCGATCGCCTCATCGCTCGTCACGCCAGCCCCGATCAGGCCGAGCGCATCATCGCCAACCCCTTCTACCAGAACATGGCCGACGCCCTGTCGGGCACCCACGAGTACATGGCAGCCGAGAAGCTCCACGACCTCGCCGGCGACGAGCGGTTCGATCTGGTGGTGGTCGACACTCCGCCGACCCGCAGCGCTCTCGACTTCGTCGACGCTCCGACGACCCTCACCCGGTTCCTCGACCATCGGCTCTACCGGGTGCTCATGGCCCCCACCCGCCGCATGACCCGGGCGGTCGGGGTCGCCACCGGAGCGTTCGTGCGCACCGTGTCGAAGGTGGTGGGCGCGTCGGTCGTCGAGGACGCCGTCGAGTTCTTCTCGGCCTTCGAAGGTCTCGAGGAGGGGTTCCGGGACCGGGCACACGAGGTGGCCGACCGGTTCCGATCCCCGACGACGGCGTTCGTGCTCGTCACCGCGCCCCGCGCCGACGCGCTGACCGAAGCGAGGTGGTTCGCCGAGCGGCTCGAGGCCGAGGGCATCGACATCCGGGCCGTGGTGGCCAACAGGGTGCAGCCGCGACCCATGAGCGGCGACCCGGGCCGGTTCCGGGAGGTGGCGAGATCCCAGGCCGGCACCAGCCTCGGCGACCTGTGCGCAACGGTGATCGAGCTGTGCGACGGCTCGGACTCCGAGACGGCACTGCTCGCCGACCTCGTCGAGGCGATCGGAGGTGTCCCCCTCGTGACCGTCCCGGTGCTCGACCGCGACGTCGCCGATCTCGCCGGCCTCGAACAGATCGCCGCGGCCCTGTACGGGACCGCGTGACGGCGGGTCAGCCGGCGGCGGCGGCGTCCTCGTCGAGGGCGGTCACCGCGGCCTCGATCGACTCGGTGACTGGCACGATGCGGTCGAAGCCGGTCGTGTGGAGCAGCCGGGTGAGGGTCGGACGGCTGCAGGCGACGGCGACCTGCCCGCCTGCTTCCCGGGCACGACGGATGCCCCCGATGAGGGCCCCGAGACCGGCCGAGTCCATGAACGGCACCTCGGAGAGGTCGATGATCAGACGTGAGCTGGTGGCGAGGTTCCCGAGCGACTCACGGAACTGCCCGACGGTGTAGGCATCGAGCTCGCCCACCGGTCGGCACACGGCGTGGTCCGCGGTCTCCTCGATCTGGATCTCGAGCACACTCATCTCCCTGGTCGCTCGTCGGTCGAGCCTTGCCCATCATGCCCCGTCGCGCAAGGAGCCAAACCTCACCACCCCCGACGAGAGCCGAGATGGAGGCCGAGGCCGTCCCGACGCTAGCCTCACCACTGTGTCCAACGTTCTGATCGCCACCGATGCTGACTGGATCCGCGACGACGTCGTGGCTGCCCTCGCCGACGCCGACACCGAGGTGTCCCGCGTCCACCGGGGCGCCGAAGTGGTCGAAGCGGTCGCTGCGCTCGCGCCGGAGCTGGTGATCCTCGACATGCAGATCGGCAGCATGGGCGGTATCGCCACCTGCCACTCGCTTCGTCTGGAAGCGGGTGCGGGACGGCTGAACCCGGTGAAGGTCCTGTTGCTGCTCGACCGCGGCGACGACCGTTTCCTCGCCGGCACCTCGGGGGCCGACGGGTGGTTGGTGAAGCCGATCGACGCCTTCTCGCTGCAGCGAGCGGTCCGCAAGGTGCTCGCCGGTGAGCGGGTCGAACAGTCCCGTTCCGCCTTGGCCTGACCGCGACGCCGTCGGGTAGCCTGATCAATCCGCCGGGTTCGCCCGGCACCGGGTAGTAGCGCAGCTTGGTAGCGCGCCTCGTTCGGGACGAGGAGGTCGTGGGTTCAAATCCCGCCTACCCGACCAGATTTTCGTCGGACCAGTCCACATCTCGTGGTTCCAGCACCGCAACGGTGCTCCAACCACGAGATTTCCCGTTGGCGGCACAGGCGGGCGGCTGACGTTCAGTCCGCGCGAGTGGTGCGCACCTCATCGAGGTGTTCGGTCGACGCGAAGGCCCGCACCCGGACCTGGCCCTCGTGCCACACGAGGTGCGTGATCGAGCAGTACGGCACATCGGCCGAGATGTCGACCGCAGGGACACGACCCGCCTGAGCGGCCATCTCTCGCCCCGCCGGCGACAGGCCCAGGTCACCGGGCTCCTTCGCGGCGATCTCGCCGTGGCGCATGTAGAACACGTCGGTGGCCATCGGCGGGACCCTAACGTGGGGCCCGCATGGAGATCGCAGACTTTCAGATGCTGATGGACGAGGTCTACGGAGAGGCCGACCGGGAGCGGGGCATACCGCCCACCGTCGCCTGGTTGTGTGAGGAGATGGGCGAGCTCGCCCAGGCGGTCCGCAAGGGCACTCCCGACCAACAGCTCCACGAGCTCGGCGACGTTCTCGCCTGGCTGGCCTCGCTCGCCAACCAGCTCGGCCTCAGCCTCGAGGCGGCCGCCCATCGCTACGTCGAGGATCCCCCGTAGTAGTCCTCATCCGGGTAGGGGCGTCCGGGGCGTTGGCCTCAGGCGACGCCGAGGACCGATCCGATCGGGCCGGCGGGGGCGAAGAGGTGCCCCTGGCCGAGCTCGATGCCGAGACCGACGAGCACGTCGCGCTGTTCGGCCGTCTCGACGCCCTTGGCCACCGGTGTCGCTCCGATGCTGG
>SKKL01000211.1 GCA_007121465.1 Acidimicrobiales bacterium | reverse complement strand
GGGCCGAGGTGCTCGCCGAGCTGGCTGCCCGGGTGGGCCTGCTCGTCATCGACGAGGCCCACTGCATCTCCGATTGGGGTCACGACTTCCGGCCGGATTACCGACGAATTGCCGATGTGCTGGCCGGGTTGGCCGACGGAGTTCCAGTCCTCGCCGCCACCGCCACTGCCAATCAGCGGGTCGAGGCCGACGTCGCCGCCCAGATCGGCGAGCACACCCGCACCTTCCGGGGCTCGCTCGACCGGACATCGCTGCACCTGGGTGTGGTGAATCTGCCGGGCGCGGCCGAGCAACTGGCCTGGCTCGGCCGCTTCGTCCTCGACCGTGCCGGGCCCGGCCTCGTCTACTGCCTCACCGTGTCCGAGGCGGAGCGGGTGGCCGACCACCTCGTCGGGCTCGGCGTGTCAGCGGCGAGCTACACGGGGGCCACGCCGGCGACCGTTCGCGAACAGATCGAGGGGTCCCTCGATGCGGGCGAGCTCGCCTGTGTCGTGGCCACCTCCGCGCTGGGGATGGGATACGACAATCCCCACCTCGCGTATGTGGTCCACCTCGGGTCACCATCGTCGCCCATCGCCTACTACCAGCAGGTGGGCCGAGCCGGCCGCGGGTCGGTCGATGCCGAGGTGGTGCTCGTCCCGACGACCGCCGAACGCGACATCTGGGCCTATTTCGTGGCGACGGCCATGCCGCCCGAGGACACCGTGACCGAGGTGCTGCGGGCGCTCGAAACCCACGGGCCGTGTTCGATCCCCGACCTCGAGGCGCTGGTCAACCTGCGTCGAGGTCGCCTCGAGGCGTTGCTCAAGGTCCTCGACGTCGAGAGCGCAGTCGATCGCGACGGGTCGGCGTGGGTCCGCACCACCCAGACGTGGTCCTACGACACCGATCGCTACCAGGCTCTCGCCGCCGCCCGCCGCGCCGAGCAGGACGCCATGATCGCCTACCAACACACCACCGGGTGTCGCCTCCGCTTCCTCCGCGAGCAGCTCGACGACCCTGGGGCGGTCGACTGTGGTCGCTGCGACAACTGCACCGGCGTGACGGTCGACGCGGTGATCGACGAGGCCGCGGTGGCCACGGCCCGCCAGGCATTGCGGTCGGCGGTGGTGGTGCTCGAACCCCGCAAGCAGTGGCCCCGGGGGCTCGAGGTGCGTACGGGGAACATCAAGCCCGATCGCCGACCTGAGGAGGGCCGTGCCTTGGCGTTCGGGAACGACCCGGGCTGGGCTGAGGTGTTGGGACCCCTGTTCGCCGGTGCCGATGCTGCGCCCGACGACGAGCTGTTGCGGGGCGTGGCCGCCAGTATGAAGGCGTGGCCCTGGGGTCGGCGACCCACCTGGGTCACCTGGGTGCCCTCGCGCACCCGGCCGCTGCTGGTCGAAGGGTTGGCCCGGCGCCTGTCCGAGGTGGGGAACCTGGAGCTGGTCGACGCCGTTCGCCGGGTTCGGAGCGACGCGCCACCGCAGTCCGAGATGGACAACTCGATCACCCAGGCCGCCAACGTGATCGACTCCTTCGAGTTCGGGCGCGCCGAGGGGGGCGACCTGCCGGTCGACCCGGGCCTGGTCATCGACGACCAGTGGCGGTCGGGTTGGACCATGACGGTCGTGGCCGACGGGCTCCGGGCGGCGGGGTCGGGTCTCCTGCTGCCGTTCGTGTTGTGGCGTCGCCCCTGACGAACGGGGCTCTACTCGAGCAGGCGTTGGGCGTCGATGAGGGTGCCGCCGCCGTCGAGCCCTGGTCCGAAGTCGGGGGACGGCGGCATCGGACGCCGGGCGACGGACAGCTCCCCCGAACCGTGGAGGGTCACGTCGAGGGCCACCCGCTCGTCGCTCGTCGACGGGTGGTCGGCGCGCCGATGAGCCCCGCGGCTCTCCCGTCGCTCCCTCGCGCCCCGCACTGTTGCCTCGGCAACCAGCGCTCCTCCTCGCAACGCGATCGATCGCGCCAGGGGCATCCACCCCATCGAGGTCCCTTCGCCGTCGAGACGCTCGATCCGGTTCCGCAACGACGTGAGGCGGTCGGCGGTCGCGGCGAGGCCCTGCTCGTCGCGCTGTACCCCGCATCCGTCCGACATCGCCTCGCGAAGTCCGTGGAGTACCGGCAGTGCCAGCTCGTCACCCGGTCGCGCCCAATGGTCGAGTTCGTCGATGGCGGCGCCGATGGTGTCGGTGTCGCGCTCGCCGCCTCCGCTCGAGCGGGAGTAGGCGGCGGCCGCCTCGCCCGCCCGGCGCCCGAACACCACGACCTCGGCCAAGGAGTTGCCGCCCAGACGGTTGGCACCGTGAACGCCCGTGGTGCACTCACCCACGGCGAACAGGCCGTCGACGTCGGTGCGGAGATCCTCGTGATCGACCACGATTCCCCCCATCGTGTAGTGCGCGGTCGGTGCCACCTCGATCGGTGCGTCGAGGATGTCGAGGAGTTGAGCCTCGATGAGCTGGCGTCGCATCCCGGGGATCTTCGAGTTGACGACCTCGCGATCGAGGTGCGTCACGTCGAGCAGAACGCCACCGTTTTCGGTGCCGCGACCCTCGGATATCTCCCGTGCGCATGCGGCCGCGACCTCGTCACGGGGGGCGAGCTCGAGCCGCTCGGGGTCGTAGCGCTCCATGAACCGTTCGCCGTCGTGGTTGAACAGGCGCCCTCCGGTGCCTCGCACCGCCTCGGTCACCAGCGTTCCTGCCCACCCCTCGGGGTGGGTGAGCCCGGTGGGGTGGAACTGCACCAGCTCGAGGTTGGCGACCCGGGCCCCGGCCCGGAGGGCGAGTGCGATCCCTTCGCCGGTGTTCTCGTCCCGCCGTGAACTGCTGTTGCGCCAGAGGCGGGTGTGGCCGCCGGTGGCGAGGATCACGGCGTCGGCGACGACCACCGTCGGTGTCCCGTCGTCGAGGGAGAAGGTGAGGGCGCCGAAGCACCGCTGGTCGTGCACGAGGAGGTGCGACACGCCGTGGCCGTGGGCGACCTCGATGCCGAGAGCGTCGACTTGGTCGGCGATGGTCCTCAGGACGGCCCGACCGGTGAGATCGCCGATGTAGCAGGTCCGTCGGAAGGTGTGGGCGCCGAAGAAGCGCTGATCGATCCGGCCCTCCGGCGTTCGGTCGAACGGACATCCCCACTCGGCGAGTTCCTCAACCGCCTCGGGGGCCTCGCGGGCGAGGATCTCGACCGCGCGGGGGTCGCCGAGGTGGTGTCCTTCCACGAGCGTGTCGTGGGCGTGTTGTTGCCAGGTGTCGTCGGGGTCGACCGAACCGAGCACGGCATTGATCCCACCCGCCGCCAGCGCGGTGTGCGCGTCGTGGCGCGCACGGTTGCTGAGGACCAGCACCTCGACGCCGCCCTGGTGGGCGGCTACTGCGGACCGGAGGCCCCCACCGCCGGCCCCGATGACCAACACGTTGGTCGAGCGGGTCCGGTAGCGAGGAAGAGTCATGGTTTCGTGGCGCGGCTCAGCGCCGGTGATCCCCCCGTCACGGTGTCGGACGCGATTCGGGAGGATCCTCGGCGTCGGGTCCCGCCGGGCGACTGGCACCGCCGTAGAGCTGTTCGCTCGTCGTGTCGGCGCGTTCGTCGTGGTGGCCCGCGGCCTCTTCGGCATGCTTCGGTGTGCGTCGTAGCAACAGCACGATCACAACCACGCCGACCACAGCAAGCGCGAGGACGAAGATGAAACCCTCGTTCATGTGCGAACTCCTCTCGGGACTACCGATACCGGCACTACCCGTGCGGAGGGCTCCCTACACCGGAGTCCGAAGCGGCCCCGTCGGCACGATCAGTCGCAGTCGACGGGCCCGGTGGTGGGAGTGGCCAGGTCGACGGTGGCGTCGACCGGCGGGCTGCCGAGGTGGGAACGCAGGTTCAGCTCGCCGGTGATCCGGTCGCCGTCGAGGTCGAGCGGAGGCCCGTCCAGACCATCCATCACCACGGTCCACGAGTCGCCGGTCCCGCTGGCGAGGCCCTCGTAGCGGCCTTCGGGCCCGCTCCACTCGATTCCCTGCATGTCCTTGTCGGGATTCGACATGGTGCCGGTGTAGGCGGTGACGACCACGTCGCCGGACCACTCGTCGTCGGGGTCCTCGAGGCCGATGCCTTCGACCATGTAGGTGCGCTCGCGGTCGTCGCCGTCGAAGAAGTCGGTCAGGTCGCACTCGCGTACGGCGTCGATGCCGTAGGTGGCACCGTCGATCGTGACCGTGCCCGCCGCGCCCTCGCCGCGGCCCTCGTCGGGCGGCCAGGTCTCGCCCCCTCCAGCGCCGTTGTCGCCGTTGTCGTCGGCGGGTGCGGTGGTTTCGTTGTCGTCGGTTCCGGGCGCCGCTGAGTCGTCATCGTCGTTGCCGCAGGCGGCCAGGAGGCCGGTAGCCAGCAAGAGGGCGATGAGGGCGCGCAGAGGACGGTGGTGCATGGTCGGGTGGTGCTCCTTGAGCGGGAATGGGTGGGTCGGGACCCTCGTCGTGATCGCC
Source organism: Acidimicrobiales bacterium (assembly GCA_007121465.1). Classification (GTDB taxonomy): domain Bacteria; phylum Actinomycetota; class Acidimicrobiia; order Acidimicrobiales; family SKKL01; genus SKKL01. The sequence continues at coordinate 1,621 of SKKL01000211.1, read as the reverse complement.
CGGCCGCGGTTACAGGTGAGGGCGAGGGCGAAGGGGCGCCAGGTACGGTTGGCCCGACATGCCGAACCGAACGCTGTCCGATCGCTATGAACTGATTCGAGTCGTCGGGCGGGGCGGCATGGCGGAGGTCTGGGAGGCGCGCGACCGGGTGCTCGGTCGTCGGGTCGCGGTGAAGATTCTCCACGCCTCCCTCGCCGGTGACCCCACCTTCATCGAACGATTCCGCCGGGAAGCCACCGCGGCAGCGTCGCTCAACCACCGTTCGATGGTCGCCCTCTACGACGCCGGTGTCGACGGCGACGCGAACTACCTGGTGATGGAGTTCCTCGACGGGGAGACCCTGGCTGACTGCCTGGCCAGGGAGGGACGGATCGATCTCGACCAGACGGTCGGGGTGGGAGTCGCGGTGGCCAGTGCCCTTCAGGCGGTCCACGATGTCGGACTCGTCCACCGCGACGTGAAGCCCGCCAACATCATGATCACGCCTTCCCAGGGCGCCAAGCTCATGGACCTCGGCATCGTGCGGGGGCCCGAGTCCACGTCGTTGACCGAGACCGCCACGGTGATCGGCACCACCGGCTACCTGTCGCCCGAACAGGCCAGCGGGAAACCGGCGGGCCCTCGCTCGGACCTCTACGCCCTCGGCTGTGTCCTGTTCGAGGCCGCAACCGGTGAACGTCCTTTCCGCGCAGACTCGCCGGTGGCCGTGGCGGTCCAGCACATGACCGAAGCTCCTCCCGTCCCGTCGACCCTGGTGCCGGGTCTTCCCGCTGGATTCGATCGGGTGGTGGCCCGAGCACTGGCGAAGGAGCCCGATCGTCGCTACGCCGACGCACGGGCGATGGCGGCCGACCTCTCACAGTTGGTCGGCGAGGATCCGGGCGCCACGAGCGCGTACGCCGTCGCCCCGACGGCACTCGCCCCGGCGGCACTCGCCCCGGCGGCTGCAGCGCCGACAGCCGTCAGCCCGATCCCCGCCGAGGCGTCGACCGCGACGGCGGGCCGGCCACCGGCGGACACCGAAGTCGCAGCATCGCCGCCTGGTCGGCGGGGTGGCACGGCGCTCTGGTGGGCGGCGCTGGCCGTCGTCCTGATCATCCTCGCTCTGGTGGCGGTGGCGAGCGGCTGGTTCGACGCCGACGAGGCCGGCCCGCCTGCTGACCCGCAGGTTCCCGACACCGAACCCACCCCCGAGACCCCGCCCGACGATCCTGAGTCGGCCGATGAGGACCCGGCGCCGGAACCCGACGAGGAAGCGGATCCGGAACCTGACGACACCACCACGGTTCCTCCCGAGGCGGATGCCTCGGACCTGGACTCCGCTCTCGAGGAGTTCGTGGACGCCGCCGATGCAGCGCTCGCCAACGGCGAGATCGACCAGAGCGCGCGGGACAACCTCGCGGACAAGGCAGCCGATGCCGCCGACAAGGCGCGTGACGGTGACGACGATGCCCTCGACCAGATCGAGTCGCTCAGGGGCGACCTCGAGGACCTGGGCGAGGAGCTGCACCCGTCGTCGTTCCAGGAGATCCGCCGCGCCATCGACGAACTCGAACGTCAGATCCGCAATGTGTTGTGAGATCTGCTCAGCCCGGACTTGACGGGCCTCTGCCGCTGTCGC
>SKKL01000173.1 GCA_007121465.1 Acidimicrobiales bacterium | reverse complement strand
GCCCGCTCCCCCGACCGCGAGGCCCTCGCCGACGTGCTCGTCGACGTCGCCGCGGCCGCCGGCGAACAAGAACTGGGGGTGATGCTCGCCCTCGACGAAGCCCAGATGCTCGACAACGAGGACCTTCGTCGCATCCTCGCCGGGGTCCACCGCTGCGGCCAGGACGCTCTTCCTCTGTGGTGCCTGCTCGCCGGTCTCCCCAACCTGGTCGGCATCGCAGCCAAGGCCTCCACCTACGCCGAGCGGATGTTCACCGTCGACCAACTCGGTCCGCTCACCCCCGAACAGGTCCGCGACGCCGTGGTGGCGCCGTCCAAGGAGCTGGCGGTCAGCTGGTCCACCGACGCGATCGACACCGTGATCGATCGCTCCGACGGATTCCCCTTCTTCGTGCAGGTGTGGGCGTACCACACGTGGAACGCCGCCCTCGATGAGCCGATCTCCGCCGACGACGTCGAGCGGGCCTCCCCCGCCGCCCGCCTGGCACTCGACGCGTCGTTCTTCGCCTCGCGCATCGCCCGCATCCCCGAATCCGAGGTGGCCTACGCGAGAGCCCTCGCGTCTCTCGGCTCGGGCCCCCACCGCTCCGGCGAGGTCGCGGCCACGCTCGGCAAGACGACCCCCGAGGTCGCGGCCTTCCGCGACCGGCTGATCCGCGAAGGGCTCGTGTTCTCGCCCCGCTACGGGTGGATCGAGTTCGCCATCCCCCACATCGACGCCCACATCCGGCGGGCCCTGCCGCCCTTGTCCGAGGTCGCCGACGAGGCCGGCGAGGGCTGAGTCGTGCTCGCCTGGTTGGTCGTGTGGTGGAAGCGACGGTCGGACCATCGAGCCGCCGACGTCGCCGCCCGGGCCAACCGCGACAGAGGTACCCACTGCTTCTACTGCGGCGCGGCCTTCTCCTCCGAGGTCGGACTCGACCGCACCGTCGACCACCGGTACCCACGCTCCAAGGGCGGGACGAACGCGCTGATCAACATGGTGTTCGCTTGCCGGGCCTGCAACGAGCGCAAGGCCGACCGCGACGAGGACACCTTCACCGCCAGCGAATGGCTCATCGAGCGCCGCCGCCAGTTCGGCTACTAGATTCCGCTGTAGCAGATTGCTACACTCCCACTGTGGCAGGACTCCGCCGAGGGAGGTGAGCACCCATGGCCAAGGCAAGGACGACGCCAACCCGCATCGACACCGACCTCCTCGACGCCGCCCGGGAGGCAGGCGAGCAGGAAAGTCGTTCCGCCACCCAGCAGGTCGCGCACTGGGCTCGACTCGGGCGCGCGGTGTCGAGCAGGCACTCCAACCAGCGGCGACGGGTCGAAGCCGCCATCCAAGGAACGCTCCCGCTGTCGCAGCTCAGCGCGGAGGAGCGCGAGGTCGTCAATGCCGAGCACAGCGTCGCAATTCGCGAGCAGGCCCAAGCCATGTCGTTCGGTGCTCGTCTCGCCGCAGAAGGGGTGACGACCGTTGCCCTCGATGAGAGCGGCCTGCTCGTCGAGCACCACCCTGACGGCACCACCTCCGTCATCGAGTGAGGCTCGATCTGGTGGTCGGCCCCAACGGGGCCGGGAAGTCCACCTTCGTCCGCTATGTCACAGCGCCCAACCTTCCCGGCTCGCGATTCGTGAACGCGGACGAGATCGCAAGGAACCGCTGGCCTGAGGACCCAGCCGCGCACTCCTATGAGGCGGCAGAGGTCGCCGCCGCGACCAGGGACGCCCTCATCGACAGGCAGGTGCCGCTGATCGCTGAGACCGTGTTCTCCCATCCCTCCAAGCTCGACCTCGTCCAGCGGGCGCGAGCAGCGGACTACTACGTCGCGTTGCACGTGCTGATGGTCCCCGAACATCTGGCCGTCGAGCGCGTGAGGGCTCGGGTCGCCTCTGGTGGTCACGATGTGCCGGTCGAGAAGATCCGTGAGCGCTACCAGCGGCTGTGGGACCTCGTGGCAACAGCCGTCGACGCGGCCGACGAGGCGACGTTCTGGGACAACTCCACACACGACGGGCCCTCGGTCGTCGCTGAGTTCGTGGTCGGGCTTCCCAACGGGACCCCGCGATGGCCCCGCTGGGCACCTGCGACGCTCACCAGCCGCTGGGGCTAAGCGCTCAGGACCCGCTTGGACAGCACCTCACTCCAGTTGCCAGGTTCCACTGGACGACAGGCTCAGAATCTGTTGGCCTGCGGAGATCGCTGTAGCGCCGTAGCGATCGTCGTAGCTCGGGGTTTCAACGAAGGCCCAAATTGTGCCGTCGAAGCTTGCGACCCGAGTGCACAGGTCCAGGACAAGCGACTCTCCGCTCAGAAATCTGGGAATGCAGTTCGGCTGATCTCCGTCCAGGGGTGGGCCGACGTCGAGCCATGAGTCACCGCCGCGTGGCAGCCTGTGCACGGTGGTCGACGCATCGACGCTCGCGACGACCACAGAGCCGTCGCTCTCTGCCCGAAGCGCTAACGCGGAACCGAACATCGGAGGGGCTGGTAGTACCTCCCAAACGTTCGACCCGGTGTTCAGCCTGAGCAGTGCCTTGGTGTGCATGTCGTACTCGGAGTCTCTGTGACCACCGAGGACCAGAACATCGTCTTCTGTGGCTTCGACACCTGAGATGAAGTCGAGGGGTGGAAGCTCGGGTAGGACCTCCCACTCGCCAGTGCGAACGCTCAGCGAGACACCGCCCAACGGAGCGACCACTCGGTCTCCGGACAGGGCGAGGCGGTTGACACGTGGGTTGAACGGCACAAACCCATCACGCCAAGTCGGTGGCGAGCCAAGGTCGGTCCACGCGGTGAGATCACGATCCAGCAGGACTGCGGTCCCATCCCTGTCGAAGGCGACTAGGCCCTCTGGTGTCCAGATCGAACTGGGCAACACGACAGGCGCGGGTGGCTCCGGCAAAATGCGCCAGGAGTCTGAGGCGGGGTCGTAGGAGAGGATCTGACCGAAGGTGCCGGCTTCCGGCTGGTTCATCGGCACCGAGCCCGCCCAGACCAGCACTTCGGTTCCGGTCCAGGCAGCAACCTGGGGAGTGGATCCCTCGAGAGGCCACGCGCTCCGGCCCGACCAGGGCGGGGCGTCTGGCGAAACAGCGGACTCGAGGATCGACGGTAAAGGCTCACTGGGAGCGGTGGTCGTGGTCTGATCGTCCTCAGTCGCGATTGGGGCGGCATCCCGATCCGATTGGCTCTGGAGGGCGTACCCGGCAACCGCTCCGATTGTGAGGAGACCGACGCTGAGCGCCGCCACCGACGCGATTCTCTGGTGCCGCTTCCTACGACTGCGCTTTCGATCGATCGAGAACCGAGCGACGTCCGGGATCGCTGGATCCACCCCATTCGCAGCCTCGTGGAGCGCCGAGCGAATCCGGCTGTCGACATCGACCTCTGGTTCGGATGAGTTCATGGTCAGCCCTCCTCCACAGGTGAGCCCACTCCGTCGGCGTCAGCGATCGCGCTACGCCCACGCACAAGCGCCGTCTTCACGGTGCTGGGACTGATCTCGAGGAGATCCGCGATCTCCACGACAGATAGGTCTGAGTAGTAGTGCAAGACGATGACTTCTCGCTGCCTGCGGGGAAGGCGATTGATCGCCAGCTTCATCCCGACGCGATCGAGCTGGGCGTTGTCGTGCGCAGGCGCTCGATCGTCCCCGGCGTGTCGCTGTCGGTAACGAGCCTCGACCTGCTTTCGACGGAACAGGTCCTTGCTGTAGTTGAGCGAAGCCCTGGTGATCCAGGCTCCGATGTTGTCAAACGACTGCCCTCGCTGGAGGCGACTCCAGCACCGGGCGCAGGCCTCCTGCACCGCGTCCTCGGCCAGGACCGGGTCTCCCACCGCTAGCGCCACCACACGGACGACGCTGGCGTAACGCTCCCGCAGGAAGTCATCCATCTCCTGCGGGGCGTGCGCGTAGGGGGCCAACTCGAACGGTTCCCCTGGCATGGTCCCCCAGCTTGCCTCGCTCACGTCTCCTAGACGAGCAGCCACCCCTGATCGGTTGGCACGGGCTCAGCGGTTTCTACTCTCATCCGCGCCGATTTCGCAGATGCCTCAGCCCGATCGCTCGGCGTCGGTGGCGATCGTCGCGAGAGTGGCTCGGAAGATGTGGCCGACGAAGGGTCGCACCAGCATCCAGTAGCGCCGGAACAATCGGCGGGAGTCGGCGTCGGTCATCGCCACCCGGCAGGCGTAGGTCAGCAGGGTGCGATCGCCCCCGTACGGGAGCACCGAGAAGCCGGCGGCGATCTTGCCCCAGCCGGGCTCGGCGAAGTCGTCGAAGGCGTCGCGGGGCACGTCTCGCCACTCGATGTCGGGTTGCCAGAAGCGTCCGACCGCTCCGAACGCGAGCTCGAGGCCCGGTTCCTCGCCCAACACCAGCCACCCGGGCAGCGCCATCTCACCCGAGTCGAAGGCGTCGCCCAGTCGCATGGAGTCCAGCTCCGGTGCCGGTTCCCCCTTCATCCTCGCCGGCACACCGCGAGCCCAGATAGCGGCATCCAGCAGCGGCGTGCGGACCTCGAGGAAGTCGAGATCTCTCGCTGCTGCGAAGGTCCGCTCGGTACCCGCGGAGACGATCCGGTGCTCGGCGATCTCGACGTCGGCGGTGGCGATCGCTCTCTCGATGATCAACCGATCGGTGTTCGTGCCCATGACCATCCTCCTGTGAAAGGGGTGCCCACCGTTGATCCTGCGCCCGCTCCGCGCCGCTGCCCAGGGTCAGAGGTCCTCGGACTTCATCGAACTTTCCCAGAGTTTTGCCCAGGTCGATAAACTCGGGGCAGTTTCGGAGAAGATCGCCGAGGTCCGGCTGACTAGGGTCATCGCCATGACCGAGCTCGTGGCAGTACGGGCCGACATCACCACGCTCGCGGTCGATGCGATCGTCAACGCCGCCAACGCCGAGCTGCTCGTCGGTGGCGGGGTCGACGGGGCCATACACCGGGCCGGCGGCCCCTTGGTCTTCGAGAGCACCGCCCACTACCGGGACCAGGGTGGGTGCCCACCGGGCGACGCCGTCATCGGTGCGGCCGGGAACCTCCCGGCCCGCTACGTCATCCACACCGTCGGCCCGATCTGGGGCGCCGACCACACCGACCGACACGACGCCACCCTCGCCTCCTGCTACCGGACATCGCTGACCCTCGCGGCCCAGCACGACCTCGCCACCATCGCGTTCCCCGGCATCAGCACCGGCGTGTACGGCTTCCCGAAGGACCGTGCCACCCGAATCGCCGTCGAGTCGACCCGCACCTGGCTCGACACCGAACGCCACGGCATCACCGAGGTCACCTTCGCGTGCTTCGACGACGAGAATCTCAGCCTCTACGAGGCGCTGCTCGGCTAACCTCGACGGCGTGCGTCGGGGGCGCACCCGGTCCGCGGGAAGGGCTGAGCCCACCTCCTTCTGCGAGTGGACGATCTGTCGATCTCCTCCCCGCCCGTCACGCGGACACCGGGCAGAACCGGAGCAGATCGTGACCGACCTCGACCAGGCCCGAACCCGCGCCAAGGAGCGCCTCGCCGCCGCCAAGACTGCGCAGGCCACCACCCCGACCCGACTCGCCGACGCCCAGCGCGAGGTGGCGATGGAGCTCGGCTACCCGAGCTGGCCTCGCCTCGTCCGCGACGCCGAGCGCTTCACACCCACCACCCACGACGAGGTCGACTGGAGGCGGGTGCGCAAGCTGACCCTCGTTCCCTTCGTCATCGGCAGCGGCGAGGTCGCGCTCCTCTCCGAGGGCACGCGACTCGTCCTCCCGTCCGGGCCGGTCGCGCCGGGCGAGGACGTCCTCCTCGACGCGGCGCTGCGCATCCCGTTGACAACGATGGGCTTGCGACGCCAGGAGACCCACGTGCTGGCTCGCTCGGGCGACCGGCGCCACGTGGTGATGTGGATCGACGGTGCCCGCTACGCCGGCGCCCGGCCCCATCGCCGCGATGCCGCCTGGTGGACCGGGGCGGCCTCCAACGCGGTCGAGCTGCTGCGCGAGCAGGGCGACGGCGCTCTCGCTCACCTGGTGGAGCTGGCCGAGGACGCTCGGGTGAACCTCACCGACGAGCAGTACCGAGTGGACCTACAACGACTTCTCGACACCTCCTACCTGCGGGCCGGCACCCCCCAGGGCGGGTCCGGGTTCGGCGGACGCGCATCGGAGTGGCGTGCGGCTCGCTCGATGCTGTGCGATGCAATCGAGCAGGACGGCACGTTCCTCGACGTGGGCTGCGCCAATGGCCTGTTGATGGAGAGCATGGTCGAGTGGTGCGCCGAGAAGGGCGTGCGCGTCGAGCCCCACGGCCTCGACATCTCCGAGCCCCTGGTGACGCTGGCCCGCACCCGGCTGCCGCAGTGGGCCGACCGGATCTGGATCGGCGACGCGCAGAGCTGGGTGCACCCCGAGGGCAGACGCTTCGACGTCGTCCACGTGTTGCTCGACGCCGTGCGCGACGAGCGGTGGCGCAACCTGATCGACCACCTGCTGGCCAACGTGGTCGCACCCGGCCGCCGGCTGCTGGTCAGCCAGTACAACCAGGTGTCGCCGGACAACTTCGCGGCCCCCATCCTGACCCGCCTCGGCTACGAGGTCGGAGGCGAGACCAGCATGCCCCTGCGGCCGGGGCGCCCCGACGCCTCGCCCAGCGCCTGGATCGAGGCGTGAGCCACCCGCCCCGCGCAACCGTGAGGAGTTCTTCGCGCCCAGCGCGACGAATCGCTCACAGTTCGGAACTCACGAGACCATATCGTTCAAGATTGAATGGAATGGACGAGATCCGGCCCTAAGCTGGAGCACATGAGCACGAGCCCCGTCCGACAGACCGTTTCCCTCGGGCCTCAGTGGCCCACTCTCGACCCGTTCCTGTTCTGCGCCCACCACGACGACGCCTACCCGGCCGGCACTCCGGACATGGCGCCCGCCGTGCCGATCGACGACCGCGACATCGGTATGGACTTCTCGGGCAAGGACGGCTGGTCGATGTACCACGGAGACTCGGTGCCCGGGTTCCCCGGCCACCCGCACCGCGGCTTCGAGACCGTCACCTACGTGCGCAAGGGCCTCATCGACCACTCCGACTCCCTCGGTGCCGCCGCCCGCTTCGGCCGCGGCGACGTCCAGTGGGTCACCGCCGGCAAGGGCATCGTCCACAGCGAGATGTTCCCCCTCCTCGACACCGACGGCCCGAACCCCCTCGAGCTGTTCCAGATCTGGTTGAACCTGCCGGCCGCCGACAAGATGGTCGACCCGCACTTCACCATGCTGTGGGACCACGAGATCCCCCGCCACGTCGAGGCCGGGGTCGAGGTCACCGTCATCGCCGGGAACCTCGGCGGTGCCGAGCCGCCGTCGCCGCCCCCGGAGTCGTGGGCGTCACGGGCCGACGCCGACGTCGCCATCTGGCACATCCGCCTCGACCCGGGTGCCAGCTGGATGCTGCCCGCCGGTTCGAGCCCCGACCTCAACCGAATGCTCTACGTGTTCGAGGGCGACACCCTGCAGGTGGCCGACACCCAACTCGACTACGACACCGGAGCGCTGCTCCAGCCCGACGTCGCCGTCGAGCTCACCGCCGGATCCGAGGCGGTCGAGGCTCTGGTGCTGCAGGGGCGTCCCATCGGCGAACCCGTCGCCCAGTACGGCCCGTTCGTGATGAACGACCGCGCCGAGATCGAACAGGCGATGCGCGACTACCAGACCACCCAGTTCGGCGGGTGGCCGTGGGACGACCAGGCGCCCACCCACGGGCGCGATCGTGGACGCTTCGCCCGCCACGTCGACGGCCGGGTCGAGGAGCTCACCGACGCCGGCTGAGCCCCGGGATGCGGGGCCCGGTCTGACCGAAGGGGCACGTCCCCGGTACCCTGATGTCGTGATCAACGACCACGTCGAGATCGACGACTACACGGGTTCTGCCACGTGAGTTCCGAACGGATCGAGCCAGGACCCGGCCAGGAGTCGGTGTGGGACTACCCCCGCCCGCCGCGGATCGAAAAGACCACGACCCTCGTCCGGGTCGCCCTCGGCGGCGAGACCGTCGCCGACACCCGCCAAGCCGTGCGAGTGCTCGAGACGAGCCAGCCTCCGGCCTTCTACATCCGGCCGCGCGACGTCCGCCAGGATCTGCTCGAACCGACCTCCACCCGGACCTTCTGTGAGTGGAAGGGCGAGGCCTCCTACTTCACGGTTCGTGTCGGCAAGCGCGAGTTGGTCGATGCCGCGTGGACCTACCTCGATCCCACCCCCGACTTCGCCGAGATCGCCGGATGGTTCGCGTTCTACGCCCAGAAGCTCGACTGCTTCGTCTCCGGGGAGCGGGTCACCGCCAACGAAGGGACGTTCTATGGCGGCTGGATCACCTCGTCGGTGGTCGGGCCGTTCAAGGGCGGACCGGGTAGCGCCCACTGGTGAGTCCACCCAGCAGGAGGAAACGGGCGGGGTGAAGATCCGTGCGCTGTCGGTCTTCGAAAGCGTGATCTACCACAGCCACGTCGTCGACCCGTCGAACCCGTGCCGGCCCACCCTCGAGGTCGATGCCGTGGTGCGCGACGGCGACATCGACGCCGGCCCGCTGCTGCTCCCGGTCGCCGAGTACATGGTGATGGTCGGCGCCGAGGCGGGTCAGGCCTGCCTCCCGGAGCTGAAGCGACGAGGTCGGGTCACCGAACACCTCGGGGTACCGCATCTCGTGTTCAGCACCTGGACCCCGCTCGACATCGAGCACCGGTAGGAGCGCCCCGCTCCGCCGCCAGCGGAACGAGCGGTGGGAGAAGATTCAGCTGAGCTCGTAGCGGTAGACGTTGGTCTCGCGGGGAACGAACCCGAGCCCTCGGTAGAGCCGGTTCGCCGCCTCCCGGGACGGACGGGAGGTGAGGTCGACGGTCCGGGCACCGAGCCGGCGAGCCTCGTCGATCGCGAACCGGTTGAGTTCCGCGCCGACGCCCGCACCCCGGGCGGTCTCGTCCACCACGACGTCTTCGATCCAGGCCCGCAGCCCCGTCGGGATGGCGAAGACGACGAGGGTGAGGCTCCCGACGATGTGCCCCGACTCGTCGCGAGCGACGAGCAGGTGACTCGCCGGCGACTCGACGATCAGTCGAAGCGCCTCCCGGCTGGGTGGCGGATTGGACCTCGACAGCTGGGGCACCAGGCGGTCGAAGGCCTCCACCAGCTCGTCGGTGACCTCGATGACCTCGGCGATCTCCATGAACAGCGATGTTACCGATCCCGCGTCAGCGGCCGGTCAGGGAGAAGTGCATGTAGTCCGGTGAGGACCAGTCACCACCCCAGTACCAACCGACGGCGGCGAACGATTCGACCACCACGTCGCCCGGCTGGACCATGCCCGGCCGATGGTCGTCGCGGTCGAGGTAGGCGCTCGCCCGCTCGGGGAGGACGACGTCGTCCCGAATGTAGGGATTGTGGAACGGGTTGATGTCGACGGCCCGACCGAAGGAGTGCTCGGACCAGGAACTCCCACCCCGGATCGACCGGCACACGAACGCCGCCGTGTTGTTGCCGTCGCCGGTGGCCGGGGCCTCGAGATCGGCGGTGGTGATCAGCCGCATCTCCTCGAGGGGGAACTGCTCGGCATGGAGCTGTTCGAACACCCACACCACGTCGGCCGCGACGTCGTGGTGCAGGACCATCTCCCCGGTGTGATGGTCGCCATCGAAGCCCCAGAAGCTCATCGTGACGTATCGGAGATCCTCGAGCGGGACCGGGCAGCCCTCCTGCCAGGTCTCACCCATGAGGGCGCGAACCTCGTCGTCGATGGGGGCGATCGACGACTCGAACTCGTCGGCGCGTGGCGCGTCGAGGTCACCGGCCGTCGGCAGGCGGCGGTCGACGAGCACCTCGGGTGTCGGCAGCACCTCCCCGAACCCGTCGGGCCGCAGCGGCAACGGGTCCTCACCGACCACCCACACCGGTTCCGGATCGGTGGCGACGGGTGCCGGCTCGAACGAACCGACGCCGCGGGCCGGTCGCTCAGTCACCCGCGGTGAGTCCGCCGGGTCGGTCCGCACGTCCTCGGGGTCGGGCGCGGCGCAACCGCCCATGACCAGCCCGATCAGCAACACTCCCGTCCATACCCGGCGCACCGGCCCAGTGTGGAGCATCACGCCCCCTCACCGTGGTCGCCCTCAGTTCGTGGCGATGGCCTGGAGGATGTCGATCCGAGCCGCACGCCGGGCCGGCAGCACGGCCGCGACCACCCCGGCCAGCGCAGCGAGGACGACGATCACCGCGAGCGAACCAACGGGTATGACGAACCGGCCGATGCCCTCGTCGGCGAGCGCGGTGACCATGGCCCACCCGAAGAACACGCCGATCACCAGACCGAGCAGAGCGCCGAACACCGCGATGATGACCGACTCCCACCGCACCGACGACCGCATCTGGGCACGGGTCATTCCGACCGCCCGCAACAGGCCGAGCTCTCGGGTCCGCTCGAGGATCGACAGGGCGAGGGTGTTGGCGATGCCCATGAGGGCGATGAGAATGGCGAGGAACAACAGCACGTAGACGAGCCCCAGCAGGGCGTCGAAGGAGGCGGCCTGCGCCTGCTTGAACTCGGTCTGGTCGAGCACGGTGGCGGTCGGGTACTCGTCGGCGAGCGCTTCGACGGAGATCCGGACCGACTCGGGATCAGCGCCAGACGCAGCGGCGAGGAAGATCGACGTGTCGAGCTGGACGGGATAGTGCTCGTCGAACACGGCGTGTCCCACCGCATAGACGCTGCCCACCAGCTCCCGGTTGGTGAACAACACCGCGATCTCGAGGTCACGGGAGCCCGTCTCGGCGAAGCGGACCGACACGGTGTCGCCCACCTGCCATCCCTCCTCCTCCGCCTTGTCGAGCCAGACCGCGACCGACTCCGAGTCGAGGCCGTCCACGTCGCCGGCGACGATACCGACGTCGAAGATCGCATCGATCTTCGACGGGTCGACCCCGAGCAGGTACACGACCGAGCCGTCGACCTCGGCTTGCCCGACCCGCGCCCCGGTGGCCGCCTCGATCTCGGGCAGGTCGCCCAGGCGGTCGGCGAGGCCGGGATCGAAGCCCCCGAAACCGAAGGTTCCCGAGTCCACGACGAAGTCGCCACGGAACGAACGGTCGATGATGTCGTCGAGCGAGGCCCGGGCCGACGCGGCGAAGATGGTGATGAACCCGACGAGAGCGACACCGATCATCAAGGCCGAGGCGGTGGCCGCGGTGCGCTTGGGACTGCGCAGGGCGTTCTCCCGGGCGATCGATCCGGTCACCCCGCGGAACCGGGCGAGCGGCGCACCGAGCAGCAGGGTCGCAGGGCGTGAGATCAACGGACCGAGGATGGCCACGCCGACGAAGAGAACCGCCGCCCCGGCCCCCACCGCGAGGAGCGCGTTGGACTCGAGGACGAACAGCCCGGTGGCGAGGAGGACGCCGCCGGCGATCACGACGAGCACGCCCACCGCCGAGCGGGAACGGATGCGGTTCGACTCGGCGATGGCGACGTCGGCCATGGCCGCCACCGGCGGGACGCGAGACGCGCGCCGGGCGGGCACGACCGCGGCCGCGACGGTGACGACGAGCCCGGCGACCAAGGCGGCGAGGAGCGTGTTGCCGGTGATGACGATGCCCCCGGCGGGCACGTCGAGGCCGAAGGCCGCGAGGAGAGCCTTGAGCCCGGTCGCCACGCCGACCCCGGCGATCATGCCGAGCACCGAGGCGATGAGCCCTACCACGACCGCCTCGGCGAGCAGACCGCCGAGGACCTGCCGTCGGCTCGCTCCGAGGGCCCGCAGCAGAGCCATCTCCCGGTTCCGTTGGGCAACGAGGATCGAGAAGGTGTTGTAGATGATGAACGATCCGACGAACAGGGCGACCAGGGCGAAGGTGAGCATGAAGGTCCCGAAGAACGAGATCAGCTCACGGATGTCACCCTGCTCCTCGGCGATGAGCTCATCGGCCGTGACCACCTCGAGCCCGTCGGGGAGCGCGGCGGCGATGCGGTCGCGGATCTCCTCGTCGGACACACCGTCGGCCGCGATCACCTGGATCTGGTGGAAGCGACCCGGAGCGGTCATCAGCTCCTCGGCGTATCCGGGGAGAAGTGCGGTGATCGACGCGCCGAGGGGACTGTCGGCATCACCCCACCGGGCGATGCCCACGACGGTGACAGACGCCGGGCCCGATGCGGTGAGGATGCGGGTGCGGTCCCCGACAGCCAGCCCTCCGAGGTCGGCGCTCGCCTTGTCGATGACCGCCTCGTCGCCGCGCTCCGGGCCCCGGCCCTCCACGAGGGTGAGCGGGTTGAACCGTTCGTCGGCGGGCCAGCTCACCCCGAAGGTGGGAGCGCCCATGCCCGGATCGCCGATCGGGTCACCGTCGGCGCCGACGATCTGGGCGTAGCCCTCCACGTGGGGAAAGATCGACTCGACCCCGTCGACCGACTCGACGGCGGCGAGGACCTCTTCGTCGACGAGGGCCCGTGACGGCGCGCCGAAGGGGTCGGGGTTGTCGAAGGCACGCTCGCCGCGCACCGCGGCCGAGGTGTTGGAGTAGAGGTCCTCGACCAGTTCGTCGAAGCTCGCTCCCATCGTGTCGCTGAGCACCATCGTCCCGGCCATGAACGCCACGCCGAGCAGGACCGCCACGCTCGAGGCCAGGACCCGCAGCTTGCGGGCCCGAAGGTTGGTGAGCGTGAGGCGCAGCATCGGCGTGGAGCTTAGGACCGACCCGAGGGCACACTGACCCCATGCCTACCGTCGTCATCGTCGGCGATCACCTGTCCCACCCCGAGACCCACGCCGCCACCGACGCGGCACTGCGCCACGCCGCCACCGACCTCGGGGTCGACCTCGAGGCGTTCTGGATGGCCACCGAGACGATCACGCCCGACACGGCAACGCCGCTGGCCGGCGTCGACGCCATGCTCGTCCCGCCCGGTCACCAACGGTCACCCGAGGGGGCGATCGCCGCGATCGCCGTCGCACGGAACAGCGGAGTCCCGTTGCTCGGCACCTGTGGTGGCATGCAACTGCTCGTCACCGAGTTCGCTCGCAACGTCGTCGGCGCCGTTCGGGCCGCCCATGCCGAGCACGATCCCGACGCCGAGGACCCGTGGATCACCCGGCTCGACGTCTCGTTGGCCGGGACGAGTCAGCGCGTGCATCTCCTTGACGGGACGCTCGCCGCCGAGGCCTACCGCTCGAGCGTCACGACCGAGCGGTACTACGCCAGCTTCGGGGTCGACCCGGCCCGGGTCGGGGACCTGGTCGGCGCCGGGATGGTCGTGTCGGGCACCGACGAGACGGGGGCGCCTCACATCGTCGAGGTGTCCGGTCATCCGTTCCTGATCGGGACGTTGTTCGCTCCCCAGATGACGAGCCGACACGGTGCTCCGCATCCGCTGTTCACCGGCCTGCTCGCCGCGGCGGCTACCCGTGAGGCCGGCTAGCGGATGACTCCTCCACCGGGTTCAGCGGCCCAGGCGAGCAGGTCGTCGGCCGTCCTGGTGTTGATGACCCGATCGGGGTCGATCCCTGCGGCCGCCGCCTTGGCGCAGCCGTGGCCCAGCCATTCGAGCTGGCCGGTGGCGTGAGCATCGGAGTCGACGCTGAACCAACAGTCGAAGTCGGCGGCGAGGGTAAGCAGGTCATCGGGCGGGTCGAGCCGGTCGGGCCGGCAGTTGATCTCCACCGCCACCGAGAACATCTCGCAGGCGGCGAACACGATCTCGGCGTCGAACTCGGACGGCGGCCGCCCCCGGCCGCTGAGCTTTCGGTTGGTGCAGTGACCGAGGATGTCGACATGGGGGTTCGACACCGCGGTGACCAGACGGCGGGTCATCGCCTCCCGAGGCATGCGCAGCTTGGAGTGAGCGCTGGCCACCACCACATCGAGGCGTTCGAGGAGGTCGGGGTCCTGATCGAGGGTGCCGTCTTCGAAGATGTCGACCTCGATGCCGGTGAGGATCCGGAACGGTGCGAGCTCCTCGTTGAGGGACTCGATCTCGTCGAGCTGGGTCCGCAGGCGTTCGGGGTCGAGACCGTGGGCCACGGTGAGGCGGGGCGAGTGGTCGGTGACCACGAGGTACTCACGGCCGAGGTCCCGGGCCGTGGTGGCCATCTCCCGGAGCGAGGCGCCCCCGTCTGACCAGGTGGTGTGGGAGTGGCAGTCGCCTCGCAGCGCGGCGAGCAGGTCGGCGCCGTCGCCGGGAGACACCACCGTCTCGCCCTCGAGGCGTTCGAGGTAGGGGGAGGGCCGGCCGGCGAGGGCGTCGGCGATCACTCCGCCCGTGGCGGGACCGATGTGGGGCAGGCTCTCGAGACGTCCCTCGTCGGCCAGAGTGGCGAGCTCGGTCGGTTCGATGTCGCGGATCGTGTCGATCGCCCGCTGGAAGGCCCGGACCTTCGCCGAGGGCGCCGCGCCACGGTCGAGCAGGTGGATCGCCCGCTGCAACGCCTCGACCGGGGTCATGTCGAGCACCGATCCATGTCGAGCAGAGTACCGTCGCCGCGGTGTCAACCATCGGGGCGGGTGGCGCGTCTCTAGGGGTGTGCCAGTGACGGCGAAGGACCACACGATCGATCAGCAGCCGGGGGTGGACCGGCTCGAGTCGCTGTTCCGCCACCACCACACCAACCTGGTGCGGTTGGCGATGGTGTGCTCGGGCGATCCCACGGTGGCCGACGACGTCGCCCAGGAGGCGTTCGTGCAGCTCGGCCGCCAACGACGGTGGCCGAAGCCCGGCACCGAGCTCGCCTACCTGCGCCGAACGGTGATCAATCTGGTGCACGGCCATCACCGACGCCTCGCCACCAGGCGGGCCCCTCGCCTGCGGGTGGTCGTCGCCGAACCGGAGGATCCCGCGACCGGGGCCGGGCGCCGCGACGCCGATCGGCTGGTGCTCGATGCGGTCCGTGCGCTGCCGAGGCGTCAACGGGAGTGCGTGATCCTGCACTACTTCGCCGATCTCGGCGACGTGGACGTCGCCGACACGCTCGGCATCAGCGCCGGTTCGGTCAAGACCCACCTGCACCGGGCCCGGGCGGCGCTGGCCGATGCTCTGGAGGACCTGCGATGAACGAGCCGTTGGACGAGACCCGCCTGCGCGACGCCCTCGCCGCCGAGGCCGACCAGGCCCGACCCGATCCCCACGCATGGGAGAAGGTGTCGGGGCGGGTCGCGCTGGAGCGCTCGCATCCCGCGCTCCTCGGTGCCGCCGCGCTGGTGTTGGTCCTGGCCGGCGTCGCCGCCGCGATCACCTTCTGGCCCGACGAGTCCGACGAGCCGCTCGTCGTCGAGCCGCCGGACACGACGACCACCACCGAGCCCGCCGAGACGACGACAACCGAAACGCCTGAGACAACGACCACCACGACTCCCGAACCGGAAATCGTCGTCGATCCGATCGACATGGGCCCCACACCACCGACCCGCGCCACCCGACCCGACACCATCGTCGCCGTTCTCCCCGACGGCCGGCTGGCCATGGCCGACACCGCAACCGGCGAGGTGATCGACGAGCTGGAGTTTCGCGGCGACCTGCGGGAAGAGTCCGAGGAAGGTCCTCGGTACGGGATCGCGGACGTCGCCGTTGCCCCGGACAGGTCACACCTCTGGTACGCCTTCTGCTGTGAACCGGCGGCCGGCGCTCTGTTCCGGATACCAGACATCGACGGACACGGATCCCCCGGTGGGGACTACCCGATGTTCACGCTCGGATCGCGCTGGTTCGCCTCCGCAAGCCTGATGGCGACGGTCTGGAACAGCGAGGAGGGAACCGGCCGCTTCTACCAACCCGAGCCGCCCGTCTCGAGCTTCAGCCGCGCTGTTCTGGCGCCCGACGGACAGCGTCTGGTCGTCGTGCCGTGGGCCAGCTCCGGGCCAGGACTTCCGATGTTCGTCGTCGAGACAGACACCGTGCTCCGGACCGCTCAGCCCGGAATGACCTCCGACTCCATCATCGACGACGATCCCGTCGAGTTGCCGGGCGACCGGTGGACGTTGCCCACGTTCCGGCGGGACGGTTTGCTGCTCGTAGCCGAGGAGGCCGACGACGGATCATGGTCCCCTCGTCTGGTCGACATCGACACCTTCGAGGTCACCGACCCCGGATTCGACTACGGCCCGGGCACCCCGGTGATGCAGCGCTTCGACGGCTCGGGCGAGTGGCTCCTCACCCTGATGACCGACGACCCCGACGCCTTCCCCGCCGAGGGGCGCCTCGTGTGGCACGGCCCCGACGGCCAGCAGGGCACCATCCCCGGGAGCTTCGTCTCCGCCGCTTGGTGAGAGTGAACCGAACGGTGCACCGCACACGTAGTACTCGGCGTACACCCACACGGAGGATCTCCATCATGCCCAAGCGCCTCTTCGCCCTCATCGCAGTCCTCACCCTGTTCCTCGCCGCCTGCGGCAACGACGACGATGACGACGCCACGCCCCCGCCCGCCGACAACGGGGTGACCGATCCCGGCGACGAGGGCGACGAGCCGTCCGACCCGCCCGAGAACGGCGAGGGCGCGACCGTCGAGAGCGACGGCATGGCCTTCTCGCCGGCCACGGTCGAGATCAGCGCCGGCGAGACCGTCACCTGGAACGGGAGCAGCCTGCCCCACACCGTCACCTCGACCGACGGCCCCATGGACTTCGACGAGTCGTTGTCGACCGGCGACTCCGTGTCGATCACCTTCGACGAGCCCGGGACCTATGAGTACGAGTGCACCTTCCATCAGGGCATGACCGGAACGATCGTGGTCTCCTAGTACACGTGGACGACGCCGGGTTCGACGAGGCGGTGAGAGCGCTACACGACGCGCACGCTCCCGCGCTGCTCGCCTGGGCCCGGCGTCGGACCAGCGACCCACGCGAAGCCGAGGAAGTCGTACAGGAGACGCTGGTGCTGGCCTGGCGCAAGCACCACCAGTACGACCCCGAGCGTGGCTCGGAACGAGCCTGGCTGTTCGGCATCGCCCGCAACGTGGCCGCCGACCGCCACCGCCGCAACGCGCGACATCTCCGATCGGTCCCCGATGACGCGATCGAACCCGCCGCCGACGACTCCGACCTCGACCGTCTGGTCGAGGCGTCACTCGTCCAGGACGCCCTCGCATCGCTGTCCGACGACCATCGGACCGTGCTCGTCGAGATCTACTACCGAGGTCGGTCGGTTCGGGACACTGCCGAACGGCTCGCCATACCCGAAGGCACCGTCAAGTCGCGCACCTACCACGCGTTGCGATCATTGCGGACCGAGCTCGAGAACAGGGAGGTCCTGGATTGAGCGATCACGACCACTTCCGCGACCTCACCGCCGCCTACGTCCTCGGCGCGCTCGGTCAGGACGAACGGGCCGAGCTCCTCGCCCACCTCGACACCTGCCAGCGCTGCCAAGCCGACATCGTCAACTTCGCCCCGCTCCCGGCCCTGCTCGGGCGCGTCGACCTGGCCGACCTCGACGATCCCGGCACCTCCCAGGTCGCCGACGCCGTCGTCGCCGACGCCCGCCACCACCTCGACCAGGTGAGATCCAGTCGTCGGCGATGGCGAACCACCGCTGGCCTCCTGGCCGCCGCGGCGTTGGTCCTGGTCGCCTTCGGCGTGGCCAGCCTGCTGCTCGACCTCGACGAGGACGACGGACCACGAACCGAACGGATCGAACTCGCCTTCGACGCGGTCGGCGACACCACCGGTGCCATCGCCGTCGACGAGCGGGGGTGGGGAACCTATGTGCACGTCGCGGTCGAGGCGTTGCCGGCCCGCGAGCGCTACCAGCTGTGGGCCGTCGACGACACGGGTGCCTGGCACGAGGCGGGGAGTTGGGGCCCATCTCCCGGCGGCGCCGCCGCCCTCGGCGGATCGGTCCACCTCCCCCTCGATGAGATCGACCACCTCCTCGTCACCTCCGAGGACCTCGATGACGTTCTCGTGCGCACCACCGGAGAGAGCGTCCCCTAGCGTCGTCGCGATTCGGCCACCGCGGGGTGACGATCGCCTCACTGTCTCGACCGAGGCCGATGAGTCTGCAACGATCCTGCAGTACACCACCACCAGGGGGAGCTAACCATGCCCGAGCAGAACGAGGCCGTGATCGTCGCGGCCACCCGCAGCCCGATCGGTCGAGCCAACAAGGGATCGCTGGTCGACAAGCGAGCCGACGAGATGATGGGCGACATCCTCAACGCCCTGATGGAGAAGGTCCCTCAGGTCCAGAAGGAAGACGTCCAGGACATCCTCTGTGGCAACGTGGCCCAGGCCGGCGAGACCGGGTTCAACATCGCCCGCACCGCCAGCATCCTCGCCGGGTGGCCTCACTCGGTGCCGGGCCACACCGTGCAGCGCTTCTGCGCCTCGTCGCTCCAGGCCACCTCGGCCGCAGCCAACTCGGTGAAGGTCGGCGAGGGCGACATCTACATCGCCTGTGGTGTCGAGAAGACGAGCCGCCCGCCCGCGCCCGAGGGCGAGAAGAGCAGTGGTGGCGGCGGCGGTCGTGGCATCGGCCCGGGCGGTCTCAACCCGAAGCTCCTGCCGAACAACGAAGAAGGCTTCCCCTTCGTCTACATCCCCATGGGCCTCACCGCCGAGAACGTGGCCGAGCAGTTCGGGGTGAAGCGCGAGGACATGGACGCCTTCGCAGCGCTCTCTCAGCAGCGCGCAGTAGCCGCCCAGGAGAACGGCGTCTTCGACTGGGAGATCAGCCCCATCACGAAAGATGACGGCACGGTCGTCACCAAGGACGA
Source organism: Acidimicrobiales bacterium (assembly GCA_007121465.1). Classification (GTDB taxonomy): domain Bacteria; phylum Actinomycetota; class Acidimicrobiia; order Acidimicrobiales; family SKKL01; genus SKKL01. The sequence goes on along the minus strand of SKKL01000173.1, from coordinate 462 downwards.
CGGTCCGCGGCCCGGCACCACCAAGGAGAAGCTGGCCGAGCTGAAGCCCTCGTTCAAAGAAGACGGCGTGGTCACCGCCGGCAACGCCTGCCCCCTGAACGACGGCGCGTCAGCGGTCATGGTGATGAGCCGTTCCAAGGCCGACGAGCTCGGTCTCAAGCCGCTCGTCCGCGTCGTCGCCACCGCCTACTCGGGCAACAACCCCGAGATCATGGGTGTCGCCCCGATCGACGCCATCAAGAAGCTCCTGGACATGACCGGCATGAGCATCACCGACATCAGCTACGTCGAGCTGAACGAGGCGTTCGCCGCCCAGGTGCTCCCCATCGTCGACGCCATCGGCATCGATATCGAGAAGCAGCTGAACCCTCACGGTGGGGCCATCGCCCTCGGGCATCCGTTCGGCAGCACCGGAACCCGGATCATGACGACGCTGATCAACGATCTGCAGACCCTCGACGG
>SKKL01000294.1 GCA_007121465.1 Acidimicrobiales bacterium | reverse complement strand
TGCGGACCGGAGTGGTGCTGGGAGGCGGAGGGCCGGTGGGTATCGCCTGGGAGATCGGGGTGCTCGCCGGTCTGGCCGATGCGGGCGTGGTACTCGATCCCGAACGTGTGGTCGGCACCTCGGCCGGATCGGTCGTCGGCGCCCACCTGGCTGCCGGCACCCCTCTCGACGAGCTCGTGGCCGAACAGACCGTCGGACACGAGCTTCCCGGAGCGGAGGACACCCCACCGGACGACTCGGGCACCGCCGGCGACTCCCGGCGTCCGTCGGGACCTGCGCCCGGCGCCATGGAGCGCGTCATCGAGATCTTCTCGATCATCGGCGACGGGAGGGAGATGACCACCGAGAAGGCAGCCACCATCGGCGGACTGGCGCTCGACGCCACGACGATCCCCGAAGACCGGTGGATCGCCAGCTTCGATCGCCTGCTCGGTGACCTCGACTGGCCCGAGACCGATCTGTGGGTCACCGCGGTCGACTGCCTGACCGGAGAGCGCCGTAGTTGGCGGCGGGCCGATGGTGTCCCCCTCGCCACCGCAGTGGCCTCGTCGTGCGCGGTGCCGGGGATGTTCCCTCCCGTCTCCATCGATGGACGTCGCTACACCGATGGTGGCGTCTGGTCTCCGAGCAACCTCGATCTGCTCATCGGATCCGACCTCGACCGGACCGTGTTCGTCGGTCCGATCAGCAGCGAGGGCGATCTCGGCTCGCCCGCACTGGCACGGGAAAGGGACCTCCTCGCGGCCGACGACATCACCGTCGAGTTGATCGCCCCTGGTCCCGCCTTCGCCGAGCGGATCGGGGTGAACCTGATGGACCCGTCGCTACGGGGTGTGGCCTGTGAGATCGGGCTCGACGACGGTCGGGCTGCCGCTGACCGCCTCGGCGTCTGAGAGTCTCGCCTCCTTCCGACCGCCCGTTGGGTCGTTGTACCCAACCGACTCATGCCGCCCCGATCACCGCCGATCAAGATCGGGGCGAGGTGCGCCCGAAGGACGACGTCTGTGAGCCTCCAGTTCCGACCCGAGATGAAGACCATCGTCCACGAGGTCGATGGTGAGGCCGTGTCCGTCATCGGCAAGTCCATCGACGGAAGTTCGGGCGCGCTCGTGGCGATGGTCGAAGCCACCGCCGGGATCGATCGGTTGCGCCGCGGAGCCCGGGTCCGTTGCAGCTATGTGGACCACAGCGGGGTCCACGAGTTCACCAGCACCATCACGTCTGCCGAAGGCCTGGCGCTCAACCACCGACTCGTCCGTCTCACCGTGGCGGCGCCCTCGGAGGCCCAACGCCACCAGCGTCGCGAGCACGTACGCGTGCCGTACGAGACCCCGATCGCCGTCACCACGCCCGACGGCGAAGTCCACCTCTGCACCACCGTCGACCTGAGTGCGGGCGGGACCGCTGTGTGCTGGCCCGAGGACTCGGAGGTGGTCGACGTCGGCGAGATGGTGATGGCCCGGTTCCGCAGCGATCGCTTCGACCACACCCACGACGCCATCACCCTCGGCACCTACCAGCGGGGCAAGGTGAGCGTGGTGAGGATGCGCTTCGAGGGAATCACCCAGGCGGGCCGGGAGCGTCTGGCGAGCGTGGTGTTCGCCGTCCAGCGCGAGGAGCGTCGACGCCATCACGACGGGAAGCAAGGTCGCTGACCGCGTCCAGTAGCGGGGTCTGAGCGTCGATGAGCTTGGTCCGAGCGGTGGCGAGATCGAACCACTCGGCCCGATCGACCTCGGGGATCTCGAGTCGTCGACCCGAACGGGGCGGCCACTCGATCTCGGTGGTTCCGGGAGTGAACCCCGTCAGGTCCGGGTCGCCATCGACGGCGAAGGCGCGCACGACCTTTCCCGACCGCTGACGCACCTCGCCCAGATCCGTCCGGTCGCCGGGAGGTGGGGCGATCCCGAGTTCCTCGGAGAACTCCCGATCCGCGGCCGAGCGGGGATCTTCGTCGGCCCCGTGCTCGCCCTTCGGGATCGACCAGGCACCGTCGTCGCGCCGGGCCCAGAAGGGACCACCCGGGTGAACGAGCAGGACCTCGACGGCACCCGGGCCATCGCCGACTGCTGCGGTGCGTCGGAAGACGAGGAGCCCGGCAGAACGGCGCGGCATCGGGACCTTCCCGGCGATGACCCGGCAGGTGCCGGGGTGATCCTGAAGTGGGCGCAACAGGACTCGAACCTGTGACCCCTACCGTGTCGAGGTAGTGCTCTAGCCGACTGAGCTATGCGCCCGTGTGGTCCACGGGGGACCGTGCGGAGCCTGCAGCGTAGCACCACCCAGCCGGGACGCCGACACCGACGAGGCACTCAGTGAGGCGACCCCACCCGGTACGCCCCGGCCCCCACGAGCACGATGATCGCCCCCAGCGCCACGAGACCGAGTCCCGGACCGAGCGACAACGACACGCTGCCCCGGGTCAGGCTGTTGACCTCGTCGATGGCCGCGAGGACTCGAGCCGACTCGACGGCGGCGACGATGAAGCCGGTGGCGGCCAGACCCACCAGCGCCGCTCGCCATTCGCGACTGTAGGAGCCGGCCATGCACCTCACCGACACGGTCATGACGGTGACCGCCAGCAGGACGACGTAGAGCCCACCGCTGAGCTCACCGGAGGCATCCCTCCAGCCGTAGGGTTCGGTCCCCCCGACGGCGACGGTACGCGTCGCCCAGGGCAGGAGCCCGCCGGCGGCCATCACCACCGCACCGAACAGGGCCAACCATGCCGCCGGTCGGTTCTGGGTCCCCGCGGGTCGGCCGAGGTAGAGCTCGGCGTGGGAGTCGATGGCGCCCCCCACCTCGTCGTGGGCGCTCCTCGAGGGCGATGGGGAGGGTTCCCCCACCACCGGTCCGGGCCCGGGACCGACGAGCACCGTCGCGCCGCGGGCGTCGCGAACGAGTCGGTGGGTCGGCTTCAGGTCCGGCGGGTACCAGCGGCCGTCAGCCGCCTGCCACCAGTCCGGGCCCGGTGTCGGATCGGTCACCGCTCCATCGTGGCCGATCCGCGCCGTGGACTCCAGCAGAGGCGAGACCGTCACGCCGCATCGACCGCGCTTCCTGGCACACTCGACGATGTGAACTCCATCGACCATCGCCACGTGGTCCGAGCCCTCGGCATCGGACGAATCGCCATCGGAGTAGCCATGCTCCTCGCTCCGGGCCGAGCGGGATCCGGGTGGATCGGGAAGCCGGCTCGCACCCCGGGAGGGAAGGTCGCTCTCCGCGCCCTCGGTGCCCGAGATCTCGTCGTCGGCTACGGGGTGGTCCACGCCCTCGACACCGGCGACGAGTCGCTGCGTGAGTGGGTCACCCTCGCCGGGATCTGTGACCTCACCGACGCGGCGGCCACCGCCGTGGCGTTCCGTCGACTCCCGAAGAAGGGGCGCTGGCTCGCCGTCGTTCTCGCCGGGGGCGCGGCCGCGGCAGCCTTCGTCGCCCGCGACCGGCTCGACTAGCCGGAGGACCCCGACGCGACGGAACCGGCCCATGGGGCCGGTTCCGGTGGAGCGCCGGGTCGGATTTGAACCGACGACTGTACGGCTTTGCAGGCCGTTCCCTTGGGCCGCTCGGGCACCGGCGCAGGATCCGACACGACGGCCGGGGCCTCTGAGTGTAGAACACCCGACCCGACGCACCCACCACCGGATCCGGTCGGCCATGATGGCCAGGTGGATTCCGACGCCGATCCCCCGCCCCGCTCGCCCTCGCCGCTCGAGGCCCTCGGGGTGCTGGCCAGCCACGAGGTGAAGGTCGCCCCGGGTCTCGACCACGCGGAGCTCTACACCCGCGAGGGGTTGCTCGGTCTGATGTGGCACGGATCAGCCGACCACGAGCGCGTGGTGCTCGCCTTCGGCGGAGCGATGGGCGGGTTCTTCGGCCCCGGACGAGGCCTCTACCACCGTCTCGGAGTCGACCTGGCCTCCGACGACATCGGGACCATCCGGGTGGACTACCGGGTCCCCAACGACTTCGACCGATGTGTGCACGACGGGGTGGCCTCCGCCCAGCTCGCCGCCGGGCAGGGGGCACGGTCGTTCGTGGTGATCGGCCACTCCTTCGGTGGAGCGGTCGCCATCGCCGTCGGCGCGGCCCTCGGAGAGCTGACCGCCGGAGTCGCCACCTTCGCCACCCAGACCGGCGGCGCCGAGGCGGCCGAGCTCCTGACCTGCCCACTCCTCCTCTTCCACGGCGACCGTGACGAATTGCTCCCCCATGCGGCGAGCGAGATGGTGCAGATGATCTCGGGCGGCGAGCTCGTGCTGTGCGCCGGTGCCGGGCATCTCCTCGTCGAGGCCGAAGACGACATCCATCGCCGTCTCTCGGAGTGGATCCCCGCCTGCTTCGACGCCCACGACCCCCCGTCCTGAGGCGGCGACGGACCTACTCGTCGATGGCGGGCTCGGTGCGACGCTCGATCTCCGCGTTGACCTCGGCACCCACCAACACCATCAGTGCCGAGATGAGGAGCCACAACAGCATCACCACGATCGCGCCGAGCGAGCCGTAGGTCTCGTTGTAGGAACCGAAGTTCCCCACATAGACCTGGAAGGCCACCGACGCGATGACCCAGCCGACCACGGCCAGCACCGATCCCGTGCTCGTCCAGGTCCACGGCGTATCGGGGTCGCGGTCGGGTCCGTGCCGGTACAGGACCGCCAGCGCCACCATCATGATGAGCCCGATCACGGGCCACAGGGCGAGAGAAACCACCCACCTCAGCGGACCGGCGAGGCCGAGGCCGCTCAGCACAGCAGGTGCGGCGGTGATGACCGCCACCACCAGACCGACGACGATCAGCGCCCCGACGGTGAACAAGAGGCTGAGCCCCCGACGGATGAGGAACCCCCTCGACTCCACACGATCGAACGCGACGTTGAGCGCCTCGATCAGGTAGTTGACGCCGCTCGAGGCGGTCCACAGCGCCGCCGCCACGCTGACGATCAGCCCGATGGTCAGAGCACCGCCGCCCGTCGCCGTGATGCTCTCGAGCTGCTGGACGACCAGTTGGCGGACCTCGTCGGGCAGGGCGGCGGCGACGTCGTCGATGCGGGCCTCGATGTCGTCGGGATCCGACACGAGCCCGTAGATCGACACGAGCGCCACGAGACCGGGAATGATGCTGAGAAACCCCCAGAAGGCGACTCCCGAGGCGTTCAGCGGGACGTGGTTCTCCTTGACCTTGGCCGCGACCGCCTTGGCCACCCCCTTCCACCTCGTCGGGTCGGTCCCCGGCGGCCGACCGTCGTCGGTCGAGCTGTCGGCGGCGTCCTGGTCGGCGGCAGTGCTCATGGAGTGGCGTTACCCGGTCGACCGGGTCCGAAACGGCGAACGGCCCCCACGAGGGGGGCCGTTGCGCTGGAGCGGAAGACGAGGCTCGAACTCGCGACCTCAACCTTGGCAAGGTTGCGCTCTACCAACTGAGCTACTTCCGCAGGGAGGAGTGAGTGTAGCAACTCCACACCCCCCGCCGGCCAGTCGAGTTCGACCGCCCGGCGCACCTGCTCAGGCTCCGCCGGCCCGGGTACGAAGCCGGTGGGCGAACTCGCGGGCGTGAGCCGGATCGATCCCGGTGATCTCGAGGGGATCTCCGTCGCCACTGATCGTGAGCGACGCACTGCGATCGTCGCCCATGCCCTGGACGGTGAGTGACGACGAGATCGAAATCGAACGGACGTCGGGCTTCCACTCCCGGTCGTTGACGACGAGGAGACGTCCACCGGCGACGATCGCCACCGCGTCCTCGCCGAGGAACGAGCCCTGGATCAGCTGCTCGACGGTCTCACCCTCGTCCATGAGCACCGACGCGATACCCGCAGCGACACGAGCGTTGCGCTTGGCCATGAAACCGAGGCGGCCCACACCTCCCCCGATGCCGTGGGGATCACCGGCGCTCGGAGTCGGCGGGGCGGACAGCTCAGGCGCAGGCGGCGGACCGGCGGGCTGGGGAGGAGGGGCCCCCACCGGAGGCGGCGGAGCCTGGGGTGTCCCGGTCGGCGGCGGAGGGGGCGAACCTGCCGGCGGTGGTGCCACCGGCGCGGGTGGGGTCACCGGTGCCGACGGCGGGGGCGGAGGCGGTGTCGGGCCGGGGGCCGCCTCGGGCGCGGGAGCAGGTTGCG
>SKKL01000291.1 GCA_007121465.1 Acidimicrobiales bacterium | reverse complement strand
TCGACGTTGACGCCTTCGGGGAGCAGGGCTTGTACGACCACCGGGTCATAGGCCCAGTGGAAGTAGGCCAACTCGTGCCATTGCTGTTTGAGGACCGGCCGACGCGTGAACGGGGGAGGATCAGCGGTGACGTCCTCGACGGCGGGCACACCCCTACTTCGCCACGGCGACGTCCGTGGATGCGCCGAGCTCAGTCCTCGCCGTCGGGGAGGAACTCGAACTTGAGGTCGCCGAGGCGGACCAGGGTCGACGAGATCCACCCGCCGAGCGCCCCGAAGTGGGTGTCGAGGATCGAGCCGTCCTCGAGCGCGGTCTCGTCGAGCTCGTAGGACCCTTCGTAGGACACCTCGATGGCGTGGCTCGGTTCGTCGAAGTCGCCTTCGTAGGCGGTCTCCACCCGGGTGCCGCTGCGGTGGAGCTGCTCCCCGCCGATGGTGGGGCTGTGCTCGGGGAGCGCGGCCAGCACCGTCTCGGGTGACGGCACGCTGGCCAGACGCTGGACCCGCAACACGATCTCGATCTCGATCCGGGGACCCTCGTCCATGTCCTCGCCGATGTACCAGGACCGGTAGGCGCTCTGTGCCCAGGTCGGCCAGTCGAGGGTGAGGTCGGCGCGGACTCGTGGCGGCGACCCCTCGCCGGGCAGGCCATAGGAGGTCTCCCAGGTGAGGTCCCCGAGGAGCACGTCGGACTGGAACCGCTCCTCGAACGCCTGACGCTCGAGGAGTGCCCGCTCGAGCGCGTCGCGCAGCGCACCGATCGCGTCGGTGAACACGTGGTCGAGCATCAGTCCTCGATCTGGTCGGAGCGAACGTGGGGCGTCATGAGGGCCACGGGCACCGTCATGTCGAGGTCCTTGTGGCGAATGGTGGCGATGCGCCGACCCGGTTGCACCGCGTCCTTGGCCTGCCCGACCGCGTTGCCGAGCGCGGCCACCGAGGCGTCGAGGTCGGGGCACGTGCACGCCAGGCCCCACACCCGAGCGGGGCCGTCGCCGGTGGGTTCGATCGGCCCGACCAGCTCGAGGATCGGCTCGCCGAGCCAGAAGAACACCTGTTGGCGCCCTCCTCCGACGTCGCGTCGTCGACGTTCCTCGAGGCCGGCCGAGGTCAGCGCAGCGACGGTGCGGTCGAGGTCGGGGGTGGCGACCACCACATGGTCGAGCGCGCTCACCCCGTTGGGGTGCGGTACGCCTCGGCCGGGCTGGTCATCGGCGGGAGCCGCGGTGGGGATCCCGTCGAGCGCCCCATCGACCAATGCGGACTCGTTCATGCCGGCGAGCGACCACCCGAGAACACCACGCCGCGCACCCGGTTCGAACCGGAGCGCCACCGGGCCGAGGAGCGTGCGATCTCCCTCGACAGCGAAGCCGGCGGCCGCCCAGGCCGCGGGCTCATCGCCGATCACCACGTCGGTCAACGCCACGGCCATCGCCCGAACATACCCTGTGGAGATGACCTCACCCGACTGGGACCTCACCGGCGACTCCGTGCCGCGCCTGCTCCAGGAGCTCGCCGAGGTCGACGACACCACCCGCGCCGACTTCGAGAGCTTCAGTCGATTCGTCGCCCACCAGCTCGGGGAGTACCGCATCGACCTGTCCGACGAGTGGGCGACCTACCACGGGCTCGCCTTCATGAGCCTCCTCGCCGACCTCGCCCGCAACAACTACGAGAACGAGGCCATCGACCAACAGACCGCCGGCGCGGTCACTGCCCTCGTCCGCGGTGTCGCCATGGTCCTCGCCACCCGTGCCCCCACGCCTGCCGACCCTGGAGAACCCACATGAGCGACCCGACCGACCCCTTCCGCCTCGCCGAACGAGCCGCCGCCGACCTCGCCGAGCGCACCGGGGGAGGCGACCACGACGTCGCCGTGGTTCTCGGTTCCGGGTGGGCCGCCGCCGCCGACGACCTCGGCGCCACCGAGGCCACCGTCTCCACCGGCGATCTTCCCGGCTTCGTCCGTTCCACCGTTCTCGGTCACCAGAGTGAGGTCCGCTCGGTGCGGGCCGGCGACCGTCGGGTCCTGCTGTTCCTCGGTCGGGTCCACCTCTACGAGGGCAACTCGCCGGCCACCGCTGTCCACCCTGTGCGCACCGCCATCGCCGCCGGTTGCTCCACCGTGGTGCTCACCAACGCCGCCGGATCGCTCGACCCCGACAACGGCGTCGGTCGGGGAGTGGTGATCTCCGACCACATCAACCTCACCGGCCTGTCGCCCCTCACCGGCGAGTCGCCCCCCGATCCCTACGGCGCTCGCTTCGTCGACCTCACCGACCTCTACAGCGCGCGCCTGCGGGCCCTCGCTCACCGCGTCGACCCCGACCTCGGCACCGGCGTCTACGCCGCGCTCAACGGACCCCACTTCGAGACCCCCGCCGAGATCCACATGCTGCGCACCCTCGGGGCCGACCTGGTCGGCATGTCCACCGCGCTCGAAGCCATCGCCGCTCGTCACATGGGGGCCGAGGTCCTCGGACTGTCGCTCGTGACGAACCTGGCCGCTGGCGTGAGCGGCGAGCCCCTCGACCACCTGGAGGTCCTCGACGCCGGCAAGGCCGCCGGGCCCCGCATGATCGAGGTCATCCGCCAGGTGATCGACGCCCTGTGACCCGCCGGCCAGCCCGGGCCCGGCCTCAGTAGCAGACGGTGCGGGTCCGGTGGCGGGGGAGCGACTTGTAGCGCGCACCGCCACCGTGGTTCCACAGATACGTGTCGAGCTGGGCCGAGGTCACCTCGTGGCCCGTCGCCGCCAGCTGCTCCCGGAGCAGCTCCACCCCGTGGACTCCGCACGCCCGGATCTCGATCTCCTCGTCGGTGCCGGGGGCGATCAGCTCCTCCCGCTCGATCCGCTCGAGCAGGGCGTCGTCGTAGGCGAGCACCCCGTCGACCCGCAGCACGTGGGGCACGAGGTTGTCGGCGAACATCGTCAGGTGGTCCAGGTCGTCGAAGCGCCCCGGACCCTCGCCGCCGAAGGCCATCGACAGGTCGAGCGAGGTGATCTGGGCCCGTTTGTAGAACGGCACGTCGACCCCGTGGTACTCGCTCACGTCGTGGAAGAAGGGGATCCGCCCGAGCAGGACCAGGAGCCGTTCCGCCGAGTGGTCGGCGTCCTCGACCAGGCTGAGGAACCTCCCGTCGTAGTGCTCGATGAGGAACGCCCCGAGGTCGGACAGTGCCGAGGCGAACAGCTCCATCAGCTCCGCCGCCGGTTCGTCGTCGTCGGCCTGGCCGAAGACCTCACAGCAGGCGGCGCGGTCCATGAACGTCAAGCGCTCGGCGGTCAGCGGACCGGTCGCCTCCACGTGTTCCCGAAGGCTCGTGGCGATCGTGTGGTAGCCGGACAGGCCCGGTCGTTTGCGCAGCGTCGGGAACCAGCCCGACCCGAAGTTGATGGCGTCGAGGGCGATCACGAACGAGGCCGTCGTCTCGGCATCGCCGAGGCCCACGCGGCCGGGATCGGAGTCGGTCGTGGCCGTCGGGTCGACGAGAGCGTCGACGGGTAGTTCGGTTGCGTAGGCTGCCACTCGGTCGTGGTCGATCCGCACGTGCGTGGCCCGCTCGGCCACCCATCGGCATCGGTCTCGGATCTGGTCGCAGATCCCCTCGGTGCTCTGCTCGTCGGGCATGCTCGAACCCTAGGGCGTCCACCAGCTGGCCCGGACAGGGGAACAGGAGGCAGCGCAGTGAGAACCGGCGAGGAGTGGAGACATCGAGCGGTCCGGCTCGTCGGCGAGGACCTCGCGTCCGAGCTCGTGCGCTGGTACGACCAGGACCCCGATCCTGCCACGCGCGCCGAGCTCGTCGCCCTCGTCGAGACCGACGACGACGCGGGCCTGAGAGACCGTTTCGGTGCCCGTCTCGAGTTCGGGACCGCCGGGTTGCGGGGCGAGTTGGGTGTGGGGCCGAATCGGATGAACCGGGTCCTCGTGCGCCAGGCTGCGGCGGGTCTGGCCGCCCACGTCGGTCCGGGCTCCACCGTCGTCGTCGGCTTCGACGCCCGCCACGGGTCGGCCGACTTCGCCGCCGACACCACCCGGGTGCTCGCCGCCGCCGGGGTCGGCAGCGTGTTGCTGCCCGGTCCCGGTCCGACCCCGCTGGTGCCGTTCGCCGTCGGGCACCTCGGCGCCTCGGCCGGGGTGATGGTCACCGCCAGCCACAACCCGCCCCGCGACAACGGCTACAAGGTCTATCTCGCCGACGGCGCCCAGATCGTGCCCCCGGTCGACGTCGAGGTCGCTGCCCGGATCGCGACCGCGGCGGCCGACGCGGTGCCCCTCGCTCCCGCCGACCACGACCTCATAGACCACGCCGGCAACGAGATCATCGACGCCTACCTCGACGTCGTCGCCCGCTGTCGTCTCGTGCCCGACTCGCCCGGCGTCGGGTTCGTCTACACCGCCATGCACGGCGTGGGGCGCGACCTGTTCCTCGCCGCCGTCGCCCGGGTGGGGCTGCCGGCCCCGGTCCTCGTCGCCGAGCAGGTCGACCCCGACCCGGACTTCCCCACCGTCGCCTTCCCGAACCCCGAGGAGCCGGGCGCGCTCGATCTCGCCCTGGCCGAAGCCGATCGGGCCGGTGTGGACCTGGTCGTCGCCCACGACCCCGATGCCGACCGGCTCGGCGTCGCCGTGCGCGGTCCCGACGGGTGGCGGCCCCTCACCGGTAACGAGATCGGGGCCCTGCTCGGCGACCACGTGCTCAGTCACACGAGCGGGCACGACCGGGTGGTGGCCACCACCGTGGTGTCGTCCCGCCTCCTGTCACGGATCGCCGAGGCGGCCGGGTCTCGCTACGAGGAGACCCTCACCGGGTTCAAGTGGATCGCCCGCGCCGCCGACACCGGGGGTGGTCGACTGGTGTTCGCCTACGAGGAGGCCCTCGGCTACGCGGTCACCCCCGAGGTGCGGGACAAGGACGGCATCACCGCCGCGGTCGCCTTCGTCGAGCTGGTGGGGATCCTCGCCGCCGAGGGTCGCACCGTCCTCGACCGCCTCGACGACCTCGCGGTCGCCCACGGGCTGCACCAGACCGACACCTGGGCCGTCCGCTTCGACGGCCCGGACGCCACCGAGCGCCGGACCGAGGTGATGAGCCGTGCCCGGGGAGCGTGGCCCGATCGTGTCGCCGGCATGGAGGTCTCCGCCGCGGTCGACCTCGCCGACGGAGGCGATCTGCCTCCCACCGATGCCGTGGCGATCGACCTGGCGGGCGGGGGTCGGGTCGTCATCCGGCCGAGCGGCACCGAACCCAAGATCAAGCTGTATCTGGAGGTCGTGCGACCCACCGGGCGCGACCGCATCGCCGCCGACCGGTCCGCCGCCCTCGACTTGTTGACCTCGCTCCGGGCCGATCTCGCCGATGTCCTGGGTCTGCCGGTGTCCTGATCCCCGCCCTCCCCGCGCGATGATGGCCCGATGGGACGGCGACTCGTCGGGGGAGTGCTGGTGGCGTTGGGGCTCATCGCCGCGTCGATGGCCTGGGCCGGGTTCTCACTGACCCGCACCATCCTCGACCCCGATCGATCTGAAGCCTTCGCCGAAGAGCTCTATCAGGACCGAGAGGTGCGGGCCCAGCTCCGTGACTCGATGGCTGACGCTCTGGCTGCGGCGGTTCCCGAGGGGGTACAGGTCCCCCGGGCTCAGCTCGTCGAGGCCGCCGACACTGCCCTCGACGACCCGCTCGTCGAGGATCTCCTCGTCGGGGGACTGGTGCGCTCCCACCAGCGCTTCCTCGGTGAGGACCCCAACCCCGACGAACCGATCGTGATCGACGGTGCCGCCCTCGCGTCGGCGAGTCGCGTGGCGCTCGTCAACGCTCGGCCCGAGCTCGCCAACGTCGTGCCCGAGGCTCCGTCGCTCGCCGTCACGCTCCCGACCGAACGCATTCCCGACGCCGGTGGATTCCGGACCTGGCTGCTCGGCATCGTCGGGTTGCTCGCCGCGGTCGCGGCCGGACTGGTCGTCGCCGCGTTCGTCCTCACCAACGATCGCCCCCGCGTCCTTCGCCGAGTCGGGTTCTGGGCCATCGGCGCAGCAGCGTTCTGGCTCATCGTCGGTGTCGTCCTCCCCGAACTGGCCCACCTGCTCATTCCCGGGACCGCCGCCATATTCGGTGCCACCGTCGGCGTCGCAGCCGGGGGGATGATCCCGCCGTCGATCAACGCGCTCATCGCCGGAGTGGCTGCGGTCGTGCTGTCGCTGGTGTGGATGGCGGTCGCCGCGATGATGGGCCGCCCGGCTCGGCCTGCCCGCCAGGCTCGCCCCGAACCGGCCCGCCCGGTCGCCGCCCCGCCCCGACCCGCGCCGGTCGGAGCATCGATGCCCAGCCCCCCTCCCGGGCCGCCCCGGGCACCGGCTCCGCCTCCGCGCCCTGCGCCGAGTGACCCGACGACCGTGACCGCTCCGGCCCCGCCCGCGCCGGCGAGAACGGCGGCGCCTCCTGCCGCCACGAGCCCGCCGCCTCCCCCCACGAGCGCACCGCGCTGGGTCGAAGGCGTGGGCTACGTCAGTGACGACGAGGCCGGCGGCGGGTGACGTACCAGGCGACGTAGATACCGGCGAGCATCCCTGACAGGTGGCCCTCCCACGACACAGGAGCGGTGGTCGGCACCACTCCCCACACCAGGCCCCCGTAGAGGACCAGGGCACAGAGGCCGACGAGGATCGACAGCAGGCGGCGTTCGAGTAGCGCGGCGGCGATCAGGTAGGCGAAGTAGCCGAACACGACGATGCTCGCCCCGATGTGGATGCCGTCGCGGCCCAGGATCCAGGTGCCCAGGCCTCCGAGGAGGATCACGCCGACGGTGACCTGGAGAAAGCGGGTCGGCCCCTTCAGGGCGACGAGCCCACCGAGAATGAGCAGCGGGACGGTGTTGGCCATCAGGTGGGCGAACCCGTGGTGCAGGAACGGAGCCCACACGATCCCGCCGAGGCTGTCGATCTCCCGCGGGGAGATGCCCGCCTGGTCGAGGCGTTCGTCGAAAAGCGCCTGGTCGGCGCCCTCGCTCACCCACATCGTGCCCACCATCACCCCGAGCAGACCGAAGGGGTTGGGTGGTCGACGCGAACGGGTCGACGGGCGTATCGGTGCTCCCACCCCATCAGGGTTCCACACCGGCCTGCCGAGCCCGTGGCAGCGCTCCGGGAGGCCGATACCGTCGAAACATGACCGAGACCGCGAACCACCCGGCCACGAGCGGCGGCGCCGGGCGGGTCACCGACCTCGACTCGCTCGAGTTCACCAACCGCTGGACCGCTGCGCTCCCCGCCGACCCCGACACCGCGGTGCGGCCCCGTCAGGTCAGCGGAGCGGCCTTCACCCGGGTGAGTCCCACCCCGGTGGCCGCCCCTCGTACCATCGCCTGGTCGCCCGAGGTGGTCGAGCTGCTGGGATGGGACCCCGCCCTGGCCGACACCGACGACTTCGCCGCGGTGTTCGCCGGCAACCGGATGCCCGACGGTGCCGACCCGCACGCTCAGAACTACGGCGGCCACCAGTTCGGCAACTGGGCCGGGCAGCTCGGCGACGGCCGGGCCATCACCCTCGGTGAGGTGCGGGACGCCCACGGCGGCCACCAGACGCTGCAGCTCAAGGGTGCGGGTCCCACCCCCTACTCCCGGTTCGCCGACGGTCGGGCGGTGTTGCGTTCGTCGCTGCGGGAGTACCTGTGCAGCGAGGCGATGCACCACCTGGGGATCCCTACCACCCGGGCGCTGTCGCTGGTCCTCACCGGCGACCAGGTCGTGCGCGACATGCTCTACGACGGCAACCCGGGCCCCGAACCCGGTGCGGTCGTGTGCCGGGTCAGCCCGAGCTTCACCCGCTTCGGCACGTTCCAGCTGCCGGCCTCCCGGGGCGAGTTGAGCCTGCTGCGCCGCCTCGTCGACACCACCATCGCGCTCGACTTCCCCCACCTCACCGCGACCGCCGACCTCGGACCCGACGAGCTGATCACCGCCTGGTTCGACGAGGTCGCCCAACGCACCGCCCGTCTCGTCGTCGACTGGATGCGGGTCGGGTTCGTCCACGGCGTGCTCAACACCGACAACATGTCGATCCTCGGGCTCACCATCGACTACGGCCCCTACGGGTGGCTCGAGGACTTCGATCCGGGGTGGACGCCCAACACCACCGATGCCCAGGGTCGCCGCTACCGCTACGGCGCCCAGCCCCAGATCGTCCACTGGAACCTCCTGCAGCTCGCCCAGGCCGTCGCCCCGCTGATGGACGACCACTCGCCGCTCGAGGCGAGCCTCAACCGGTTCGGCGAGGAGTACCACCGGCTCTACCTGGAGATGGTGGCCGAACGCCTCGGATGGGCCGATCCCGACCCGGCGGGCGACGTCGGCCGGATCGAAGCGCTCTTCGGAGTTCTCACCTCGGCCGAGATCGACCAGGTGATCTTCTTCCGCGAGCTGGCCCGGGTGCCCGTCGACGCCGATGCCAACGACGATGAACTGCTCGAACCCCTGGCCGACGCCTGGTACGACCCGGCGTCGATCACCGGAGACGTGCGCGACGGTCTGGTCGGATGGTTGCGCTCGTGGGGCGAGCGGGTCCGCTCCGGCGGTGTCGTCGACCACGACGAGCGCCGCCGTCGGATGGACGCGGTCAACCCCCGCTTCGTGCTGCGCAACTACCTCGCCCAGGAGGCGATCGACGCCGTCGAGGCGGGCGACACCGACCTGCTCGGCGAGCTCCACGAGGTGCTGCGCCGGCCCTATGACGAGCAGCCCGGCAAGGAGCGGTTCGCCCAGAAGCGCCCCGAGTGGGCCCGCACCCGGGTCGGCTGCTCGATGCTGTCCTGTAGCTCCTAGCTGTCCCCAGGGCCGGCCTGCCAGGTGGCGAGGACCCGATCGAGGTCGAGGGGCATCATGTTCGACGGGGGACCGCTGGCCGCCTTGCGGTTCACATCGAGGATCTGCGCGTTGATGTCGGCGACGATCTCCCGCACGTCGTCTTCGTCCTGAGCGGCGGCGATCGCCTCGAGGGCCCGGTCGAGGTTCTTGCGCACCTGGATCGTCTTCGGGAGCCGGTCGATGTTCTCCCTGACCATCAGCTCCTGGGCGAACCAGTCGTCGGGCCGGCGCTTGCCGAGGCTGGGGATGGGCTTGCCGTGCAGCGAGTTGTGCTCGAACTCGCCACGCTCCTGGGCCTGGCGGATGAGCCGGTCGATCCAGCTGTCCCATCCGAGCCCTGGCGGCTTCCGCTGCTCCTCCACACCCCTCAGGGTAGGGGCCTCGGGTACCGTCATCGCAGTCCGAACAAGGGGAGGGACATGATCCACGACAGTGCGATCAAGGACAGTGCGATCGAGATCGCCGAGGCGGTGCGGCGCGGGGAGAGGTCGGCGGTCGAGGTGCTCGAGGCGGTGTTGGCCGCGATCGATCAGGTCGACGGGCCCCTCAACTCGTGGGTCCGGGTCGACGAGTCGCTCGCCCGACGGGCCGCCGAGGCGGTCGACGCGGCGGTGGCCCGAGGAGAGGATCCGGGCCCCTTCGCCGGCGTGCCGTTCGGCGTGAAGGACCTCGAGAACTGCGCGGGATTCCCGACGGGACAGGGGTCGCTCGTCTACCACGACGGTGCTCCCGAGTCGTACGACTCGATCCATGTCGGTCGCCTGCGTGCCGCGGGCGCGGTGCCGGTCGGCAAGACCACCACCCCCGAGTTCGGCACGCTCAACCTCACCCGCAACAAGGCCACCGGGGTGACCCGCAACCCGTGGAACCCCGAGCGCACCCCCGGCGGCTCGTCGGGCGGCACCGCCGCGGCGGTGGCATCGGGGCAGATCCCCATGGGTACCGCCAGCGACGGCGGCGGTTCGATCCGCATCCCGGGAGCGTTCAGCGGGCTCGTCGGGTTCAAGGCCAGTCACGGCCGGATCCCCCACCCTGGGCTGAGCGCCAGCCAGACCTCGGTGGTGGGGATCCTCGCCACCACCGTCGCCGACGCCGCCCGTCACCTCGACGTCGCCTCGGGGCCCGACGACCGCGACCGGCTGTCGCTTCCCGCCCCGGCCGTCTCCTATGAGTCGGCCATCGAGACGCTCGACGTCGGAGGGCTCCGCCTCGCCTGGTCGAGCGACCTCGGGTTCGCCGTCGTGGACCCCGAGGTCGACGAGCTGTGCCGGGCGGCCGCGTCGGCGCTCGCCGGTGTCGTCGGCGCCGAGTTGGGGGACCGCACCCCGGAGCTCACCCACCCGGTGAAGACGTGGCTGTCCTCGGGAGCCGCTGACCTGTGGCTCGACCTCGAGCCCGACATGTGGCCGAGGGTCGCCGACGACGTCACCAAGTACGTCCGGGACGCGCTGGAGGCGACCGAGGGGATCGCCATGCCCCGCTACGCCCGCACACTCGTGCGGCGCCAGCAGCTCCAGGACGAGATGGCGGCGATGTATTCCGACGTCGACGTGTGGCTCACCCCCACCACCGCCGTCCCCGCCTTCGCCGCGGAGGGGCCGCCGCCGAACACCATCGACGGGCGGGAGGTGTCCGTCGCCATGGCGACCCCGTTCACCATGCTGTCGAACCTCACGTGGGGTCCGGCGTGCTCGGTTCCGGCCGGCGTCACGAGCGAGGGTCTGCCCGTCGGTCTGCACATCATGGGCCGACGCCACACCGACGAGGTCGTTCTCCGCCTGGCCCGCCTCTTCGAGCAGACCCGGCCGTGGCCCCGCTGGGCGCCTACTGCGGCAACTGGTTGATGTCGATGCCCGCTGTGGAACCGATGACGAAGGTGGCGGGTGCCTTGACCCCGGCCGCGCCGACCTCGACGAGGGTGGTGCGGACCACCTCCTGACGGTCGGTCGTCGCCCACGTGACGGCGGTGACCGGGGTGTCGGGCGCCAGCCCTCCCTCCATCAGCTCGTCGGCGATGCCGCCGATGCGGGCCGCGGCCATCAGTACGACGATGGTGCCGCCCACCTTGGCGATCGCCCGCCAGTCGACGGGCGACGCGCTGCCGGGCGACTGGTGGCCGGTCACCACGGTGAAGGAGAAGACCTCGTGACGCATGGTGAGTGGCACGCCCGCCGCCGCTGGAGCCGCCAGCGCCGAGGAGATTCCCGGAACCACCTCGAAGGGCACACCGGCCCCGGCCAGGGCTTGGGCCTCCTCGCCGCCGCGGGCGAAGACGAAGGGGTCGCCGCCCTTGAGGCGCACGACCTCGTGACCGGCCAGCCCTCGCTCGATGAGCACGGCGTTGATGTCCTCCTGGGACACGGGGGCATCGCCGGGGGCCTTGCCCACGTTGACCCGCTCGGCTGACTCGGGAGCCATGTCGAGGATGGCGCTTCCGGCCAGGCGGTCGTGGACCACCACGTCGCACCGCGCGAGCAGCTCCGCGCCGCGCACGGTGAGCAGGCCGGGGTCGCCCGGCCCGGCTCCGACCAGGTAGACGGTCACCGCCTGTTTCCGACTGTCGGCTGCATGCTGCCATTCTTGCCGCATGGAGCTCCCCCTCACGCCACTCGATTTCCTCGAGCGCGCCCGCCGCCTGTTCCCCGACCGGATCGGGATCGTCGACGGTGAGTTGCGCCGCACCTACTCGGAGTACGCGGAGCGCTGCCATCGTCTGGGCCGTGCCCTCCGTGACGAGCTGGGGATCCAGCCCGGTGACCGGGTGGCGTGGTTGTGCGGCAACACCCCGGAGCTCCTCGAGGCCTACTACGGGGTGCTGCTGGCGGGCGGGGTGCTCCTCCCACTGAACATCCGCATGTCGGCGCCCGAGCTGCGGTTCTGCCTCGACGACGCGGGAGCCACCGTGCTGTTCCGCCATCCCGACCAGGTGGAGGTCGACCATCCCGTCTCGACCGTCACCCTCGGCGACGAGTACGAGGCGCTGCTCGCCCGCCAGTCACCGGAGCCGCTGGAGTCTCCGGTGACCGACGAGCGTGCCGTGGCCGAAATGTTCTACACCTCCGGTTCCACGGGTGACCCGAAAGGTGTTCTCCTCACCCACCGCTCGCTGTACCTGCACGCGATCCACTCGGCGGTCACCTCCGGCGTGAACGGCAACGACGTGATCCTCCACACGATCCCGCTCTTCCACGTCAACGGCTGGGGCTCACCCCACTACCTGACTGCGCTCGGCGGGGTGCACGTGATGCTCCACCGGTTCGAGCCGACCGGGGTCCTCCGCCTGATCGAGACCGAGGGCGTGACTCGCCTGTTCCTCGTCCCGACCATGGCGCGAGCAATCCTCGACGACCCCTCTCTGGCCGAGCGCGACACCTCGTCGCTCACCCAGATCCTCGTGGGGGGAGCGCCGTCGGGCCCCGAGCTGCTGGCCGAGCTCGAGGACGCGTTCGGCTGTCTCGCGGTCAGTGGCTACGGCATGACCGAGTCGGCTCCGTCGCTCACCCGGTCGCTCGACAAGCCCGGCGAGGCGCCCTCTCGGGAGCGTCGGGCCACCACCGGGCTTCCGATCGTGGGGGTCGACGTGCGGGTCTTCGACGACGACGATCGGGAGGTCCCCTGGGACGGGGTCAGCCAGGGCGAGATCGTGGCCCGCTCGAACCACGTGATGGAGGGTTACTGGAACCGGCCCGAGGAGACCGCCGAGGCGCTGCGGGACGGCTGGCTGCGCACCGGCGATGTCGCGGTGGTCGACCCGGACGGCTACCTCACCATCGTCGACCGCAAGAAGGACATCATCGTGTCGGGCGGGGAGAACGTGTCGTCGGTGCAGGTCGAGAAGGCCATCGCCGCCCACCCCGCTGTGGTCGAGGTCGGCGTGGTCGGAGTTCCTGACGAGAGATGGGGCGAGGCGGTGAAGGCCTGGGTGGCGGTGCGCCCGGGCGCGACCGCGGACGTCGCGGAGCTCGAGGCCTGGGTGCGCGAACGACTGGCCGGCTTCAAGGTGCCGAAGCACTGGGAACTGGTGGAGGAGCTCCCCAAGGGTGGAACCGGCAAGATCCAGAAGACCGAGCTGCGCCGACTGGGGTGACCTACCCGTCGGCCGGCACGCGTCGTATCGTTTCGACGTGGACGAGACGAACCCGGCCGAGCCGACGACCGAAGGACGAAGTCGACTGCCGTGGATCCTCGGTGGAGCGGCGGTGCTGTTGATCGGCGGCGTGGTCGCCTTTGGATACTTCGGAGTGCACACACTTTTCATCGACGACGTGGTCGAGGAGGAGGGTCCGGTGTTCGACTCCGGCGTCGCCGCCGGCGAACCTGACGAGGTCGACGAGCCTGAGGCCGAGGTCGACGAACCCGCCGAGGTCGAGGAGGCGATGATCGAGCTCGAGGAGCCAGAGGAGCCCGTGATCATGACCCTCGCCACCGGGATGTTCGACGGGGTGGGACGGTACTCGGGAGCCGGCACTGCCAACGTTCTGGGTGACGGATCCGAACAGCGCTTCCTCCGGTTCGAGGAGGACTTCGCCACCGACAACGGGCCGGACCTGCTCGTCTATCTGGGCACGGGGTCGGGCGACTACTCGAACCCGGACGAGTACATCGAGTTGGGCGTTCTCCGCGGCAACATCGGCTCGCAGAACTACGAGATCCCGAGCGTCCATCCCGAGACCGGTGAGCCGATCGCTCTCGCGGTGTTCGACCACGCCGCGGTCTGGTGCAAGCGGTTCGACGCGACCTTCGCCGTTGCCATGCTCGGCTGAGGTCGGTCGGCGGGCGAAACCAGCCGCTGGCCCCGGTCGGAACTCACGCCGCGGGCGGGGCCCGACCCGACGACGGGGGCTCTTCGGCCCAGTCGCTGGTGGCGGCGATGTGGCGGAGCTTGGCCCGCACCGTGGGATCGATCGCCGTGGGAGCTGACTTCAGGCGCCGTCGGCCGCCAGGTTTCACGAAGGTGAGGACCCGATTCGGGTTGCCTTCGACGGTCCAGCCGCCTTCGTGGACGAGATGATGGTGAGCCCAGCAGAGCCCGACGAGATTGTCGAGGTTCGTAGGGCCACCGCGGGACCAGTGTTGAAGGTGGTGGATCTGGCGGATCTTGCGCTCACACCCAGGGAAACGGCAGGTGCCATCGCGGTGGTGGACCTGCCGTCGCAGCCACCAGGGGATGTTCTGGGAGGCTCGGGCGACGCCGACGGTGGCGCCGTCGGGCCCGTGCAGTGCCACTTCGACCCGGCAGTCGCACAGCCCACGAAGGACGCCGTCGCGGCTCACGGCCAGGTCGCCGATGAACCCGTTGCCCGGCTCCTCGCCGTCGACGACGGCCGCGTCGGCGTGGATGACCACGCACGCTCGGTCGGGAGCGGACGTGGACCCGAGGTGGCGCGTCGCGAGGTCGTGGAGCGAGTCGGCGCGTCGGGTGGCGATGGGAGCCCAGGTGCCGGTGGCCGGATCGGCGCCCCACGACTCGGCAATCGAGGCGATGGCCTGGTTGATCGCCTCACCCTGCTCGAACGATACGAAGCCGCTGTAGACGAAGCCACCCCTGCGGTGGTCCCGACGCCACGAGAAGCCCCGGTTGGCGTGGGCTTCGCGAGCATCGGCCGATGAGATCGGCCGGCGTTGCCGCGCCATGCGCTGGATCTGTGCGGCCGAGTAGCCGGGCAGGGTGGTGGCGTAGTGGGTGTCATCGTCGGGGGTGACGAACCGCGTGGCGGCCCGCACCTGATCCCAGCTCAACTCGCCCCGCGAGTAGGCGGCGTGCAACTCCGGGAGCTCCTGGAGCGCGGACGCCACTCGGTGCCACTCGTTGGATGTGGGGCGGGCGAGGCCCAGCTGCCCGACCAGCCACGGCTCCGGCCCGGACGCCCCGTCGTCCTGCCAATCCTGCGCGGCCTCGGCCGCAGCGATCAGATCGAGCAACTCGGAGTGGGCGGCGGCGATCACCCCTGCTACCTGCTGGATGGCCTCGAGACGCTCGTCAGCCGACCGTGCCGCATACGCAGCCGCGTTCGCAGACAGCACCGACGGTGCCCCGTCGGTCGACGGCTCGGCCGTCGTGCTGCTCGCAGTGGTCTGACCCATCGGACTCGCCTTCGCGCTCGAACCAACGATTGGGAGCCGCACCCGGCTCCGATGGGGAAGTCATTTCAGTATATCGAACAGGTGTTCGCCTGTCAACCCGACATCGAGATTCGGATCGCTCCCGTGGGAGAAGCTGAGTCAGGTCGGTCGATCCGATCGGTGCGCGTGAACGATGAGCATGCGCGAGGCTGCTCGCTGTGGAGCACAACTGGTCGATCGAGGAGCGGGAGTACCTCCGTCAGGAAGAGCGTCGGGGACGTCGACACGCGTTCGAGTCATTCGACCCGGAGCGCACGGCGTTCGTCGTCGTCGACCTCGTCGCCTTCTTCGTCGAGGAGACCGACTACGCCCGGGGCGTCGTGCCGCGAGTCAACGAGTTGGCCGACGCCTTGCGTCGAGCCGGTGGCACCGTCGCCTGGGTCGTACCGGCTCCCTGGGAGCCGTCGGCGATGAAGGAGGAGCTCCTGGGGCCACGCATCGAGGCGCTCTACCGGCACTCCGGGGGAACGGGAACTCCTCGGGAGCGGCTGTGGCCCGAGCTCGACACCGACGACACCGACGTCTACGTGGAGAAGACGGCCTCGAGCGCCTTCTTCCCCGGGCGTTGTTCCCTCCACGAGCTCCTCCAGGACCGCGGCATCGACACCGTGCTGGTCGCCGGAACCCTCGCCAACGTCTGCTGCGAGGCAACAGCCCGAGACGCCAGCACCCTCGACTACCGCACGATCATGGTCGCCGATGCCAACGCAGCCCGCCGTGACCAGGACCTCAACGCGACCCTCTACACGATCTACCGCTCATTCGGCGATGTTCGCACGACCGCTGACCTGATCACCCTGATCAGGCCGCGTTGAGGGGGCCGGCTTCGCCGGTCTGGACCCGCCACAGCGCGGCGTAGAGCCCGCCGTGGCCGACGAGCTCGTCGTGGGTGCCGGACTCGACGATGCGGCCCCGCTCCATCACGTGGATGCGGTCGGCGTGGCGAACGGTGGAGAGCCGGTGGGCGATGACGATGGTGGTGCGGTGGCTCGCCACGTGGTCGATGGAGCGCTGGATGGCGGCCTCGGTCTCGTTGTCGACCGCGGAGGTGGCCTCGTCGAGCACCAGGATGGCGGGGTCCCGCACGATCGCCCGGGCGAGGGTGAGGCGCTGACGTTGCCCGCCCGACAGCTTCTGGCCCCGCTCGCCGACCACGGTCTCGTAGCCGTAGGACATCGCCTCGATGAACTCGTGGGCCTCGGCCAGCTCGGCCGCCCGTCGGACCTCGTCGTCGGTGGCGTCGGGTCGGCCGTAGGTGAGGTTCTCCCGCACCGTCCCCTGGAAGAGGAACACGTCCTGGGCGACGAATCCCATCGAGTGGCGGAGCGACGCGAAGGTGAGCTCGTCGATGGGGTGGCCGTCGATGCTGATGCGGCCGTCGGTCGGTTCGTAGAGGCGCAACAACAGCTTCACGAGGGTCGACTTGCCCGACCCGGTGGCGCCGACCACCGCGTGGGTCTCGCCCGCCGGCACCTCGAAGCTCACGTCGCGCACCACATCGTCGGGCGACGACGCATACCGGAACGAAACACCATCGAACCGGACCGCTCCCCGCACCGGGGACGGCAGCTCCTGAGTGCCCGGCAAGATCGTCGGCTCGGCCTCCATCAGCCCGAAGATCCGGCGGCACGACGCCATCGCCCTCTGGTAGAGGTCGAGGGTTTCGCCGAGGTCGGTGAGGGGCCACAGCAGTCGCTGGGTCATGTAGACGAGGACCGAGAACAGGCCGATCGCCAGCTCGCCCCGCAGCGCCGCCCGACCCCCGACGAGGAGGGTCATGGTGAAGCCGGCGAGCACGGCGGTGCGGATCAGCGGCCGGAAGGCGGTCGACAGCCGGATCGCGTCCCGATTGACCTGCTGGTAGTGGTCGCTCTCCGCTTCGACCCTCGCCACCTCGCGGGACTCCGCGCTGAAGGCCTTGATGGTGGCGATGCCCCCGATGCCGTTGGTGAGCGTGTCACCGATGGCGCCCGCCGCCCTCCGCACCTTGGCGTAGCGAGGTTCGAGCCGCTGCTGGTAGATCAGCGACCCGGCGATGATCACCGGGATCGGCAGGAACGCCAGGACCATCAGCAGCGGCGAGATGATGAAGAAGGCCAGGCCGACGAGCACCACGTTGGCCGCGGTGATGATGATCTTGTGCGGCCCCATGTCGAGGAACCGCTCGAGCTGGTTGACGTCCTCGTTGAGCACTGTCATGAGGCCACCCGAGGTCTGGTCCTCGAAGTAGGCGACCTCGAGGTCCTGGACCTGCCGGTAGGCGTCCATGCGGGCGTCGTGCTGGATGGCCTGGGCGAGATATCGCCAGGTGAGCACGGCCAGGTACTCGGTGACCGACTCGGCGAGCCAGACGGCGACGGTGATGACGACGAGGATCGTCAGCTGGTCGAACCGGTCCTCGACCCCGAACAACCGGCCGACGAAGGACCGGTCGGCGTTGACCACCACGTCGACGGCCGCACCGATCAGCAGCTCCGGCGCGATGTCGAACGCCTTGTTCACGACCGACATCACGATGGCGAAGATCGTCCGGCCCCGGTGCCGCTGGGCGTACTGCCAGAGGGTCCGCAGCGGCGGCCGGGTGGACAGCGGGATCGTCGAGGCGGGCGCATCGGGCATGGCGAGACGATACGGGCGCGACTGCCGCAGCCTCGAACCAGTTCAGTCGGTTGCCACGAGGCGGGCGATCTCCTGGAGGATCGGCTCGATCGGAGGGGCGTCGTTGCTGTCCATCGAGTCGAGCGACACGAGCACGAGCGAGTCGACCGCTCGGGCTTCGATCGCCACGGCCATCGTGCAGAGGGGGCCGTTGGCGGGCTGGATGATGGCCTGGAGGAACCCGGAGGAACGGTCGCGGTAGGTGACGTCGCCGATCGTCTCGAGTGCATCGTGCACCCGCATGAACGTTTCCGGACCGGGGGCCTCGACGATCACCGCCCCGTCGGCGCGGATCTCGGTGTGGGGCGGTGGGTCGGGGGCCGGCCGCATCGGGTGCTCGATGCTGGGGTCGGCCTCGGGGGAGCTGAGCACCGTGTAGGCGGCCGACAGGTCCGATGCCCGGCCGGTGGCGGCCGGGTCGTCAGGGGCGACATCGGGATGGTGGCGGCGCATCATGGACCGATAGGCGCGGCGCAGCTCCGTCGGGGAGCTGTCGGGCTCGACCCCGAGGAGTCGGCGGGCGCGGTCGCGGTCCACTCGGTGGACGCTATCGCCGAGGCGTCTCTAGGGTGAGGCCGGACCGAGCGGGGACGAGGGGGAGCGATGATGCCAGGACGACTCGACGGCAAGCGAGCGGTGATCGTGGGGGCCGGGCAGACGCCCGGGGAGACCATCGGCAACGGTCGTGCCACCGCTCTGCTCTTCGCCCGGGAAGGGGCCCAGGTAGTGGTCGTCGACCGTCGGGAGGACTCCGCCGCCGAGACCGCGGCGATGATCGCCGACGAGGGTGGCCGGGCCGAGGTGGTGGTCGCCGACATCTCCTCCGAGGACGAGTGTCGCCGCCTGGTCTCCGAAGTGGTCGAGATGCTCGGCGGGATCGACATCCTCCACAACAACGTCGGCATCGGTGCCGGCGACGCTCCGCCTCACCACCTCGAGGCCGACGTGTGGGACCGCATCATGGATGTGAATCTCAAGGCCATGTGGATGACCTGCAAGCACGTGATCCCGGTGATGCGGGAGCAACGCTCGGGTGCCATCGTCAACGTGTCGTCCACCGCGGCGATCATGGCGGCCAACAACCTCACCGCCTACAAGATCTCCAAGGCGGGCGTGAACGCGCTGACCCAGCAGGTGGCGTCGGGCAACGCCAAGTACGGCATCCGGGCCAACGCCATCATGCCGGGCCTGATGGACACCCCCATGGCCGTCGACGCCGCTGCGGCCGCCACCGGCCGGAAGCGTGACGAGGTGGCCGATGTTCGGGCCCGTGCCGTGCCGATGGGACACCAGGGCACGGCCTGGGACGTCGCCTACGCCGCCCTCTTCCTCGCCTCCGACGAGGCCCAGTTCATCAGCGGCGTCGTGCTCCCCGTCGACGGTGCCCAGCACACCCAGGTGGGCTGAACCTCCGTCGGGTTGAACCTCAGCCGGGCGAGCGGTCGAGCAGGAGGCTCTGGACGGCTCGCCCCACGCGTCCCCGTTGGTCGTACAGGGCGCTCTCGGCGACACCGATCCCCAGGTCTCCGGGGTGGGTGATCGACCGCAGGCACACCCACTCGCCTTCGGGAAGCCGGGTGAGGTGGACGCTCAGGTCGGGGTTGATGAACGTCCAGCCGTCGCGGGGCAGGG
>SKKL01000008.1 GCA_007121465.1 Acidimicrobiales bacterium | reverse complement strand
GTGGTATCTCGAGAGTCCGACCTGCCGGACGTGCAGGCGGCACGACAGGGCGATCGTGAGGCGTTCGCACGCCTCGCGGAGTCCCACACCGGCCTGGTCCGGGTCGTCGTGTCCGACCATGTGCGCGCTCCCGACGATGTGGCCGACTGCATCCAGGAGACCTTCACCAAAGCGCTGCGCAACCTGCCCCGGCTGAAGGACCCGCTCCGGTTCCGCCCGTGGCTCACCGCCATCGCCCGCCATGTCGCCATCGACCACCGTCGTCGTCGTAACCGAGATCTCGCTCTGGTCGGACCGATCCTCGACGCGACCGACGAGCCCCGCTGCCCGCGACCGACTCCCGAGTCGGTCGTCACCCGCCGCCAGCTCGACTCCACGGTACGGGCTCGCCTGATCGAGCTCCCCGCCCGCGAGGCCACCGCCGTCACCATGGCCAGCTACCAGGATCGGTCGCCCTCCGAGATCGCCGACCATCTCGGCGTGAGCGTCGGCAACGCCAAGCTCATCGTCCACCGCGGGCGCCGCCGCCTCCGCCACGCCCTCGTGACCCATGCCCACGACACCCACCAGATCGACTGTCCCGGCCTGGCGGAGACCTCCGAACCGAGTTCGGCCACCCTCGGTGAACACCTGTCGACCTGCCCCTGTTGCCTCGAGCAGGCTCGACTCATGCTGCGCAGTAGCGACTGATCACCCGGCACCCCCGTCGCGGCCGATCACACCCCGCGGGGGGCGACCGGCCATCATGGTCGCGTGCGCCCCGCCCTCGCGACCGATACCGCGTTCGTCGGACGTGGATCCGAGCTCGATCTGATCGAGCTCCATCTGCGCCGAAGTCGTGACGGGACGACCGGACCACTCGTCGTCGCGGGAGAGCCCGGGATCGGCAAGAGCCGACTGGCACGCGAGGTCGCCGAACGGCACACCGACGCCGGGTGGCGCGTCGTCTGGGGGCGGGCCTGGGACGAGATCGAGGTGCCCCCGTTCTGGCTCTGGACCCAGATCGCCCGGGCGCTCACCGATGGTCGCCAAGCGACCGACCTCGCCGGTGTCGTCCTCGACGATCACGGACCGACCGAACGATTCGAGCTCTTCGACGCAACCGCCGAGCTGATCGCCCGCCAGGCCCGATCGTCGCCTCTCCTCGTCCTGCTCGAAGACCTCCACGCCGCCGACCTCGACTCACTCGTGCTCACCCGATTCGTGGCCGAACGCACCGCCGACCTCCCCGTCGCGATCATCGGAACCTACCGACCGATCGACATCGCCGACCGCCCCACCATCCGCGACCAGATCGAACAGCTCGTTCAGTCCGGCCTCGAGATGCGAATCGGCCCCCTCGACCACGAGGCGGTGGCCGAGCTGATCGGCGATGACGAGCTGGCCACCGAGATCTACGCCGTCACGCGGGGAAACCCCCTCTTCGTCGAACAGGTCCTCCGACTCGCCACCGAACCGGGCGAACGGACGCTCAGGGATTCCGTACCCACCACCGAGGCCCTCCACACCGCCATCGCTGACCGCATCTCCCGGCTCGAGCCCCCTCTCCGGTCCACCCTCGCCGCAATCGCCGTACTCGCCCGGCCGTCCCCTCTCACCGACATCGCCACCGTCGCCGGCATCGAGCCCGCCGCGGCGAGCCGACACGTCGACGCGCTCGCATCGATCGGACTCGTCGTCCGAGCAGACGATCTCACCTCGGTCGTCCACGCCCTGATCGCCCAGCAAGCCGGCTCCGTCGACGACTCATCGACCACCGAGATGCATCGGCGCGCCGCCGGGCTGGTCGGGGACGATCCCACCCGGGTGGCCGAGAGGGCCCATCACCTCCTGCGCGCCGGGGCCGAACAACGCCGCGACGCGATCGACGCCTGCCTGGAGGCCGCCGACGAGGCCTCCGCGGTGGGCAGCGAGGAAGCGATCGCCCACTACCGCCGCGGTCTCGACGTTCTCGACCAGGTCTCCTCCGACTCCGGCGCGGCCGGCGAACGAGACGACGACGAGAACGAGCGTCTCCGCCTCCGCCTTCTCCTCGACCTCGGCCGAGCCGAACGGCGAGCCGACCGTATCGACGACGCCGACGCGACGTTCGACGCCGCACTTCGCGTCGCCGACGACCTCGACGACGCCGAGGGACGTGCCCTCGCCGCACTGCGCGGCGGCATCCAGTACTTCTTCCGACAGGACGTCGACGACGCCCCCGCTGCCACCTGCCGTGCCGCCCTCGAGTTCCTCGGCGACGACCACCCCGCCCTGAGGGCCCGACTGCTC
This sequence comes from Acidimicrobiales bacterium, assembly GCA_007121465.1. Taxonomy (GTDB): domain Bacteria; phylum Actinomycetota; class Acidimicrobiia; order Acidimicrobiales; family SKKL01; genus SKKL01. Next base: position 3,866 of record SKKL01000008.1, on the reverse strand, counting down.
GCCGACCTGTCGGCCCGCCTGGGCACCTCCGCTGAACCCCACCCCGACAGCGGCCGCCTCGCCGACGAGGCCGTCCTCGCCGCTCGCCGATCTGCCGATCCGGCTGCCATCGGGTACGCCCTCATCGCCCAACAGGTCGCCGACCTCGGCCCGCGCACGCTTCACCGTCGCGCCACCACATCACGGGAGATCCTCGCCCTCGCCCGGACCGCCAACGAGCCGAACCTGGCGATCCAGGGTCGCTTCCTGCTGTTCAACGCCCTCCTCGAACAAGGCGACCTGCGGGGCCTGGAGCCGGCCACCGGTGCCGCCCCCGGCGTCACCGGCCACCTCGCCGACCGCAACCACGAACGGTTCACACTGTGGCTCGCCTGCAGCCGAGCTCTGCTCGACGGCGACGGCGACCGAGCCGAAGCCGTCGCCGGGCGGTACCTGACCCGAGCGATGGCGAACGGTGAACAGTTCGCGCTGCGCATCTACGGCGCCCAGATGGCCGTGATCCGCTGGCTCCAGGGACGCTTGTCCGAGACCGAACAGGTCTTCACCGACCAGTGGGAGTCCAACCCTGACGAGGTCGCCTGGGGCGCTGCGCTGGCTTTCATCCGACGCTGCGGGGACGACCCGACCCGTGCACGGCCGGTGCTCGAGCGCCTCGGCGACCCCGCCGAGTTCCCCCACGGTCTCCACTGGCTGGTCAACCTGGCCCTCGCCGGTGAAGCGGCCGCCGCCGTCGCTGACGACGACCTCGTCCGGGCCTACTGGGAACAGCTCCTTCCCTACGCCGACCGCTACGTCCCGGTGAACCTCGGTGCCGCCGCATGGGGTCCCGTCGCCCGGCCGCTCGGTCTCCTCGCCCGACGGCTCGGCCGCGCCGACGACGCCGTTGCCTACTTGACCCGGGCTGTCGAGGTGTCCGAACGCATCGGGGCGACCGTCCGGCGGGCCGAGGCCCAGCTGGAGCTGATCTCGGTCCAACGTGAGCTCGGGCGCGACGCAAGCGAGGCCACCGACGCGATCTCCGACGCCCTGGCCGTGGCCGCCGAGACCGGACTCGGCTGGCTCGCCGACCAGGCTCGCCGACTCGCCGACCAGACCGCTCCTCCACCATCCCGGCGGCGCACCACCGAGGTCAGGGAACGACCGTCGATCGCAGTCCTCGGCACCTTCGAGGTCCGCGCCGCCGACGGGACCGTCGCCACCTGGACATCCCGCAAGGCACGGGAGCTGGTCAAGATCCTCGTCGCCCACCGAGGTTCGCCCGTGCACCGGGAGGTGCTCATGGACCTGCTGTGGCCGGGCGAGGAACCCGAATTGGTGTCGAACCGCCTGTCGGTCGCGCTCTCCACGATCCGCCGGTCGCTCGACCCCGAACGCAGGGGCAGCGCCGGCGACCACCTCGACACCGACCGCACGTCGGTGTGGCTGCGGCTCGACGCCGTCGAGGTCGATGCCGAGACCTTCCTCATCGCGGCACGAGACGCACTTGCCGCCCACGCCCGAGGCGACGACGAGGCGGGTCACCGACTCTCCGAGGCGCTGGCCGCCCACCCCGGCCCGGCGCTACCCGACGAGCCTTACTCCGATTGGGCGCTCGGATTCCAGCGCGAGGTGGCCATGGCCCGACTCCGGATACTCGGAGCTCTCGCCGAGCGAGCCGTCGACGCCGGTGACGACCTGGTCGCGGCCGAGGCGTTCGGGCACCTGGTGGAGGCCGAGCCCCTCGACGAAGAGCTCCACCTCGGTCTGGTCCGCACCCTCGAACGCATCGGTGCCACCAGCCTGGCCGAGACCGAACGCCGGCGGTGGGGCTCAGTCAACCGGGGCTGACCGCCCCGCTGGTCAGCTGGCGGGGGTCTCGAAGGAGTCGAGGAGCTCGAGCAGGAGCCGGACGCCGAACCCGGTGCCTCCCGGAGTCAGCTCGGCCGCGTCGGTGTCGCCGAAGGACGGTCCGGCGATGTCGAGGTGGGCCCACGGGATGCCCTCGCCGACGAACTCTTGGAGGAAGAGCCCGGCGGTGATCGCACCGGCGAAGCGGCCCGCTCCGATGTTGCGGAGGTCGGCCACCTTGGAGTCGAGCTCCTTGCGGTACTCGGCGGGAAGAGGAAGGGGCCACACCTTCTCTCCGGACCGCTCCGATGCGGCCTCGATCTGGCTCCGCCACCCGTCGTCGTTGGCCATCACGCCGGCGATCGATCGGCCGAGCGCGACCATCTGGGCCCCGGTGAGGGTGGCGATGTCGACGATGGCGTCGGGCTTGGTGTCGGAGGCGAGGCTCAGGGCGTCGGCGAGGACGAGGCGGCCTTCCGCATCGGTGTTGAGCACCTCGACGGTCTTGCCGTTGTGGATGCGCAACACGTCGCCCGGCCGGGTGGCGTCGGGACCGGTCATGTTGTCGGTGAGCGGAAGGTATCCGACGACCTCGACCGAGGGGGCGACCGCCCGGATGGCGTGGAACACCCCGAGCACCGCGGCCGCACCGGCCATGTCGCTCTTCATCGTCATCATGCCTTCGCCGGTCTTGATCGACAGACCACCAGAGTCGAAGGTGATGCCCTTGCCGACCAGGGCGACCGTGCCCTTGCTCCGCCCTTCGGGCGTGTAGGTGATGGTGACGAAGCGCGGCGGCTGCTCCGACCCGCGGTTCACACCGAGGAGCCCACCGAGGCGCTCCCTGCGGATCCCGGCCTCGTCCATCACCGAGATCGACAGCTTCTCTCGCCGAGACATGGCCCGGGCCGCCTTGGCGACCTCCAGAGGCGTCATCGAGCCGCCCGGCTCGTTGACCAGGTCACGGGTGAAGCACACCGCCTCGGCGATGGCCGCGCCTCGGGCGACCGCGTCGGCCACCTTGCGGCCTCCCGTCGACACGACGGTGACCTTGGTCAGATCCGATGGAGCGGGCTCGGACTTGTGCGCCCGATAGCGGTAGGAGGCCAGGGCCACCCCCTCGACCAGACCATGAGCCACCCCGGGACGGGCCTCGTCGTCGAGCGCACCCGACACGTCGAGCGCGCCGGTTGCCGAACGCGGAACCGCCCGGGCGAAGGCGGCGCCGACCCGGCGGGCTTCGTTGACGTCGAGCTCGTCGGCCGGGCCGAGGCCGAGGACCACGACGGTCGTCGCATCCGGCCCGGGAACGACCACCGACTGGCCGACCGCCCCGGTGAACCCCCGCGCCTCGAGAAAGCCGGCCCCGAGGGTCAGCTCGTCGTCGAGGGCGTCGAGCTCGCCGCTGTGGAGCCCGAGGCCGAGCGCGTCGACCCGACGGGGGCGGGAGCGGGCGTGGGTGAACCGGATGGTCACGTGGAGGTTCCTCTCTGACGGCTGATCAGATGGTCGCCCTCCTGCCAACGGGCCAGGGCCCACAGCAGGTCGGACAAGCGGTTGAGATAGGGCACGACCTGGGACGGGTCGTCGGTGACGGCCATCGCCAGCCGCTCGGCCCGTCGCACCACGGTACGGGCCAGGTCGAGGTGGGCCGACACGACAGTGTTGCCCGGGATGACGAACTCGGTGGGCATGTCGAAACGCTCGGTCGTGGCGTCGATCAGGCCTTCGAGGCGAGACACCATGGCCGCGGTGACCCGGGTGGTCTCGTCGGTGAGCTTGTGTCGGTTGTCGGGGGCGGTGGCGACCTCGGCCATGAGGACATAGAGATCGCGTTCGATGTCGATGAGCATGGTGTCGAGCTCGCCGCCGTCCTCGGCGTGGGCGCGGGCGAGACCGATGGCGGCCTGGGCTTCGTCGACGGTTCCGTAGGCGACCGGCAGCTCGGAGTCCTTGCGGACCCGACCACCGAAGAGCAGTCCGGTGGTGCCGTCGTCGCCAGCCTTCGTGTAGAGCTTCACAAGCGCCGAGGCTAGCGG
>SKKL01000197.1 GCA_007121465.1 Acidimicrobiales bacterium | reverse complement strand
AGGGGTTTGCGAGGCCTAGGGAACGTTGAAGTCGACGCCGGCACGCTGTTCTCCCGCGAGGAGCGTGATCGTCCGGGTTCCGACGACGGTGCCTCCCGCGTCGAGGTACTCCACGACGTAGGTCTGGGGCGCATCGAGAGCCGGGAACGTGTACCGGCCGGCGCCATCGGTGATGACGGTGGTGAGGATCGTGGACGGGTAGGTCTCGACGCGGAACAGGCGTACGGGGAGGCCACCGGTGGGGGTGCCGCTGACGGTCACGGTGCCCGAGATGCTCGCTTGGGGTGACAGGATCATGTCGACGATCTCGGTCTCGCCGGCGCTGAGGCTCACCAGCACTGCGCGGGCCTGGGACCCGGGGCGTTCGAAGGTCACCGTGTAGGTGCCGGCGGGAAGGTTGCGCAGTTCGTAGCGTCCGGGCGGATCGTGGGCGGAGAAGATGACCCGGGTGTCGTCGCCACTGGTGGCGGTGATCTGGACCCCGCCGAGGGCGGTCCCGCCCTCGTCGATCACCGTTCCCCGAAGGACCCCGGTGGCCCGGGTGAGGTTGGCGTCGATCCCGGTGCGTCGGCTGTTGCCGAACTCGTCGAGCTCGACCGAACGGATCTGGGTGGAGAAACCCGCCCGGGAGAACGAGACGGTGTAGCTCCCGGGAACGGGCAGTCCGTCGACCTGGTAGGAACCGACGTCGCCCACGCTGAGGCTCTCGGAGGTGAAGACCCGGTCGCCGTCACTCACGGTGATCTGGACCCCGCCGAGTGGGCCCTCTCCGACGACTCCCACCCGGCCCGAGATCGACCCCGCCCCACCCCGCAGGCGCACCTGCGTACCGCTGACCTGTTCGGCCGAGCTCAGGTTCACCGAGAACGTCTCGGGGATGTAGCCGTCGGCGGAGACCTGGATCGTGTAGGTGCCCGGTGTGGGCAGGTCGCGCAGGGTGAAGCTCCCGACTCCGTCGCGGGTGAGGCTCGAGGTGCGGATCTCGGTATCGCCCGAGGTGGCGACGATGGTGGCACCTCCGAGTGGCCCCGAGTCGTCGACGACGGTGCCGCTGATGGTCCCGTCACCGACCCGGAGGCGCAGCTCGACATTCTCGACCGCCTCCCCCGCTCCGATGTTGACCAGCCGAACCGCGGGAGCGAACCCCTCCTTGTCGACGCGCAGTACATACGAGCTCGGTGCGGGGACGTCGTCGAGCATGAACTCGCCGGTCGCGTCGACCACCGATGACATGACCACCGCGTCGACGTCGCCGTCGATGACGTCGGCCGGTACCTCGAGGGTGATGACCGCCCCCCCGGGGTCCTCGCCGAGGATCTGACCCGATATCGAACCCGGGACGCCGCCGAGACGTACGTCGATCCCGTCGACCGATTCGCCCTCGCCCACGTCGACGTCGGTGGCCTCGTCGAAGCTGAACCCTTCCTCGTACCAGACCTCGGTGAAGCCCGCCCCGCGGAACCGCACCTTGTAGGTGTCCTCGGCCAGCCCGCCGAAGGAGTAGGAGCCGGCCTCGTCGGTCGCCGAGGACGCCCGAGGGAGGTTGGGGTCGTCGGCGGCGAACAGGTCGACGGTGACGCCGCTCACCGGCGCGCCCGAGGTGAGGAGGGTCACGGTGCCCCCCACGTCGGCGGGGTTGGTGATGCTGGGATCGTCGGTCTCGCCTCGCACCACGTTGAGCAGGAGGTCCTCGTTGGCTCGGCTCTGGTCGACGACCCGGCCGAGCGAGGTGGTGAGCACGAGGGCGAACACGCTGGCCGCCAGCAGCAGTCCCATGAGGCTCATCGCCCCTCGGGAGATCCAGGCCCGCTGCACGAGAGTGCCGACCGCGGGGGGAACCATGGGTTGCTCGCGGGCGTGCACCCGGAAGGGGTGGGCGACCGGCGCTCCGAGGAACGGGCGTCGACCCCGGGCGGTGAGCTGGATGTAGCCCCGTTCGCCGGGAGCGAGGCGGGTGAAGCGAGGCGTGAACTCGAAGTCGAGATGGTCCTCGTCGTCCTCGGCGGCCAGCTCGAGGTCGAGGGGCGCGTTGCCCTCGTTGTGGAGGGTGACGCCGAAGGTGCCGGTCTTGGCGGCGAAGACCGACACCGGTTCGAGTTGGACCCGCCCGATGGGCTCCTCGACGGTGACCGTGTCGACTTCGACGATCTCGGTGATCGTGGGCTCGGTGAGGGAGGTGACCTCGATGCCGATGCGACGGGTTCCTGCCGGAGCTTCCCGGGGTACCTCGAGGAGGATGGTGGCGCTGCCCGCGCTGTCGGGGAACAGCGACATCTCCGGCTCGTCGATGCTCGTCCAGCTGGGATCGACGCCGAGCACTCTGATCCGGTAGGCGACGATGACGGGCGCGTCGTTGAAGATCGACACGGCCAGCGCAGTGGTGACGCCGGGCGCGACCTCGAGGGCCTCGGGGGTGACGTCAACGCGCATGGCGGCTCATGGCAGTGGTGTCATCGGGACGGCGTCGATCCTGGCGTCCTGGCCGGGTGCCAGCAAGACCTGTCGGGTGTAGGACGCGTAGCCGGTCCGGGTGAAGGTGAGCGTCCAGGAGCCCTCGGTGAGGTTGGACACCAGGAACTCGCCGGGTGGGGACGAGGCGGAGAGCGACTGCTTCTCGGTCACGCCGTCGGTGATGAAGATCTCCACGCCGTCGATCGGTTGTCCGGACCCACTGTCGACCACTCGACCGCCGATCGAGGCCGTGGCCCGTCGCAGCGAGACGGAGATTCCCGACGCGGACTGGTTGGAGGTGAGGTCCACGCTGATCGTCTCGGCCTGGTAGCCGTCGGCACGGAACGTGAGCGTGTAGTTGGCGGGGGTCCGGAGACCGGTGAGGCGGAACGCCCCGACGTCGCCGGCGGTGAGCGTGGTGGTTTCGGCGGGGGTGGGTCCGCCGGTGACGGTCACGGTGACGTCGCCGAGGCCCTGCCCTCCCGTGGTGACCCGGCCGCTGATCGACCCGGTGCCGCCGAGGAGATCGATGGCCAGCCCACTGCGGGCCTCGCCGGGCCCGAGCGAGATGGCGACCGTCTCGCTGCTGTACCCGTCGAGATCGAAGGTGAGGGTGTAGGTGCCGGGAGTGGGAAGATCGACCAGCTCGAAGGTGCCGATGTTGCCGCTCGTGGGGGTGGCGGTCGTCCACTGGTTCTCGCCGGAGCTGGCCTGGATCTGCACTCCTCCGAGCGGCTGGCCGCCCGAGGTGACCCGGCCGCTGATCGAGCCTTCGCCCGCGCTGAGTCGGACCGTGTTGGCCACCCCGATCTGGCCGCCGGTGATTCGCTCCTGAGAGGTCGCGGCCTGGTAGCCGGGAGCGGTGAAGGTGAGCTCATAGGTTCCGGGAGTCTCGAGTGGAGCGAGGCTGTAGGTGTTGGTGTCGTCGGTAACTCCCTCGGCAACGACCGAGCCGACGACCCCGTCGACGACGCTTCGGGCGGTCACCGTGACCGGCACCGTCTGGACCGCTTCGCCCACGTCGACCGAGCCGACGATGCCCCCGGCCTCGCCGGAGATGGTGACGTCGATCTCCTCGACGTTGTTGCCCACGGTGACCGAGACGTTGGACGCCATCGCCTCGGTGGTTCCCGCCGGCCACCAGACGTCGTTGAAACCCGGTGCGGTGAAGCGGAGCGTGTAGCGGCCGGCGACGAGGCCGACCAGCTCGTAGGTGCCGTCCTCGTCGGTGGCGGCCGCGCTCGCGAGGCGTGGACCGTCGCGGGTCTGGCGGATCGCCTCGACGGTGATGCGGCCCACCGGCTCCTGGTTGCTGGCTGCGACCACGGTGCCCGAGATCGCCCCACCGGTGGTCATCGGATCGAGTCGGGCGGCGGCCGCGCCGGCGATGGGCTCGTCGGCCCCGAGAGCGAGAGCGATCGATTCGAGGGCTCGCCCCGGGAATGCCTTCTCGAGTGGATCGCCGGACAACGACGCGTTGATGGCGAACGTGAAGATGAGGGCCCAGAGGGCGATGATGCCGGCGAGGATCAGAAAGGTGACGGGCCCTCGCCGGAGGCGTGGCAGCTGGCTGAACGTGGCCTCGCACTCGAGCTGGCGGTCGTCGGCGAGCGCGGTGACGGTGATCCGGCGTAGGGCGTTGGAGCCCATGAACGGCCGTCGGCCGCTGACCGTGAGGAGCGACACGACCTCGTGCCCGGCGGGCAACGCGAGGAAGGGCGGTTCGAACTCGTGGGTGAGGGCGAACTCGCTGTCGCTGGCGAGCAGCGTCAGCTCGATCGGGCGGTTGCCCCGGTTGGTGCAGAGGACCTCGAACTCGCCCTTCTTGCCCCCGGTGAGGGTGCGGGGTCGGACGTCGATGCTGACGTCGTCGTCCTCGGCCACGACGACGAGCATCTCGACGGTGACCGACTGATCGGGGTCGGTGCCCGACAGGACCTCGATGGGGATGGTGTGGTTCCCCGCCGGGAAGCCGATGGGCAGGGCGAAGATGATGGTGATGGTGCCTTCGGCACCAGGGAACAAGGGCAGGCGGGCCGGGTCGGTGCGGACCGCCCCCGGGTCGATGCCGACGACGCGCACCGTGATGTCGTCGATGACATCGGAGGTGTTCTGGACGCCGAGGACGACCCGGTTGGTGTCCCGAGGACGGGTCTCGAGGATCGGAGTCCGCAGCTCGACGCGCATTGGGGTCGACTACTCGAGCTCGAGACGCCCGTCGGCGGGGATCTCCGTGGTGACGGGTGGCTCGGAGTCGAGGGTCAGTGATTCGCCGGGTTCGCCCGGAACCACGAACTCCCCGCCCTCCTGGACGGTGGCGCTGCCTCGACGGGTGCGCACCCGTCGGCCGATGTTGGCCGGGTTCTGCGTGCGGCCCGCGACATAGGAGCGCCGGGTGGAGCGACTGGGGTCGTTGGTGTCGGAGGTGCCGACCTCCACGCTCGTTGCCGGGTCGGCGACCTCGGTGAGCGGGGTGGCCACCCAGAAGGTGACGACGATGTCGAGCCCGGGCTTGAGCTGGCCGTCGATCGAGCTCCAGAAGTCGTTGGGCTTGAGGTCGCTGGTGGTGGTGAGCAGGAGCTCGACGGGCCGGTCGTCGGGAAGTTCGAAGCCGTCGGGGAGGTACTGGTTGGGGAGGGTGCGGCGGGTGATGATCGTGGAGGCGACGTTGCCGAGCATCTGGTGTTCGTCGCGGTGCTCGCTCGACCAGGCCGTGACCAGGTAGCGCATCTCGAGGACTCGGGGTGGTACCCGCCGGAAGGTGCGACCCTCGATCTCGACCTCCTCGATCCCGCCGCGTTGTTTGGTGGCGGAGCGCCGGATGTCCCAGAGGAACAGGTTGATGGTCGGGCGAGAGAGGCGAGCACTCCAGTCCTTGGCCGGGGCGTTGAACGCGACGTCCACGTCTGCCGGCGGCAGTGGGACTTCCGTGCGGAGATACTGTTCGAGCGCGTGATCGATCTGGTGGAACATCGAGATGGGGAGCCGGGCAGTCCGGTCTCCACTCGAGTGGATGGCAGCGCCCGCAGCCTGCCCGGGATCGTACCAAGTATGGGTGTCGCGGGTGGCCCCGACCGGTGGCGGCCATACTCGGTGAGAGGTCCGAATCGGACGGGAGGGCGTGATGGGTCGGCTCGAGGCCGCAGTGGTGGAGTTCCTGGAGGGCAGAGGGTGGCCCGTCGACGTCGACGGGAGTCTCATCCGGACGGCGATCCGCACCGAGGAGCAGGCGTTCCCGTGCGCGGTGGTGACGGTGGAGGAGGTTGGCCAGCTGGTCGCCTATTCGGTGTTCCCCGACACCGTCGGCCCCGAACAGCGCCCGGCGGTGGCGGAGCTCACGACCCGGGCCAACGCCCAGCTCACGGTCGGAAACCTCGAGATCGACCTCGGCGCGGGACAGGTCCGGTTCCGCACCGGCCTCGCCGTCGGGCAGAGCCCGATCACCGCCGAGATGGTCGAACGGGTCATCGTCGACAACGTCGCGACCGCGGTCGCCTACTTCCCGCTCGTCACCGCGGTGATCGAGGGTCGCATGAGTCCGGCCGAGGCGGTGGCGGTGCTCGGCGAAGCCGGGTGAGCCGACTCAGACCTGTTGCTTGGGGCGCTTGAATTCCTTCCCCCAGGGGGCGTTGGCCACCGTGTCGGCGAGGGAGGGGATCGGGGTGTCCGAACCCGACCGCGTGCGGGTCT
>SKKL01000293.1 GCA_007121465.1 Acidimicrobiales bacterium | reverse complement strand
GGTCGGGTTCCTTGCTCACCGTCTCCCCGAGCCAGGGGCTGGTGCCGAGGACGATGCAGAGTCGGCGGGCCGTCTCGGGCGACTCGCGGAACATGGCGGTGATGCGGGGCCCGCGGGCCCGATCGGTGACCAGGGTCCGGAGTCCGAGCAGCCCCTGGTCGGGGTCGGGCGAGGTGGACAACCAGTCGAGGATCAGCGGCAGCATCTGGCCCATCAACCGCGAGGTGCGGTTCAGCCCCGACGTGAGCTCGCGAACCGCCGAGCGAGTGCGGTTGGCGTCGGTGAATCCGAAGGCGTCGAGGCGGGCTGCTGCGGTGACGGGGGTGAGGGCACCGGGGACCTCGGCGAAGGCCTCGAGTAGCGGCCGGAAGTAGAGGCGTTCGTGGATGGCCCGGACTCGGGAGCGGACCGTCTTGCGTTCGGCGTCGAGCGCCTCGCCGGGACGGGAGTCCTTGCCACCGGTGAAGCCGAGTACCCGCGCGACCCGGTCGAGCTCGTCGGGTTCGTCGGGCAGCCCGTGCACCTGACGACCGTCGGCGAGCTGCACGGCGTGCTCGGCCCGACGCAGGAACCGGTAGGCGTCAGAGAGGCCCTCGGCGTCGTCGGCACCGATGTAGCCCGCCCGACCGAGCTCCCCGAGCGCGGGGAGCGTGGCTTTGAGCCGGAGAGCGGGATCGGCCTGACCGTGGACGAGCTGAAGGAGCTGCACCGAGAACTCGACATCGCGGATGCCTCCGAGTCCGGTCTTGAGGTCCCGGTCGCCTCCCCGGCGCCGTTCGACCGCCGCCTCGGCACGCGCCTTCATCGCCCGCACCGACCGCAGGTCGTCGGGTCCGAAGGGGCGTTGCCACACCGCGGCTGCCGCTGCGGAGTCGAAGGCGGAACCGAGTGATCGATCGCCGGCGAGGGCTGAGGCCTTCATCAGTGCCTGGAACTCCCAGGGCTCGGCCCATCGCTCCCAGTAGGCGACATAGGAGGGCACGGACCGCACGAGCGCGCCGTCGCGACCTTCGGGTCGCAGGGCGGTATCCACCCGATAGCAGCGTCCGGCGGTCTCGACGACCTTGCGGGCGGCTCGGGCGAGGGTGGTGCCGTCGCCGTCGGCGACGAACATGAGGTCGATGTCGCTGGCGTAGTTGAGCTCGCGGGCTCCGAGCTTTCCCATCCCCACCACGGCGAGGCCCTCGACCCCGGTCATGGCCACCGACGAGTCGAGCACCGCGGCCGCCAGGTCCGAGAGGGCGGCGGTGGTCGTCTCGAGATCGTCGAGCTCGAGCAGGTCTCGGGCGGCGATTCGCAGCATCGACCGGCGTTGGGCGGCCATCAGGTCGGCCGTCTCGGCGGGGAGGGGGTCCCAGCCGTCGGGTTCGTGGTCGAGGTCGGCGAGCACCGAGAGCGACTCGGGGTCGGAGATCAGCTGTTCGGTCAGGTGCCGGCTGGCCCGGGCGATCGCCAGTACGGCCCGCGCCAGGTCGGGGTCGTCGCCCACCTGGTCGGCGGCGGCGTGGACGTCGAGGATCCGTTCGACGGCGGCGGTCAACCAGCCGGGTCGGGGCCCCAGGTCGGTGATCGTGGCAGGCAGCTCCACGTCGTCACGGTACCGGTCGAGCGATGATGCCGGGGGCCTGCCGGGGGCCTGCCGGGGGCCTGCCGGGGTGAGAGGCCGACCCCATTAGGCTGCGGTGGTGACTCGATTGCGCGTAGCGGCTTGCCAGATCGACTCCGTCGTCGGCGACCTCGCCGGCAACGTCGAGCGGATCCTGGCCGCTCTCGCCGAGGCCGAGGCCGGGGGCGCCGACCTGGCTGTGTTCCCCGAGCTCGCGGTCACCGGCTACCCGCCCGAGGACCTGTTGCTGAAGACGGGTTTCGTCACCGAGAACCGCGAGGCCCTCGAGAAGATCGCGGCGGCCACCACCGGTCACTGCGCCGCCGTCGTCGGGTTCGTCGACTCCGACCGGGAGCTCTACAACGCGGCTGCGATCTGCGCCGATGGTGCGGTGCGCGGCGTCTATCGCAAGCGCCTGCTGCCCAATCACTCGGTGTTCGACGAGCAGCGCTACTTCGCCCCTCGCACCGCCCCGCCGGTCCTGTACGACATCGCCGGCGTGCAGGTCGGGATCTCCATCTGCGAGGACGGGTGGGACCCCACCGGAGCCATCGCCGAAGCGGCTGCCGGGGGCGCCGACGTCGTCGTCAACATCAACGCGTCGCCGTACCACTCCGGCAAGCAGGCCGAGCGTGAAGCCATGTTCGGCACCCGCGCCGCCGACGCGGTGTGCCCGGTGGTCTACGTCAACCTCGTCGGCGGCCAGGACGAGCTCGTCTTCGACGGCGGGTCTTTCGTCGCCGGCCCCGACAGTCACCTCATCGCCCGTTCACCCCAGTTCGTCGAACACACCCTGGTCGTCGACGTCGAGATCCCCTCCTCCTTCCGGGCCCGCCTCGCCGACGCCCGCGATCGACCGGTCGCCGAGCGCCTCGAGGTCGTAGCGGTGAGCGAGTCGATCGAGCGCGACGACGCCCTCCTCGTCCCACCCCTCGCACCGGTGCTCGACCCCCTCGACGAGATCTACGAGGCCCTCGTGGTCGGCACGCGCGACTACGTGCGCAAGAACGGCTTCGACGACGTCGTCATCGGCCTCTCCGGCGGGGTCGACTCGGCGTTGGTGGCGGTCATCGCCGCCGACGCCCTCGGCGCCGCCCACGTTCACGGTGTGCTCATGCCGTCTCGCTTCTCGAGCGACCACTCGGTCACCCACGCCGAGGCCCTCGCCACCAATCTGGGGATCGACCACCGAACCATCCCCATCGAGCCCGCTCACCGAGCCTTCCTCGAGATGCTCGAACCGAGCTTCGAGGGCCTCGATCCCGACACCACCGAAGAGAACGTCCAGTCGCGCGTTCGGGGTGTGACCCTGATGGCGCTCTCCAACAAGTTCGCCTGGATGGTCCTCACCACCGGGAACAAGACCGAGAGCGCGGTGGGCTACACGACCCTGTACGGCGACACCGCCGGCGGCTTCGCGGTCATCAAGGACATCCCCAAGATGACGGTCTATGCCCTGTGCCGTCGTCGCAACGAACGGGCGGGACGGGAGCTGGTGCCCGGGTCGATCCTCACCAAGGCGCCGTCGGCCGAGCTGCGCCCCGATCAGACTGACGACCAGAGCCTGCCGGCGTATCCCCTCCTCGACCAGCTCATCGAGCTCTACGTGGAGCAGGACCACACCGCGGCCGAGATCGTGGCGATGGGCTACGACACCGACGTGGTGGCCCGCATCACCCGCCTGGTCGACCTGGCCGAGTACAAGCGCCGCCAGAGCCCCCCGGGGGTGCGGGTCAGCCGCAAGGCCTTCGGCAAGGACCGGCGCCTTCCGATCACCAACCGGTACCGCTGAGCCACCCGCTGGGCCGGACTGCCGAGAAATGGTTCTGTCGGCCTCAAGTCGGGCCCCGGTCCGGCCGATGAAGTAGTCCATACGGACCAGTTCGGGACTGGTCCGAGTTCGACGGGCCGGGACCCCGTCGGGTGGTTGTGTCCATTCCGACCGGCACCTGAGAGGTCCTGTTGATCCATTCCCGACGTACCCCACGATGGGGCGCGCTGCTGCTCGCCGGCGCGCTCGTCGCCACCGCCTGCGATGGCGCCCTCCCCGAGATCGAACCACTCCAGGGAGATCTGTCGAAGGTCGCCCCCGACCCGAACCTGCCTCCCCGCGACCCCGACCCGACCCCACCGTCGGTCGGCGACACCACGACGCCTCCCCCCGATCCCAAGGCGCCACCCAGCACCGACGCCCCGACGACCACCAAGCCCCCGGCCACCACCGAGCCCCCGACGACCGAGCCGCCGACGACCGAGCCGCCCGACCACGGGAGCCACGACGGCATGCCCCACGTCGACCGGGCTCTCATCCCCACCGGGTCGTCGGGCACCGGCGCACACCTGGTCGCTCCCGGCGCAGGACCGCCCGACCCGAACGACATCCAGGGCGCCATCGTCATGCTCTGCGACTACTCGCACATGAACTTCGACGACCCGATCGTCTTCCCCGGGGTTCCCGACGCCACCCACCTCCACGCCTTCTTCGGCAACACCGGAACGAACCACGCCTCGACCATCGACTCGATCCGCACCGGCGGGAACTCGACGTGTCGGGGTGGTGTTGCCAACCGCTCCTCGTACTGGGCTCCGGCGCTCATCGACACCCGCACCGCACGGCCCGTGCGGCCCCGTGAGGTGGTCATCTACTACACCCACGGGAACCTCCCCGGCCCCGAGATCACGCCCCACCCCGCCGGGCTGCAGATCCTCGCCGGAGACGCCACCGCCACGGGTCCCCAACCGCACGTGAACTGGTGGTGCCGGGGAAACAACAACAGCTACAGCGGCTACATCTCCCCGAACTGCCGGTCCGACGAGGACGTGAAGCTCACCGTGGTGTTCCCCCAGTGCTGGAACGGCCGTGACCTGTGGTCGCCCGATCAGAGCCACATGGCGTATTCCACCCGCGGAGCCGGATGCCCCGGGTCGCACCCGGTGGCGGTGCCCCAGCTCAACCTCAGCGTGATCTGGCCCCTCGACGGTGAACCACCGACCGCCCTGCGCCTCTCGTCGGACATGTACTCCGACGACCGTCCCGGCGGCTACTCCGGCCACGCCGACTGGTTCGACGGTTGGAACGAGGACGTGAAGCACACCTTCGTCAGTGAGTGCATCCACCGAGAGGTGTACTGCTTCGGTCAGCTCGGCAACGGTGAACGCCTGAACAGGCCCTGACCGAGTCGCCGTTCGCAGGGTCGGGGCGGGGTTCGCCCTCCCGCTCCGACCCTGGGGCACCGGGCGCGACCCGGGCGCCCACTACGCTGCGCGACGACGTCGCCGGCCCACTCGATCGTGTCCGGGAGGATCTCCACCCATGTCAGACCCGACACTCTCACCGGCGGCGACCGTGCCGTGGCCGATCGAGCGAACCGCTCGCCGCATCGGCCACTACCGATGGTGGGAGATGCGTCTGTTCGAGCTGGTGGGCGCTTGGGCCCGCTCGGTGCCCGAGCCCCAGGTCGCGGCCCGCCTCGGCGACCACAGCCACCGCCACGGGTGGCACGCCGAACTGTGGGGCGATCTGATCCCCGAGCTCGACCACCTCTCTGCTGACCGCGTGGTGGCCGCCCCCGACGGTCTCGACGGCTTGGTCGAGGTGCTCGAGGGCGGTTCCGATGCCGATACCTGCGATCGCCTCGTCGGGGTCTACCGGGTGGTCGTGCCCCGGCTCGTCGCCGCCTACGGTCACCACCTCGACCACACCCTCGCGGCGACCGACGGGCCCACCATCCGCGTCCTCCGGCTGGCCCTGAGCGACCTGGCCGAGGACCTCCAGCACGCTGAGCGCCTCGTGCAAGGGCTCATCAGCACCCCCGACGACGTCGAGCGGGTCGCGTCGAGGGCCCGTGAGATCGAAACGATCATCGTGTCTGCCGGGGGGATCTGCGGTTCCGACACCCTGGGGTGAGCCTCCCGTCTCCCGGTCGGGCACGGCCCCGTCCCCACGGCCGGATCCAGGCGCTGACCTGGTGATTCGGTCCCTGTGGTTGGTGGCCTTGACCGGACCGGTATCGTTAGTGGGGTCAGTTCCCCCGACCTCACCCGGTCATCCCCACCACCCGCTGCGGCGGGTGACCCGCCGGCTCGCGGCGGGGGTGATCACCTGGTCCGTCCCTGCCAAGAGAAGGTGCACCGTGGCAAAGGAGCGAGTCGAGCGGGACGAGGAAGACCTCGTCCGTCTCTATCTCACCGACATCGGGCAGTACCCACTGCTCACCAAGGACGACGAGGTACGTCTGGCCCAGGCCATCGAGGCCGGGAACGAGGCGCGGGCCGAGCTCGAGGCGTCGACCGACCTGACGCCGGCTCGCAAGCGCGAGCTGCGCAAGCTGTCGCGCGCTGGTGAGAACGCCGAGAGCACCTTCGTGCAGTCCAACCTGCGCCTCGTGGTCTCCATCGCCAAGAAGTACCAGGCCTCGGGGCTGCCGCTGCTCGACCTCATCCAGGAGGGCAACCTCGGCCTCATGCACGCCGTCGAGAAGTTCGACTGGCGCAAGGGCTTCAAGTTCTCCACCTACGCCACCTGGTGGATCCGCCAGGCCATCACCCGCGGCATCGCCAACACCGGCCG
>SKKL01000066.1 GCA_007121465.1 Acidimicrobiales bacterium | reverse complement strand
GCGAGAGCACGTTCGGCACCGCCTTGTGTTGGGTGCCGCCATGACCGATCAGCACCGTCGGCCGCGGACCCGACGCCCCCTCGGGCGACCACCACAGACCCGGAACCGTCTCCCCGTCGACCACCAGATCGAACCGGCGCTCGACCACGCCCTTCTCGCACGTCTCGTCGATCACGTCCATGTCGCATCCCCCCGGATTCGCCGTGTGTGAGTCGCCCTCCGTCGCGGTCGGTGACCACCGACGGTTCGGCGACGGTGAGGACACCGTACTGTCATCGTCGCAGGGCGGCGGGCCAGCGCCTCGTCGAGCCCCGGGGCCGCCCACCGACTCGCGGCCGGTGGGCAGTAGGGTCGACTCGTGGCTATCGCCAAGATCGTCGGAATCGAGACCGAGTACGGCATCGTCATCCGAGGCACGGACGAGTCGAACCCGATCGCTGCCTCCTCGACGCTGATCAATGCCTACCTGCACGCCACCGCTCGGGACCGAGCCGGTGCCTCGGGGCGGGTCGACTGGGACTTCGAGGACGAGTCGCCCGGGACCGACGCCCGGGGGTTCGACCAGGCCGACGGCTCACTCGCCCCCGAGGTGGAGACCCACCTGGTCAACGCGGTGCTCACCAACGGGGCCCGCTACTACGTCGACCACGCCCACCCCGAGCTGTCGACCCCCGAGTGCGCCGACGCCCTGTCGGTCGTCCGGTTCGACCGGGCCGCTGAGCTGATCCTGCGCCGCTCCATGGCGGCGGCCACCGAGCTGCTGCCACCGGGCCAGGAGATCGTCGTCTACAAGAACAACTCCGATGGCAAGGGAAACTCCTACGGGTGCCACGAGAACTACCTGATGGACCGTACGGTGCCGTTCGGGCGCATCGTGGCGGGCATCACCCCCCACTTCATGACCCGCCAGATCTACTGTGGCGCGGGAAAGGTGGGCAGCGAGGCGCCGGGCCTCGGCGTGGCCGATGTCCCGTTCCAGCTCAGCCAACGCGCCGACTTCTTCGAAGAGGAGATCGGCCTCGAGACGACCCTCAAGCGCCCGATCGTCAACACCCGTGACGAACCCCACGCCGATGCCCAGAAGTACCGGCGGCTCCACGTCATCATCGGCGACGCCAACATGTCCCAGCTCGCCACCTTCTTGAAGGTCGGCACCACCTCGATCGTCCTCGCCATGATCGAAGACGATGCCCTCGACACCGACCTGCGCTTCGCCACCCCGGTGCCGACGCTGCGGCAGATCTCCTACGACACGACGCTGTCGCGCACGTACCTGCTTGCCGATGGTCGCCGGATCAGCGCCCTCGAGGTCCAGTGGAACCTCCTCGACGCCGCCCGGACCTGGGCGGCCGAGCGGGGTCTCGAGGTGGTC
Source organism: Acidimicrobiales bacterium (assembly GCA_007121465.1). Lineage (GTDB taxonomy): Bacteria > Actinomycetota > Acidimicrobiia > Acidimicrobiales > SKKL01 > SKKL01. The sequence continues at coordinate 18,095 of SKKL01000066.1, read as the reverse complement.
GGAGAGGAGGTCGGCAAGGAAATCCTCACCCGATGGGAGGAGGTCCTCACCGACCTCGAGGCCGACCCGATGCGACTCGCCGACCGACTCGACTGGCCCGCCAAGCTCAACCTCATCGAGAGGTACAGGGTTCGTGATGGCCTCGAATGGGGCGACCCCCGCCTGGCCGCCCTCGACCTGCAGTATCACGATCTACGCGAGGCGCGGTCACTCGCCGAACGCGTGGGGCTCGAACGGTTGGTCGACGACGACGACGCCACCCTGGCCATCACCGAGCCACCGACCGACACCCGGGCCTACTTCCGGGGGGTGTGCCTGACCCGCTGGCCCGAGTCGATCGTCGCCGCCAACTGGGACTCCATCGTCTTCGACGTCGGCGAAGACCCCCTGCGACGGGTGCCGATGATGGAACCGTCACGTGGAACACGAGCCCATGTGGGTAGCGTGTTGGACAGATGCTCGACTCCGGCAGAACTGCTGGAGCAGTTGGGATCCTGAGGAACGACATGGCAGAACGCGAACAGATCCGCAAGCCGGCACCGGCACGTGAGGACGACGAGGTCGCGGAGGCCCCGGCGGGCTCGGAGTCCGGCGAGAAGATCAAGGCCGAGCTCGACGACCTCCTCGACGAGATCGACGAGGTGCTCGAGTCCAACGCCGAGGACTTCGTCAAGTCCTACATCCAGAAGGGTGGCGAGTAGCCGGTAGCCTCCGGGGGGTGAACCTCCCGATCTTCGAACCCAGTGATGATCCAGGCCCCAGCTTCACGTCGCTGCTGCATCGCTCCGGCCTCGAACCGCCAACACTGAGCAGCCCCCTCGACGGCTCGCTGCCGATCACCCACGGCACCACCGTCGTCGCCATCCGCTACGCCGACGGAGCGATCATGGCCGGCGACCGCCGGGCCACGTCCGGGCACCTCATCTCGCACCGGACCATCGAGAAGGTGTTCCCCGCCGACCGCCACTCGGGTGTCGCGATCGCCGGAGCGGCCGGCCCCGCGGTCGAGATGGTCAAGCTCTTCCAGCTCCAGCTCGAGCACTACGAGAAGGTCGAAGGTGCGTCCCTCAGCCTCGAGGGCAAGGCCAACCAACTCGGCCAGATGGTCCGGAACCATCTGCCTGCCGCGATGCAGGGACTCGCGGTGGTGCCCCTCTTCGCCGGGTACGACACCCGTCGGGCCACGGGTCGGCTCTTCCAGTACGACGTCACCGGCGGGCGCTACGAGGAGCAGAACCACGCCGCCACCGGTTCCGGATCGCTCCATGCCGGAACGGTGGTCAAGCTCGGGTGGCGCGACGGCCTCGACCGCGAAGATGCCATCGATCTGGCGATCTCCGCGCTGTTCCAAGCTGCCGACGAGGATTCCGCCACCGGCGGCCCTGACCTGGTTCGCGGCATCTTTCCCACCATCGCCACCATCACCGGCGACGGCTTCACCCGAGTCGGCAACGACGAGGTGGCCGACCGCTTCCGAACGCTCATCGCCGATCTCAGCGTGCCCGGAGCATCGGGCGGCACCGAAGGGAGCGCCTCATGAGCATGCCCTTCTACGTCGCCCCCGAACAGGTGATGAAGGATCGGGCCGACTACGCCCGCAAGGGCATCGCCCGGGGCCGCAGCCTCGTCGCCCTCGTGTGCGAGCCCGGCATCCTCATCTGCGCCGAGAACCCCCAGCGGCTCCGCAAGGTGAGCGAGATCCACGACCGCATCGCGTTCGCCGGGGTCGGCAAGTACAACGAGTTCGACCAGCTCCGCATCGCCGGGGTCCGCCATGCCGACCTCAAGGGCTACGCCTACAGCCGCGAGGACGTCGACGCCCGCAGCCTCGCCAACCAGTACGCCCAGATCCTCGGTCAGATCTTCACCCACGAGATGAAGCCGATGGAGGTCGAGATCCTCGTCGCCGAGGTGGGCGGCGATCCCGACGCCGATCTCCTCTACCGGATCCTCTACGACGGCACCGTGGTCGACGAGACCAGCGTCACCGTCCTCGGCGGTGAGGCCGACACCATCCTCACCCGACTCGAGGGCGCGTGGCACACCGGTCTGTCTCTGGCCGAGGCGCTCGACGTGGCGCGCCGGGCCCTGTCGGGACCCGACCGCGATCTCGCCGCCGACCAGCTCGAAGTGGCGCTGCTCGACCGCAACGCCGAGCACCGGGCATTCCGTCGGATCGAGGGGGCGCAGCTCGCCGAACTGGTCCCCGACGCCACCATCGCCGACCCCGACGGCGGGGCCGCTGCCGACCCGGATACCGACACCTCGGCATCCGATGACCGCACGGACGGCCCACCCGCGGGATAGCTTGACGCTCATGGAGCGCCGGATCTTCGGACTCGAGAACGAGTACGGCGTCACGTGCACACTCCGCGGTCAGCGCCGCCTCAGCCCCGACGAGGTCGCCCGCTACCTGTTCCGCCGGGTCGTTTCGTGGGGTCGCAGCTCGAACGTCTTCCTCCCCAACGGCGCCCGTCTCTACCTCGACGTCGGCTCCCACCCCGAGTACGCCACCCCCGAGTGCGACTCGGTGCACGAGCTCGTCGTGCACGACAAGGCGGGGGAGCGGGTCCTCGAGCAGCTCCTCGGTCAGGCCGAGCAACGACTGCGGGAAGAGGGAATCCGCGGCGATGTCTACCTGTTCAAGAACAACACCGACTCCGCCGGCAACTCCTACGGCTGCCACGAGAACTACCTGACCACCCGCCGCGACGAGTTCAACTACTACGCCGAGGTGCTCATCCCGTTCCTGGTCAGCCGCCAGATCTACGCCGGCGCGGGCAAGGTGCTCCAGACCGCTCGGGGCGCGACCTACTGCGTCAGCCAGCGGGCCGAGCACATCTGGGAGGGCGTCTCCTCGGCCACCACCCGGTCCCGGCCGATCATCAACACCCGCGACGAGCCCCACGCCGACGCCGAGGTGTACCGGCGTCTACACGTCATCGTCGGTGACTCCAACATGAGCGAGTACTCCACCTTCCTGAAGGTGGGGGCGGCCTCGCTCCTGTTGCGCATGCTGGAGGACCCCGGTGTGGTGCTTCGTGACATGACGCTCGAGAACCCCATCCGGGCCATCCGCGAGATCAGCCACGACACCACCTGCACCCGCAAGGTGCGTCTCGCCAACGGGCGCGAGGCCAGCGCTCTCGACATCCAGAACGAGTACCTCGAACGGGCCCTGCGCTATGCCGACAAGCGCGGCGTGAGCCCCGAGGAGAAGACCACCCTCGAGATGTGGGAGCACTGTCTCACCGCCCTCGCCGACGACCCGATGACCCTCGACCGCGAAGTCGACTGGGTCATCAAGCACAAGCTCATCGAGGCCTACCGGGAGCGCCACGACCTGCCGCTGTCCCATCCCCGGGTGGCTCTCGTCGACCTCCAGTACCACGACGTCGACCGCCGCCGCGGCCTGTTCTACCGGATGCAGGAGCGTGGTCTCGTCGAGCGGACCGCCACCGACGCCGAGATCAACCACGCCGTGGAGAACCCGCCCCAGACCACCCGGGCCCGGCTTCGCGGCGAGTTCATCCGGCGGGCCAAGGAACGCAAGCGCGACTACACCGTCGACTGGGTGCATCTGAAGCTCAACGACCAGGCCCAACGCACCGTGCTGTGCAAGGACCCGTTCAAGGCCCACGACGAGCGGGTCGAGAAGCTCATCGCCTCGTTGTAGATGCCGAGTTTCCGCACCGGACCGATCACCGAGATCCTGCTCGAGCGGCGTGGCCTCCAACGTGTCCGGGTCGACCTCGGAGCCGACGACGCGGAGCGGGCCTACGTGCTGACCCAGCTCACCGGTCCGGTGGCAGTGGGGGAGCGGGTCGTGGTCAACACCACCGCGGTCGAGCTGGGGCTCGGCACCGGTGGCTGGCACGTCGTGCACTGGAACCTCGACCGCGACACCTGGTCCGAGCCCGGCCCCGGCCACATCATGAAGCTGCGTTACACGAGCCTCCAGGCCGACACCGGCGCGGCCGAGGAGGACGACACCGATCCAGGTGGTCGGGAGCTCTCCACGACCCTCGACGGCGTCGGGGTCGTCGTGTGCACCCTGCACTCCCAGATGGGCGTCGTCGCCGCGGCCATCGCCGATCGACGGCCCGACACCCGCGTGGCCTACCTGATGAGCGACGGCGCGGCCCTGCCTCTGGCCTTGTCGGATCTCGTGGTCGACCTGGTCGACCGGGAGCTGATCGTCGGGACCATCACCGCCGGCCACGCCTTCGGCGGAGACCTCGAAGCGGTCACCGTCGCGTCGGGGCTCGATCTCGCCCGCCGGCGTCTCGGCGCCGAGGTGGTGATCGTCGGGATGGGCCCGGGCGTGGTCGGCACGGGCGGACCCCTCGGCACCACCGCCGTCGAAGCCGCTGCCCTCCTCGACACCGCCGCCGCCCTCGGCGCCGACCCGGTGCTGTGCGCACGGATGTCCGACGGCGACGGCCGAGAGCGGCACCAGGGCCTGAGCCACCACGTCGCCACGGTCCTCGAGCTCGCTCGCACGTCGGTGCGGGTCCCGCTACCCGACGGTGCCGATGCCGCCAGCGCCAACCCTGTGCCCGGGCCGCATCGCCCACTGGTCGTGCCGGTCCCCGACATGGCCGAGGTGCTCGACCGGTTCGACCTACGAATCACGACCATGGGACGCGGCCCGGCCGACGACCCGCTGTTCTTCGCAGCATCGGCCGCCGCCGGGGTGCTGGTCGCCGACGACCGAGACCGGCATCGGTAGGCTCGCCACGATGCAGAAGCTCGAGCGCCTGCTCAACCTCACCGCCGTACTTCTCCACACGGCTCGCCCCCTTCCGGCCGGCGAGCTGCGGCAGAAGGTACCCGGTTACCCCGAGAGCGACGTCGCGTTCCGTCGTTCGTTCGAGCGCGACAAGGACGACCTGCGGGAGATGGGGGTGCCGATCGAGGTCGAGACGGTACCCGGCGCCGACCCGCCCGTCGACGGGTACAGGATCCCCCGCGACCGCTACTACCTGCCCGACCCCGGGCTCGAGCCCGACGAGTTGGCCGCTCTCCAGCTCGCGGCGGCCGCCATCCGCATCGGCGACGGCACCGGCCGCGAAGCGCTCTGGAGCCTGGGCGGCGACCGGCCGACCACGACCTCGGCCATCTCGGCCGCCTTGCCCTCCGATCCCAACCTCGGGCCGCTGTTCGAAGCTGTCTCGACCCGTTCTCCCGTGCGCTTCACCTACCGGGAGCAGGATCGTTCGATCCACCCGTACCGACTCGGGTTCCAACTCGGGCGCTGGTACCTGCGGGGTCACGACCTCGATCGCGACGACGTGCGGGTCTTCCGCCTCGACCGGATCGACGGCGAGGTGGAGGTCGACGCGCCCGGACGGTTCGAGATTCCCGACGGCGAGCGCGACGGCGGCGAGCTCGTCGCCGATCGATGGGAGCTCGGCAGCGAACCACCCCGGGTGGCCCGGCTCCTGGTCGATGCCGACCAGGCTCCGATCGCTCTCGCCCAGTTCGACCCCGAGGACATCGTCGCCGAACACCCCGACGGGTCCATCGAGGTGGCGATCACCGTCACCGACCCACAGGCCTTCCGGTCCCTCGCGTTGTCCTACCTCGACCATGCCGAGATCCTCGAGCCCGCCGAGTTGCGGGCCGAGTTGATCTCCTGGCTGGAGCGCATCGCGGTGGGGGAGGAGACCGCACCATGAGCCGCCCGACCGCGGCCGAACAGGTCCGACGCCTCTTGGCCCTCGTCCCCTGGCTCGCCGAACGCTCACCCGTTCCCGTCGAGGAGGCGTGCGAGCGCTTCGGGATCGACGAGAAGACCCTCATGCGGGAGCTCGGGGTCCTGTCGATGGTCGGGGTGCCGCCCTACAGCCCCGACACCCTCATCTGGGTCGACACCAGCGACGGCATGATCACCCTCGACCTGGTCGAGCCCTTCGACCGACCACTTCGGCTCACCTACGAACAAGCCCTCGACCTGGTGGCAGCCGGACGCTCGATCCGCGAGGTGCCGGGGGCCGACTCCGACGATCCCCTCCAGAGAGGCCTCGCGAAGTTGGCCGATGCCCTCGGTGTCGACCCTCAACAGGTGCACGTGGGGCTCGGGGAGGCCCGCGACGAGATGCTCGACCGACTCACCCACGCCGTCGAGCACGGCAAGCGGGTCGAGCTCGACCACTACACGTCCGGGCGTGACGAGCGCACGGTGCGGCGGGTCGACCCCTTCCGTCTCGTCGCCGACCGGGGCAGCTGGTACCTCATCGGCTGGTGCCACCGGTCCGAGGCTCTCCGCTACTTCCGCGTCGACCGGGTGGCGGGTGTCGAGGTGCTCGACGAGGACGCCGCCGATCCGCCCGACGATCTCGAGTGGGAGCGATACGTTCCCGGCTCCGACGACCCTCGGGTCACCCTCGACCTCGCGCCCTCGGCCCGTTGGGTTGTCGAGCACCACCCGTACGAAAGCGCCGAGGAGCTGCCGGACGGGCGGACCCGGGTCACCCTCGCAATCGGGGCACCCGCCTGGTTCGAGAGGTTGCTGGTCGTCCTCGGCCCCGACGCCCGGATCGTCGCCGCCCCCGATGAGCTCGCCGACCTCGGCGCCCGGACCGCCCGACGGATCCTCGCCCGATACGGCGCGGGCTGATCGCCCGGCCCGCCCGCTAGCCTCACGCGGTAGTGACCCCGACCGATGCGACCGCTCCCCAGGGCGAGGAGCCGCCCGATCGGCGCACCGACGGATCGACGTCCGAGGTCCTCCACGCACCGGAGGCCGAGCAGGCCGCACTCGGCGAGAACGACATCGCCGCCGCTCGGAGCCGATCAGCGGCCGAACGGGCCGACGCGCGCCGCCGACAACGAGTCCGAGGGGTCGTCGAGTGGGCCGTGGTCATCCTCGGCGCCATCCTCATCGCGTTCCTGGTCAGGACCTTCCTCTTCCAGGCCTTCTTCATCCCGTCCGAGTCGATGGAGCCCACCCTCGTCAACCGCGACCGGGTCATCGTCAACAAGCTCGGCTATCAGCTGCACGACGTGAACCGGGGCGACCTCATCGTGTTCGGGCGACCTCCGAACGAACCGGTGGAAGCCATCGAGGAGCTCATCAAGCGGGTGGTCGCCGTGGAAGGCGAGACCGTCGAGGCACGCGACGGATCGGTCTACATCAACCGTCAGCGCCTCCACGAGCCCTATCTGACCGAGGGCACCTTCACCGCTGCATTCGGACCGGTGGAAGTCCCACCAGGACACGTGTTCGTCCTCGGCGACAACCGGGGGAACTCGCGGGACAGCCGCGTCTTCGGTCCGGTCGACGAGGATCTCATCGTCGGGCGTGCGTTCGTGCGAGTGTGGCCCCTCGGGCGCCTCGCGTTCCTCTGATCTCACACGGCCCGGGGTAGCGTGGTCGGTCCATGGCCACGCCACATAACGACCCGGCCCACTCCGACTGGGAGCGAGCCGAGGCCGACTACCGTTCGTCGACATCCGGCCCCGAGGCCGAGCCCACGGTCCGATCGGACCGGACCCGACGACATGTCCGCAGCGTCATCGAGTGGATCGTCGCCATCGTGGGGGCCGTGGCGGTTGCCTGGCTCATCCAGGCGCACCTCGTGCAGGCCTTCGTGATCCCCTCGGGATCGATGGAACCCACCCTGGTCGACCGCGACCGGGTCGTGGTCAACAAGCAGAGCTACCGGTCCGGAACGCCCTCACAGGGCGACGTGGTCGTGTTCAGTCGGCCTCCTGACGTTCCGCTCGAGGACGGGATCGACGATCTCATCAAGAGGGTGGTCGCCGTCGGCGGGGAGACCGTCGAGGCCCGAGACGGCCGGGTGTGGGTCGACGGCGAACCGCTCGAGGAGGACTACCTCCCGGAGGCCACCACCACGCAGGACTTCGACGCTGTGACCGTCCCCCACGGGCATCTGTTCGTCATGGGCGACAACCGCGGGCCGGCGATGTCCTACGACAGCCGGTTCTTCGGTCCGATCGATGCCGACCTCGTCGTCGGCCGCGCCTTCGCCGTGGTGTGGCCGCCCGGCAACATGTCGGGGCTCTGACCCGTCTCAGGCGTCGGTGGCGGCCCGGATCGTGTCCATCATGCGGTCGACGTGGTCGCTGAACACGCCGTCGATCCCCATGTCGACGAGCTCCGCCACCACCCGCTCGAACTGGGCGTCCCAGCCGAGAGCGAACCGGTCGAAGCGGTGGAACAACGCCACGAGACCGCCCGTCCAGTCGGTGTGATGCATGTTCATGGCGTCGATGTCGCGTTCGGCCAGGGCCGCGGCCCGCATCTCGGCTCCTTCGGGGATCCGGGCCAGACGGGTGGAGTTCACCAGACGCACGTCGTCGTCGAGGTCTCGCCAGGAGCCGACGACATCGAGGTCGGGATGGCACAGCCACAGACGGCTCGTCGCCCGTGGTCCGGCGGACCGCGCGGCGGCGATCACCGCGGCGATGGCGTCGGGGTCCTTGACGTCGAGGGAGAGGTAGAAGTCGGTCCCACACGCCTCGTAGAGGTCCGACAACGACGGAATGTGTGCCGGCAGCTCGTCGCGACGATGTGCCCGGATGGCCCGGCGCCGGCGACCCCTCAGCAGAGACCCGACGACTCCGTCGTGATCGAGCACCGCGACGCCGTCCTCGGTGAGCCACACATCGCTCTCGAGTCCGGTCGAACCGAGGCGCAAGGCCAGCTCGAACGCCTCCAGGGTGTTCTCCGGCGCGTGGGCACGAGCTCCCCGGTGGGCAAAGCCGATCGGGGGGTAGAACAGAGAGGGCAGGCGCTGAGGCACCCGGACATCCTCGCCCTTGCCGAGAGGGCCGTGCCACATCGGGTGGCGGGGAGGTGCTCGCCGAACCCTCCGGACGCTCAAGACCGGGCCGGCGGGTGTCGATGGAGAGGGACGACACCATGGAGGGTGAATGGCAACCATCCGAGCGAGCTGTGACACATGTGGGGACGTGGAGTTCGCCGCGGCCCAGGTCACGGTCCACGCCCCCGAGCACAGCGGTCCCGGGACCTACACCTTCACGTGTCCGCACTGTCGGGACCGCGTGGTGAGATCAGCCGATCGCACCACCATCGACCTGTTGATCGCCGCCGGTGTCCAACTCGCGACCTCACGACCGCCGGCCGAACTCGCCGAGCGCGAGCACCTCGAGGTGGAACCCATCACCCACGACGATCTCGTCGCGTTCCACCGCCTCGTCGAGGACGACGCCGCCCTCGCGGCTGCTCTCGAGGGTATCGACGATCCCCATCCCCGTTGAGGCACCGGCCGGCGTGAGCCCCTGGACAGCAACCGCTTCCATCGTCATCCTCCTGGCCCTTGCCGGGATGGTCGCCGCAGGGCGCCTCGTCGCCGATGCCGCCGGCGATCTCGCCCGGTCGACTCGGTCGTTGGCCGAGCTCGGACGCGACGTCGACGGCCTCACCCGGGAGCTGCGCTCGACCCGCTTCCTCGGCGGACCAGGCCCCCGGCGGGACGCCCCGCGGCGCGACGAGGGCTCTGCGGCCGACCGGTAGGCTGGACAGATGTTCGGAATCAGCGGCGCCGAGGTGATCATCATCCTTCTCGTCGCCCTGGTGGTGCTCGGACCCGACCGCCTACCCCAGGTCGCTCGCAAGGCCGGCCAGGTCATGGGCGAGATGCGAAAGGTCTCCGCCGGCTTCGAAGCCGAGATGCGTACGGCGATGTACGAGCAGGAGCGCCCCACCCCCCGTCCCTCCGTCCAGGACGCGACCCCGACCGACGCTGATCCCTCCGAGCGCTCACCCGGCTCCGAGACCACGGAGAAGCCGTCGAGCGTCGACGAGGCCCCCACCGAGACCACGGCGGATTCGCCCGCTCCAGCCGACCCTCCCCGGGACCAGGCGGACGAGCAGCCTGAGCTCGAGCGACCTCGTCGTTCGTGGCCCAAGCCCTACGAGGGGCCGACCAACAGCACCGGCCGGAACGGCGAGCTCCCGCCCCTGCCCGACGGGTTCGTCGAACGTCCGGGGTGGCAGGACACCCTTCCCGGCGAGCGTTCATGAACGTCCTCGGCCGGAGGACCAAGCCGCCCGCCGATCCCGATGGGCGCATGACCCTGCGGGACCACCTCGCCGAGCTCCGACGACGCATCCTGATCTCGGCCCTTGCGATCGCGGCGGGCGGTGTCCTCTGCTTCTGGCAGTTCCCGTTCATCCTCGAGATCCTGTCCGCCCCGTATTGCGACCTGCGCCCCACCGACGAGTGCGAGTTCCTCCAGACCGACCCACTGGAAGCGTTCGGGGTCCGATTGACGGTCGCCTTCTACGGTGGCCTTGCCCTGGCCATGCCGGTTCTGCTGTTCCAGATCTGGCAGTTCATCACCCCCGGGCTCCACGAGAACGAACGGCGCTATGCCCTCCCGTTCGTGGCCTCGGCCGGCGTGCTGTTCGTCCTCGGCGCCGGCCTCGCCTTCCTGACCGTGCCCCGCGCCCTCAGCTTCCTCACCGCCATCGGCGGCGACTGGTTCGAGCCGTTCTTCCGAGGCTCGGAGTACCTCTCGTTCCTCGTGAAGATGATGGTCGCGTTCGGAATCGGCTTCGAATTCCCGATCCTGTTGGTGTTCCTCCAACTCGCCGGTCTGCTCACCCCCGAACAGCTGGCCTCGGCCCGGCGCTACTCGCTCGTGGGAATCATGTTGCTGGTGGCGATCATCACCCCAAGCGGTGACCCCTTCTCGCTGTTCGTCCTGTCGGTCCCGATGTACCTGTTCTACGAGGCGTCGATCATCATCGGTCGTATCCTGCGGCGGTGACCTTCCCGGACCGCCGCGCGTTCATCGACGAGCTGGGGTTCACGCTCGACCCCTTCCAGGTCAGCGCCCTCGACGCCCTCGACGCCCGCCGATCGGTGCTCGTCGCCGCCCCGACCGGCTCGGGCAAGACCGTCGTCGCCGACTACGCGGTCCATCTCACCCTGCGCGACGGCGGTCGGGTGTTCTACACCACGCCCATCAAGGCCCTGTCGAACCAGAAGTACGGGGATCTGGTCCGCCGTCACGGCCCCGACCAGGTCGGCCTCCTCACCGGCGACAACGCGATCAACTCCTCCGCACCGATCGTGGTGATGACCACCGAGGTGCTCCGCAACATGCTGTACGCCCGTTCCGACGCCCTCACGGCGCTGCGGTGGGTCGTGCTCGACGAGGTCCACTACCTCCAGGATCCCTACCGGGGGCCCGTCTGGGAGGAGGTCATCATCCACACCGCCCCCGAGGTCGGCCTGGTCTGTCTCTCCGCCACCGTGTCCAACGCCGAGGAGGTAGCGGAGTGGATCCGCACGGTTCGTGGTCCCACCGAGGTCGTCACCGAACTCACCCGACCCATCGAGCTGGTCAACCACTACCTCGTGGGAGACCGCCAGCGCGACCGCCTCCACTTCCTCGACACCCTGCCCGGGGGTCGACCCAACCGCGACGGAGGGCGCTACGACACCGAGCACGAGCAGCGGGGGAGGGGACCCGGCGCCGGTCGGCGGTGGTACACACCTCGACGGGTAGAGGTCGTCGAGCTTCTCGCCGAGCGTCGGCTGCTGCCCGCCATCACCTTCATCTTCAGCCGGGCCGCGTGCGACTCGGCGGTTCGGGCCTGCCTCGATGCGGGGGTGACCCTCACCCAGCCCCACGAACGTCGGCGCATCCGGGAGATCGTCGAGGCACGGGTCGCCGACATGGGCGCCGCCGACCTCGCCGTCCTCGGCTACGAGCGTTGGCTGGCCGGCCTCGAGGCCGGACTCGCCGCCCACCACGCCGGCATGGTTCCCCCCTTCAAGGAGGCGGTCGAGGCCGTCTTCACCGAGGGGCTCGTCAAGGCCGTGTTCGCCACCGAGACCCTCGCTCTCGGGATCAACATGCCCGCTCGCACCGTGGTGATCGAGAAGCTCTCGAAGTTCACCGGTGAGCGGCACCAAGCGCTCACCCCTGGCGAGTACACCCAGCTCACCGGGCGAGCGGGCCGCCGCGGCATCGACGAGATCGGCCATGCCATCGTCCTCTGGTCGCCGTTCGTGCCCTTCGAGGACGTGGCTCAACTGGCCGCCAGCCGCAGCTTCGAGCTGGCATCGGCGTTCCGTCCCACCTACAACATGGCCGCCAACCTCGTCCGGCGCTACGGCCCCGACGAGGCCGTCGAGCTGATCGGTCGCTCCTTTGCTCAGTTCCAGGCCGACCGCTCCGTCGTCGCCCTCGGTCGTCGCCGCGACGACAGGGCCGACGCGCTCGAGCGGGCCCGAGCCGAGGCGACCTGCGAGCTCGGCGACGTGGCCGAGTATCGCGATCTGCGACAGGACGACCGTGAACGACGTCGACCGACTCGCGCTCCCGAGGCAGAGGTGGCGGCATCGCTGACCCGACTCCGCCCCGGCGACGTGATCATGGCTCCGCGGGGCCACGGCACCGGAGCGGTCGCGATCATCGGCGTGTCCGAGAGGCGCGGCGGCACGATCCGGCTGCGGGCGATCGGCGAGCCTCGCTACGTGCTCACTCTCGGACCCCGCGACTTCTCGTCGGTTCCCGAGGTCGTCGGTCGTATCGGGCTGCCCGAGCCGTTCACCCCCAACAAACGCCCGTGGATCGGCGAAGTCCGACGCCGGGTGCGCCGGGCCGAGCTGACCTCCACCCGACATGCCTCGACGCCGGGCTCACCGAGCGACGACGACGGGTCGTGGCGAGACCACCCAGTGGCCCGCTGCCCCGAGCTCGATCGGCATCTCCGAGCGCTGCGACGGGTGGAACGGCTCACCAAGGAGATCGGGACGATCGACCGACGTCGAGACCGCCAGGCCGACACCCTTCCCCGGCAGTTCGAACGCCTGCTCGGGGTCCTCGAGAACTGGGGCCACCTCGACGGCTGGGAGCTGACCGACTCCGGCCACCTGCTCGCCCGCACCTATCACGAGTCCGACCTCTTGGTGGCCGAGTGTCTCGCCCGAGGCATCCTCGACGGGCTCGACCCTCCCACCCTCGCCGGGGTGGTCGCCGCCTTCACCTACGAGCACCGCAGCAGCCAATCGCCGCCCGAACCGTGGTACCCGCCCGGACCGATGCGTTCGCGAATCGGCGAAGCGACCGCCCTGGCCCGAGCCCTGAACCGCGACGAGTTGGCAGCTGGCCTCGGCGCGACCCGGCCTCCCGACCCGGGCTTCTCCGCTCTGGCTCACGGGTGGGCGGCCGGAGGGCACCTCGACGACGTCCTCGCCGAAGAGGTCATCGGGGGCGGCGACTTCGTCCGCAACGTGAAGCAACTGATCGACTTGCTGCGCCAGATCGGCCACATCGCCCCGGTGCCCGAGACCGCCACAACGGCCCGACAGGCCGCCGAGGCGCTCTTCCGGGGGGTGATCGCCTCGTCGTCGACCGTGCCCACCGACGACGCCACGACCCTGGACGAGGGGGAAGGGCCCGACGAGTGACGATTCGCAAAGGCCAGGACTGGGGGAGGCCCGGTGCCCTCCCCGACGACGGGATCCTCGTCCACCGCGATGCCGACGCCCGTGCCGCGGTGAGCGACGCTCGCGCGGGGCAGCACCCGATCCCGGTTCTCGGCTTGCTCGGCGGCGATCTGGCGCGCTGCGTCGGCTCAACCGGCGAGGTCGACCGCCTTCGTTCGGACCGGGCCCGAACCGTGGAGGTCGACCTCGGTGAGGTGGAGATCGACGGGACCCCTCACGTCTTCGTCGCCCACCTGGTCGCCCGTCGTCGGCTGTGGAGCGGTCGATTCGTCGTGGCCATGAACGCCGAGCACATCGGGTCCTGGAAGGTCGCTCCCCGCGCCCACCCCAACGATGGCGAGCTCGACCTCCTCGACGGAACGCTGAGCCTCGACGATCGCCTCAAAGCTCGTCGTCGTCTCCCCTCCGGCGACCACATCCCCCATCCGAGCATCACCACACGCCGGATCCGCACCGTCGAGATCGGCTTCGACCGGCCCACACCGGTGTACCTCGACGGCGAGCTGGTCGGACGGGGCCAGCACCTGCTCATCAGGGTCGTCCCCGACGCACTCCACTGTGTCGTCTGAGCACGGGGTGATCGGGGACTGCGTGGTCGGAGAACCAGCCGGGGCAGTGGCGACCTAGGGTGAGGAGCATGGACATCGCCGCGGCGAAGGCCCGTGTGGTCGAGGAGGTCGAGCGCCTCCGACCGAACCTCCTCTGGGCATCGCACTCGATCTGCGACCACCCCGAGCTCAACTTCGAGGAGCATCACGCCCACGAGGTGTGTTGCCGCCTCCTCGAAGAGGCCGGCCTCGACGTCACCCGTCATGCCTTCGGCGTCGACACCGGGTTCGCGGCCCGAGCCGGCAGTGAGGGCCCTCTCATCGCGGTGATCTGCGAGTACGACGCTCTCCCCGACATCGGCCACGCGTGCGGCCACAACGTGATCGCCGCCGCCGGACTCGGGGCAGGCATCGCCGCCGCCCGCCTGGCCGACGAGCTCGGGGGCCGCGTCCTGGTGCTCGGCACGCCCGCCGAGGAAGGTGGGGGAGGGAAGGTGTTCATGGCCCGAAACGGGGCCCTCGACGGGGTCGATGCGGCGATGATGATCCACCCCGCTGATCGCGACCTGGCCACCATGACCACCCTCGCCATCACCCAGGTCCACGCCGAGTACCACGGAGCAGCGTCCCACGCGGCGTCGGCGCCCCACCTCGGGCGGAACGCCCTCGATGCCGCCGTGCTCGGCTATCAGGCCGTCGGAGCGCTCCGGCAGCACATCCGCTCCACCGAGCGTATCCACGGTGTGTTCACCAACGGGGGAGCCAAGCCCAACGTGGTCCCCGACCGCGCCGCCACTCTCTGGTACGTGCGCAGCGACTCGCTGTCGAGCCTCGAACCACTGAAGGAGCGGGTCCTCGACTGTCTCGAGGCGGGGGCTCGCGCCGCGGGCTGCACCATGACCCACCGCTGGAACGACCCGCCCTACGCCGACCTGCTCGCCAACGAGCCCCTCTTGGCCGCCTTCGCCTCCAACACCGCCGAACGCGGCCGCGCGCTGGCGAGACCCAGCGGCTCGGCCCAGGTGGTGGGCAGCACCGACATGGGAAATGTCAGCTACCTGGTTCCCTCGATCCATCCCATGTTGCAGGTGGCCCCGGAAGGTATCTCGATCCACACCCCCGACTTCGCGTCCCATGCCCGTGGCGACGGCGGCGACCACGCGGTCGTCGACGGGGCCATCGCCATGGCCCACACCGTGATCGACTGCTGGACCGATCCCGATCTGCTCGCCGCCGCCCGAGCCGAGTGGCGAGCAGCCACCGAGGGTGGTCACCCTCCCGTGCTCTGAGGCGCGGGGCCGCGCAATCCCTCGGTTCGGCACGGTTCGGCGAGCCCCCACGCCCACGCCGAAGTCGCCCACCGGGTGTGGTCACCGATGAGCGGTCCCCCAGGCCCTATTGTCGGACGCCGTGACCGTCTACGTGGCCGAGGAGTTCACCCCGGAGGAATCAGAGATCCTCCGGCGTTACTTCACCAATCTCGACGGCCCTGTGTTCGCCCTCGTGAACCTGCCCGAGGTCGTCAAGGGGGCGTTGTTCGCCCGGTACTCACGCTCGGCCAAGAGCCTGCGCCGACTGTTCCTCGACGAGTTCGTCGGCGAACTCGACATCGAGGGCGACCAGACCATCGATGCCACCATCGGTCTGCGCCGCGCCGAGGAGCTCTACGACCGGGTGTTCTTCGAGTACGGCGACGACTCGGTCGCCCAGCTCGGCGGGGTCCACCTCGCCTGTGAGCAGGCCTCGAACGTGCTCACCAAGGTGCTCGAGTGGGGGCGGCTCATGTCCTATCTCGAGCAGTCGACCCGCTACATCTCCTATGACGCCCGCATCGGGGGTCGCTACCGGTACCACCGCGATCCCGCCGTGCTCTCGTCGCCCCTCGGCACGCGCTACGTCGGCGACATGGACCGCCTGTTCGACACCTACGCCGGGCTGGTCCCTCGCATGCAGGACTGGTTCCGCTCGGTCCACCCGAAGGACCCGAGCGACTCCGACCTCGTCTACCGCCAGGCGATCCGGGCCAAGGCGTTCGACACGCTTCGAGGCATCCTGCCCGCGGCGTCTCTGTCCAACGTCGGCATCTACGGCACCGGCCAGGGCTACGAGCAGCTCCTCTTGCGCATGCGATCCCATCCGCTGCCCGAAGCCCGCTCCTACGCCGAGCTCATGCTCTACGAGCTGCGCAAGGTCATCCCCTCGTTCCTCAAGCGGGTCGACCTTCCCGACCGCGGCGGCGCCTGGAGCGACTACCTGGGGTCCACCCGCGCGGCCATGGACGACCTCGCCGGGCGCCTCGCCGAACGGGTCCCCACCGACGACATCTCCTCCAACGGGGGGCCCGGTACCGGCGCACCAGAGGTCGCCCTCGTCGACTTCGACCCTGATGCCGAGGAGAAACTCGTCGTCGCCGCTCTCTACCCCTACCTGTCCTGCTCCGAGCACGAGATCGAACGGCTCGTCGCCGAGATGTCCACCGAGGAGCGGGTCGAGGTCCTCCGACGCTACGTGGGGGAGCGAGCCAATCGTCGCCACAAGCCCGGGCGTGCGCTCGAGCGTCCGGTCTACCGCTTCGACATCGTCGCCGACTACGGCGCCTTCCGCGACCTGCAGCGCCACCGGATGCTCACCGTCGATTGGCAACGCCTCACCCCCCGGCACGGCTTCACCCGGCCCGAGGAGATCACCGACGCCGGGGTGGGCGCCGACTTCGACGAGGCGATGGAGCGGTCGGCCGCGCTCCACGATGTCCTGTCGAGCCCGTTCCCCGACCAGGCCGCCTACGCGGTCGCGCTGGCCTACCGCATCCGGTTCTCGCTGCAGCTCAACGCACGCGAGGCGATGCACCTGATCGAACTTCGCACCACACCGCAGGGTCACCCCGCCTACCGCTCGGTCGCCCAACAGATGCACCACCACATCGCCACCACAGCAGGGCACACGGCGATCGCCGAGATGATGTCCTATGTGGATCACTCCACCGAGGCCGACCTCGAGCGCCTCGAAGCCGAGCGACGTGCCGAACGCCGCCGCATGGGCGGCTGAGTAGCCGGATACCCTGCGGCCGAGACCTCACCGTTCGCCGCATCATGCCCAGGTGTGCCTATGATCCGGCCGCGACCCGCAACGGTCCATACCCCTCCTACGCCCTGACACCCCGACAAGGACGACATGGCTGACGACGATCTGCCCGACGAGGACCTCGAAGAGGAGGAGTTCGACGACGACGCCCCCGACGTCGACGAACTCGACGAGGAACTCGACGGCGACCTCGACGACGATCTTCCGATCGCGGCTGAAGACGAGGACGACGAAGAAGAAGACGAAGAGGAGAAGGTCGAGGCTGCGGCGCGCCGTCGGCCCCGAAAGGACGATGAGGAAGAGGAAGAGGAAGAGGACGACGTCGACCCCGACGACGTCGAAGCCGACCTCGATGCCATCCTGAAGGACCGCATCGCCGCCTCCGACGACGAAGACGACGACGAGGACGAGCCGGTCGAAGCCGACCCGGGTGGCGACGGCAGCAACCGGATCCAGCCCCGACGCCCTGGCGAGTTCTTGTGCCAATCGTGCTTCCTCGTGAAGCATCCGTCCCAGCTCGCCGATCCTGACAACATGCTGTGCAAGGACTGCGTCTGATCCATGTCTGACCGCCGCGAACCCCTCGACACCCTGCTCGATCTGACGCTCTACGCGCCGATCGGTGCGGTCCTGCACGGGCCCAAGGTGGTCGGTGAGCTCGCGGCCCGGGGCCGACAGGATGTCGCCAACGCGAAGGTCCTCGGAACCGTCGCGTTGGCCCGCGGTGAACAGCAGTTGGGCAAGCTCCGCACCGAGGCCGAGGGGGCACTCGGCGACCTGTTCACCGCCGTCGCCCGTGCGGCCGGAGCGCCGATGGCCGGAGCCGACTCCACCTCGCACCCCGATGCCGACCCCGCTCCTGATCCGACCTCCGCACCCGGTGCCGCCGCCGGCCCCGAGCCCGACTCCTGGCCGAGCACCGGCAACCTCCGCCTGGTCGAACCCACCGACCTCGAGGCGCCCGACGATCCCGACGCCAGCCCGGACCTCGCGGCCGAAGCGGCGGTTC
>SKKL01000088.1 GCA_007121465.1 Acidimicrobiales bacterium | reverse complement strand
GGGCCTCGAGGGGTCGGGCCTCTTGCTGGGCGATCTGGACCTCGATGTCGATGTCGAGGGGGTAGTGGGTGCGGATCTGGGCGCCGAAGCGGTCCTTCAGCGGGGTGATGAGCCGGCCACGATTGGTGTAGTCCTCGGGGTTGGCCGAGGCGAAGAGCATGACGTCGAGGGGGAGGCGGATCTTGTAGCCCCGGATCTGGACGTCTCGCTCCTCCAACACGTTGAGCAGACCGACCTGGATGCGCTCGGCGAGGTCGGGAAGCTCGTTGATGGCGAAGATGCCCCGGTTGGTGCGGGGGACCAGGCCGTAGTGGAGGGTGAGCTCGTCGGAGAGGTAGCGCCCCTCGGCGACCTTGATGGGGTCGACCTCGCCGATGAGGTCGGCGATGGAGGTGTCGGGGGTGGCCAGCTTCTCGCCGTAACGCTGGTCGCGATGGACCCAGTCGATGGGCGTGTCGTCACCCAGGTCGGCGACGAGGTCCTTGGCGTGTCTCGACACCGGGTGGAAGGGGTCGTCGTTGATCTCGGAGCCTTCGACGATGGGCATCCACTCGTCGAGCAGGCCGGTGAGGGCCCGGATCATGCGGGTCTTGGCCTGACCCCGCTCCCCGAGGAAGATGACGTCGTGGCCCGCGAGGAGGGCGTTCTCGAGCTGGGGCAACACCGTGTCCTCGTAGCCGAGGACGGCGGGGAAGAGGGGCTCACCGGCGGAGATGCGAGCCACCGCGTTGCGCCGCACCTCCTCCTTGACCGGGACGGACTCCCAGCCCGACTCGCGGAGCTGGCCGAGGGTTGCTGGTCGCGACATGGATTCGACGCTACCGGTTTCTCCCTCCGTTCACCGCGCGGACTCCCTTCGCCGCGGGACTTCGGCGAATCCGGACCGGCGCGGGACCGATAGCGTCGGGGAGGTGAGCGCGGTCGACCTCGACGGGACATGGCGGGCGGCGATCGCCGACCCGGAGCGTCGGCGGAGCTTCAGCGACCCCCGCGTCGACGACTCCGGCGAGCCGTGGCACGACATCGCCGTTCCCGGCCACTGGCAGAACGCCCCTGCCTTCGCCGACACCGACGGACCCGTCCTCTATCGGCATCGATTCGACGTCGATTCGACGGGCGGTCCGGGTCGATTCGACGTCGATTCGACGCCGAGTGGGGGGCGGCGACACTGGCTGGTGCTCGACGGGCTCTTCTACCTCGGCGACGTGTGGCTCGACGGTCGATACCTCGGCGACACCGAGGGCTACTTCTTCGCCCACCAGTTCGAGGTCACCGACTCCGTCTCCTCGGGCACCGAGCACCTCCTCGCCGTCGAGGTCGCCTGTCCGCCCCAGAACGACCGGACCCACAAGCGCAGCCTCACCGGTTCGTTCCAACACGCCGCCTGGCTCGACCCCGACCAGAACCCCGGCGGGATCTGGCGGCCCGTGCGGATCGAGACCACCGGACCGCTGCGCTTTCGCCACACCCGCGTCCGGTGCCTCTCCGCCGACGAGCGCACCGCCCGACTCGCCATCCGAGCCGTCGTCGACAGCCCGGATCGCACCACCGCTGTCCTCCGCACGCGGATCACCCCTGCCGGCCAACCAACGGCGCACTCGGCAACCGACCACGAGCTCACCCAGGTCCTCGCCGCCGGCGAGAACCGGGTCGAGTGGACCGTCACCGTCGACCGCCCGAGGCTGTGGTGGCCCCACCAGTTGGGAGATCAGGATCTCTGCGACGTCACGATCGACGTATTCGACCAGGACGGAGGCCCGGCGAGCGACCGCGTGGTGCGCCGCACCGGGATGCGCTCGATACGCCTCGACCACTGGATGCTGTCGATCAACGGCGAGCGTCTCCACCTGAAGGGCACCAGCCTCGGCCCCACCCGCCAGCTCCTCGGCGACGCCAGCCCCGACGACCTCCGCGTCGACGTCGCCCTCGCCAAGGACCTCGGCCTCGACCTGATCCGGGTCCACAGCCACATCTCCCATCCCGAGCTCTACGCCGCGGCCGACGAGGCGGGGATGCTGGTGTGGCAGGACCTCCCACTGCAGTGGGCCTACGCCCGCAGCATCCGTCGCCAGGCGCTGCGCCAGGCGCGCGAGGCGGTTGACCTCCTCGCCCACCACCCGTCGGTCGCGGTGTGGTGCGCGCACAGCGAGCCGGTCGCCGCGGGACGTGACCACGTGGGCGCCGACCCGTCGGCCACCCGTCGCGATCGCGTCGTTCGCCAGATGGGTCAGTCGCTCCCGAACTGGAACAAGAGCCTTCTCGACCCGTCGCTGCGCCGCACCCTCCGGGCAGTCGACGGCACCCGCCCCGTCGTCGCCTCGTCCGGCGCGCTCCCCCACCTCCCTCGACTCGACGGGTCGAGCAGCCACCTCTGGTTCGGCTGGGAGTACGGCACCGTCGACGACCTCGCCCACGCGGCCGCCCGCTGGCCCCGCCTGGTGCGGTTCGTCAGCGAGTTCGGAGCAGCATCGGTACCCCCCTCGGCCGAGTTCTGCGAGCCCGAGAGGTGGCCCGACCTCGACTGGGACCGACTCGCTCACACCCACGGCCTCCGCCGCGACCTGCTCGACCGGATCGCCGCCCCCGAGGACTACGACAGCTTCGACGCCTGGCGGGAAGCCACCCAGCTCCACCAGGCCCACCTCCTCCGTCGACAGATCGAGACCCTGCGTCTCCTGAAGTACCGACCCTCCGGCGGGTTCACCCAGTTCCTGCTGGCCGACGCCCACCCCGCGATCAGCCACTCGCTCTATGACCACCGTCGCCGACCCAAGTTCGCAGCCGAGGCGGTGAGGGCCGCATGTGCACCGCTGATCGTCGCCGCGCGGCCGATGCCCGGGGGCGGGTCGACGACCGCTCTCGACATCCATCTCGTGTCGGACCTTCGCCACCCCCTTCGCGAGCTCGAGGTGACCGCCCGGGTCGGCCCCCGCTCCACCCGGTGGATCGGCGGGGTCGACGCCGACTCGACGAGCTTCGTCGGGACGGTCCCGGTCCCCGGGGAGGCCCGCCGCACCGACGGTCCGGTGGCGGTCGATATCGAGGTCCTCGGGCCCGACGGCCACCTCCTCACCGCCAACCGCTACGAGGTTCCCGCCACCGACCGGTGACGGTTGCCACCAAAAGGTGCCGAGCAGGGTTCGCAGCAGTCCGGCGGCGAGGGGTAGTTTCACTCCGACACGAGCGCGGCGCGACACCCCGACCCGCCGCATCCGACCCCTCTGCCGGAGGCGCGAGCACCGATGCAGCACGCAACCGAACGGTCCCAGTCCGTTCGTCCGATCAGGAAGCGGCCCACCCGCCAGCTCCCCTTCCCGCTGAACCTCTACCAGACCGCCGTGGGCAAGAAGTGGGTGATGGCCATCACCGGCATCGCCCTGCTCGGCTACATCTTCGCCCACATGATCGGCAACCTGAAGCTCTACTACGGGCCGGCCGACATGAACGCCTACGGCGACTGGCTGCGCCACCTCGGATACCCGATCCTGCAGAACTCCCAGGCCCTGTGGCTGATGCGCACCGGCCTACTCGCGGCCTTCGTGCTCCACATCCACGCCGCCTACAGCCTCACGATGATGAACCGGGCGGCCCGGCCAACCGGCTACCAGTCCCAGCGGGACTACATCACCGCCGACTTCGCCGGCCGCACCATGCGCTGGACCGGCGTCATCGTGCTGCTGTTCGTCATCTGGCACATCATGGACCTCACCCTCGGAACCCCCGGGGTGAGCGGTGAGTTCATCGAGCACGACCCGTACAACAACGTGGTCACCAGCTTCGAGCGGCCCCTGGTCGCCGGGTTCTACGTCATCGCCAACCTGGCTCTCGGTCTCCACATCTGGCACGGCACCTGGAGCCTCTTCCAGAGCCTCGGGTGGAACAACCCCCGCCTCAACGGCGTCCGGCGCCACTTCGCCACGGTGTTCACCGTGGTCGTCATCGGCGGCAACCTGTCCTTCCCGATCATGGTCCAGGCCGGTGTGATCAGCCAGGAGAACCGCACCACCCCCTACGGCCAGGACTACGACACCCCGACCGACGACCTCGGAGGCGACGCCGCCCTCGGCTCGCCGGTGGTCGTCACCCAGGAGGCCGACCGATGAGCGACACCACCACCAGCCCCCGCCTCGACTCGAAGATCCCCGACGGGCCGGTCGCCGACAAGTGGAGCAACCACAAGTTCGACTCGAAGCTGGTCAACCCCGCCAACAAGCGGAAGTACGAGATCATCGTCGTCGGAACCGGCCTCGCCGGAGCATCAGCTGCCGCCACCCTCGGCGAGCTCGGCTACAAGGTGAAGGCCTTCACCTTCCACGAGTCACCCCGCCGGGCCCACTCGATCGCCGCCCAGGGCGGCATCAACGCGGCGAAGAACTACCAGAACGACGGCGACTCGGTTCACCGCCTCTTCTACGACACCGTCAAGGGCGGCGACTACCGCTCCCGTGAGGCCAACGTCCACCGCCTCGCCGAGGTCAGCGTCAACATCATCGACCAGTGCGTCGCCCAGGGCGTGCCCTTCGCCCGCGACTACGGCGGCCTGCTCGACAACCGCTCCTTCGGCGGTGCCCAGGTGTCGCGCACCTTCTACGCCCGAGGCCAGACCGGCCAGCAGCTGCTGCTCGGCGCCTACCAGGCGATGATGCGCCAGGTCGCGGCCGGCAGCGTCGAGCTGCACACCCGGGCCGAGATGCTCGAGGTCGTCGTCAAGGACGGGGTCGCCTGCGGCATCGTCACCCGCGACCTCTCCACCGGCGCGGTCACCTCGCACTCCGCCCACGCCGTGCTGCTGTGCACCGGCGGGTACTCCAACGCCTACTACCTGTCCACCAACGCGATGGCCTCCAACGTCACCGCCGCGTGGCGGGCCCACCGCCAGGGCGCCTTCTTCGCCAACGCCTGCTACACCCAGATCCACCCCACCTGCATCCCCGCCAGCGACGAGTTCCAGTCGAAGCTGACACTGATGTCGGAGTCGCTGCGCAACGACGGCCGCATCTGGGTGCCGAAGAACCCCGACGACACCCGCTCCCCGGACCAGATCCCCGAAGAGGACCGCGACTACTACCTCGAGCGCAAGTACCCGGCGTTCGGCAACCTGGTCCCCCGCGACGTCGCCTCGCGCAACGCCAAGACCATGGTCGACAACGGACAGGGTGTCGGGCCGCTCAAGAACGGCGTGTACCTCGATTTCGCCGACTCGATCAACCGGCTCGGCGAGAGCGTCATCCGTGAGCGCTACGGGAACCTGTTCGACATGTACCAGCGCATCACCGACGAGAACCCCTACCAGGTTCCGATGCGCATCTACCCGGCCACCCACTACACGATGGGCGGGCTATGGGTCGACTACGACCTGATGACCACCGTGCCCGGGCTCTACGCCCTCGGCGAGGCCAACTTCTCCGACCACGGCGCCAACCGGCTCGGCGCCTCGGCGCTGATGCAAGGCCTCGCCGACGGCTACTTCGTCATCCCCTACACCATCGGCAACTACCTGTCGGCGCTGCTCGGCACCCAGCCGGTCGCCACCGACGACCCCGCGTTCGTGGCCGCCGAGAACGAGGTGCGGGACCGCACCAAGCGGTGGCTGTCACTCAAGGGAACCAAGTCGGTCGACCACTACCACCGTGAGCTCGGCAAGATCGTGTGGGACAACATCGGCATGGAGCGCAGCGCCGCCGGCCTCGAGAAGGCCCTGTCGGAGATCCCCGCCCTCTACGAGGAGTTCCAGAAGAACGTGCGGGTGCTCGGCACCGACGAGTCGCCGAACCAGTCGGTCGAGAAGGTCGGACGGGTCGATGACTTCTTCGGGCTGGCCCAGCTGATGGCTCGCGACGCCCTCCACCGCGAAGAGTCCTGCGGCGGCCACTTCCGTGTCGAGAGCCAGACCGAGGAGGGCGAGGCCCAGCGCGACGACGACAACTTCGCCTACGTCGGTGCCTGGGAGTGGACCGGACCCGACTCCGCCCAGACGCTCCACAAGGAACAACTGGTCTTCGACAACGTCGCGCTCACCCAGAGGAGCTACAAGTGACCCTGAACCTCACCCTCAAGGTCTGGCGCCAGGACTCCCAGGATGCTCCCGGCCGGTTCGAGACCTACACCGCCGAGGGCATCAGCGAGGACATGTCGTTCCTCGAGATGCTCGACACGGTCAACGAGGCGCTCATCGCCGACAACAAGGAGCCGATCGAGTTCGACCACGACTGCCGTGAAGGCATCTGCGG
>SKKL01000024.1 GCA_007121465.1 Acidimicrobiales bacterium | reverse complement strand
TTCGACGAGGTGTTCCGCCTGCCCGACGCGCTGGCGCTCTTCACCCCCGAGGAGGGAGAGCTCATCGCCCGCCGGTTCCGGACTCCGGTCCCCGCCGAAGAGATCGGCATCGGTCTCGACCCGCCGGTCGCCCCCGTCGACGAGGCCACCTTCCGGGCCGACATCGGTGTCGGCGACCGGCCCTATGTCCTGTTCCTCGGGCGGGTCGACCCCGGAAAGGGGTCCGACGAGCTCATTCGCTACTTCGCCGAGTACAAGCGGCGTCGAGAGAGCGACCTGGCCCTCGTCATCGTCGGCGATCCGGTCACCCGGCCCGATCTCAGCGACGACATCATCATGACCGGCTATGTCGACGAGGCCACCAAGTCCGCCGCGCTGGCCAACGCCGTCGCCCTGATGCAGCCCTCGTACTTCGAGAGCTTCTCCCTCGCTCTCGTCGAGGCGTGGCAGCACTCGCTTCCGGCCCTCGTGCAAGGACACACCGACGTCCTCGTCGGCCAGGCGCGCCGTAGCGGGGGCGCCATTCCCTACCGGGGATATCCCGAGTTCGAGGTCGCCCTCGATCGCCTTCTTGCCGACGAGGACCTCCGGCGGGCCCTCGGCGCCAACGGAAAGGCCTACGTGGAGGAGCGCTACCGGTGGCCGGTCGTGCTCGATCGCTACGAGGACTTACTCGCCCGGGTGGTCCGGCGACATCGGGGTGTCAACGGCACGCAACCCGGTGTGGCCGACGGTCAGATGCCGTCGATCACGCCGCGGAGCAACTCGGCGTCGTCGGGCTGAGGCACGCGCTGGTCGAGCCCCCACCGCTGTTCGACGTCGACATCCTCGGACCCGGACCGGACCGGACCGTCGGGCACCGGAGTGTCGGCATGACGCAGCACGTAGAGGTTCCAGTACTTGGTCATCCCGAAGCGGTACAGGTCGCGGTGCATGCGCCGCTCCACGTCGTCGACCCGCACCAGGCCGGCCTCGGCGAAGCGAGACTCCCACCAGTCGTACGACGCGATGGTGAGATGTCCCTCGATCGGTTCGCCATCGGTGTCGCGGTACAGGTCGTCGAAGGGGACCGGGCCGGTGTAGTCGGGGCCGAGCGACTCGTAGTGGGCCACCCGCTCGTCTCGGACCTTCACCTGGAACCACCCGTCGGGGCCGTTGCGGTTCGGGCCGAACGACGGGATGGTGGCCACCACCCAGTTCGACGACACCCGGGCCAGCTCGGCCACCGCGTGGGGGATCGTGTCGGGAGGTAGGTGTTCGAGCGTCTCGAGCGCGGTGACGAGGTCGACCTGGCCGTCGTCGTGGGGCAGCCCTCGGACCAGGTCGGCGACCCGGATGCGGCCCCGCGCTCCGAGGGCCGCGTTCTCCACCGCCCAGTCGCTGACGTCGACGCCGGCCGAGTCGACGCCCAGCTCGGCGAGAGCCTCGACCACGAACCCGGTGGCGCAGCCAACGTCGAGCGAGGTGCTCACCGGAAGATGTCGCCAGAGGACGAACGCGGCGACGTTGGCGTTTGACGTGTCGCGGTCGTAGCGCTCGTAGCCGCTCAACCCCATTCGTTCGAGGGGGTCCCGTCCTTCGCCGTAGTAGCGGCCTCCATAGGTGGAGCGGTTCGTGCCCGGCCGCACCTTGCCCAGGACGGCACGCTTGGCCCGACCCGCTACCGGCCGGAGTCGAGCGATCATCCGGCGAGGTACCGAGGCCGCCCGCTCGGACATGCCGGTCATGTCGAGTCGGGCTCGGTCGACACCGCGATGTCGAGGGCCGTCACCCCGGCGGCACGAGTTCCGCTCGACACGTGGAAGCGCTCCACCTGGTCCAGCTGGTGGTAGAGCAGCGATCCGTCTTCGCTGTGGGCGCCCATCGTGACGGCGACCGTGCCGTCGAGCAGCGGCAACGAGTCGACCCGGAATCGGATGACCCGACTGCCGGCCCGAGTGTCGACGGGTATGCCGAGCACGTCGGTGTTGGTGCCGTGGATGAGCACGCCGTTCTGGTCGTGCAGGCTGAAGGCCACCACGAGGTCGGGCACGTCTGATTCGACCTCGACCCGTGCCTCGACCGTCAGCGCCTCACCGGTGCGGAGGGTGTGGGTCGTCGGATCGGGCCCGATCACCTGCAGGTCCGACAGCGTCACCCCCGTGCGCGTGGCGTGAGGACCTTGGAGCAGCTCGGTCGGAGGGGCCTGGCCTCGAGCAGCCAGGGTGTCGCGGAAGATACGGACGGCGTCGCCCGGTTCGCCGACGGTGACGAGCTTGCCGGCATCGAGGACGGCGACCTCATCGCAGATCTGGCGGACGAGGTCGGCCGCATGGGTCACGACGAGGATCGTCCGCCCCTCCTTCTGGAAGGTGCTGATCCGCTCCAGGCACTTGCGCTGGAACGCCTCGTCGCCGACCGAGAGCACTTCGTCGATGAGGAGGATCTCCGGGTCGACGTTGACCGACACCGCGAACCCCAACCGCGCGTACATGCCCGAGGAGTAGTGCTTCACCTGGTTGTCGATGAACTCGCCGAGCTCGGCGAACTCGACGATGTCGTCGAAAATGCGGTCGATCTGGACCCGGGAGAACCCGAGGATCGAACCGTTGAGGTAGATGTTCTCGCGACCGGTCAGCTCGGGATGGAAGCCGGCACCGAGCTCGAGGAGGGCAGCCATCCGGCCCCGTACCTCGATGTCGCCGCTGGTGGGGCGCAGGGTGCCCGAGATGCACTTGAGCAGCGTCGACTTCCCCGAACCGTTGTGACCGAGCAGGCCCATCGTCGACCCGACCGGTACCTCGAAGGACACGTCGTCGAGAGCGAAGAAGTCGATCGACGGGTTTCGCCCGGCGAGGATGAACCTCTCCTTGATCGACTTGGCCTTCTGCTGGTGCAGCTTGAACTTCTTGGTGACGTTGGTGATCGAGATCGCGGACGCCACGTCAGATCTCCTCCCCGAGGTCGTCCTCGAGGCGCCCGAAGATCACCAGCGCTCCCCAGAGGGCGAGAAGCGCCCCGATGCCGACGAAGCTGAGGTTCCGCAGGTACCAGCTGAGCGGCTCTTCGGGAAGGATGTTGTCCTCGACCGCGGGGTTGTAGATCACCCGCTGGAAGGTCAAGACGATGGGGATCATCGGGTTGAGCAGCGCCACCCAGTCCCACTCGCCGAGGCGGTCGGTCACGAGACGGATCGGGTAGACGATGGCGGTGAGCCAGAACCATGCGAGCAGCACGAGCTCGAGGAGGTGCTGGGTGTCGCGCAGGTAGACGTTGATGGCCGACAGGGCCACGCCGATCGCGGTGGTGAGGGTCAGCAGGACGGCGAGGGCCAGCACCAGGGCAGGGAGATACCCCCATGCCGGGGCGTGCTGGAAGACGAGCAGAGCTCCGAACAGAACGAGGAGCTGCAGGAAGAAGTGCACCAGGGCCGCACCGATGGAGGCGAGGGCCAGGATCTCGCGGGGAAACCACACCTTCTGCACGAGGGGCGCGTTGCTGACGATCGACCCCGTGGCACCGGTGAGACCGCCGAGGAAGAGGTTCCAGGCCACCAGCCCCGACAGCAGGAACACGCCGAACAGCGGCACCTGGGCCCGGAGGATCTCCTGGAACACGAGGGAGAACACGATGAGGTAGAGCAACGGGTTGAGCAGGGACCACAAGAACCCGAGGACGCTGTTCTTGTACTTGACCTTCAGTTCCTTGCGCGTCAGGTTGCCGAGCAGCTCGCGGTACTCGATCACCTGGCGGATGCGCCGGATCGGTCCCGGACGCTGCGACGGGGTGTGGACGTTGGTTCGTTGGTGATCGGTCATCGTGCCCCGTGGTCGGTGGCGGCTGCGGCGAGATACTCGACCCCAGGTGAGGTCGCACGATCCTACTGCCCAGGGTCGTTCGCGCCGACCCAGCGGGTTCGGCTGAAGTCTCAAGGCTGCCCCGCGGAGCGCCGATTCCCTTTCCCATGACCGCCGTTGTCTCCCGTCGTCGTCTCCGAGCACGCCGTCTTGCCGGCGCTGCCGTCTCCGCCATGCTCCTCGGCACGCTGCTCGCAGTGGTCCCGGGTCCGGAGACCACGGCGCTCGATGCTCAGTCCTACCCCGAGCGGTGGGGCTACCGGGTCGAGGGCGCGGTCAACCAGTCGTCGTCGCCCGGAGTGGGTGACGTGAACGGGAACGGTCGATCCGAGATCGTCTACGGCGATCAAGGCGGGTGGTTGCGTGTCCTCGACGCCACCACCGGAGGCAACATCCCCGGGTTCCCCCAGCAGGTGGGCACCGCCATCGACAGCTCGCCGGCCATCGCCGATGTCACCGGCAACGGCCAGAACGAGATCATCGTCGGCGTCGGTTCCACCTGGGTCCCCAACCAGCAGGGCGGTCTCGTCATCTATCGCCGCAACGGGCAGCGTCACTGCCGGTTCACCACCGCCGACCAACAGAACATCTGGACCGAGGACCCTCGTCCCGACGGGTATGCCGAAGGCGTCTTCTCCACCCCGGCCATCGGCGACATCACCGGCAACGGTCGGCCCGAGATCGTCTTCGGCGGGTGGGACCAGAAGATCCACGCCATCGACGGCAACTGCAACTCCATCCCCGGTTTCCCCTACCACGTGGACGACACCGTGTGGTCGTCCCCGGCCCTCTACGACATCGACGGCGACGGACGCCTCGAGATCTTCATCGGCGGGGACCAGAGCCCCGGCGCGGGGTCGATCAACTGGCAGGGCGGCGAGTTCCGTGCGCTCGACTACCGCAACGGACGGGTCCACGAGATCTGGAAGCGCCAGATCCGCGACGTGATCCACTCCAGCCCCGCCATCGGTGACATCAACGGCGATGGCCGCATGGAGGTCGTCGTCGGCGGCGGCAACGCCTGGGGGCACTCCGACGGTCGACGACTGTGGGTGTGGCGGGCCGACAACGGCGGCGACGTCGCCGGGTGGGCGGGAGGTAAGGACCTCGGGGGCGTGGTGCGAGGCTCACCCGTGCTCGGCGACCTCACCGGCAACGGTCGTCCCGAGATCGTCGTCACCAGTCGCGACGGCGCGGTCTACGCCTTCCGGGGCGACGGCCAGCAGCTGTGGCGCCGCCCGGGGATCGCCAACTGCTGCATCCCGCCCGGTGCCTTGAACTCCTCGCCGATCATCGCCGACATGACCGGCAACGGTCGCCAGGACGTCGTCTTCGGCAACGCCTGGGGCTATTACATACTCAACGGCGCCAACGGCAACGTCATCGCCGGGCCACTGAACCACGGCCACTCGAGCGAGAACTCGCCCGCCATCGGCGACTTCGGCTCGGCCGGCCGGCTCCTCGTCGTCACCGGGTTCAGCCAGCCCAACAACCGGCACCGGATCGCCGCCTACCAGGTCCCCGGCACCACCGCCCCCGCATGGCCACAGTGGCGACGCACCGCGAACAACATCGCCGCCCCCCGCAGCGGAGGAAACCCGCTCCCTCCCGGTCAGTGCTCCCTCAACTCAAATCCCTCGGCCTCGCCATCGACGGCGTCGGCTCGGGGCTACTGGGTGCTCGGCCGCAGCGGCGGTGTCTACTCCTATGGCGATGCTCCGTTCCACGGGAGCTTGGGCGGGAGCAACGCCGTGCCCTCGGTGGCCATGGCGGCCCGGAGCGATGCCCGTGGCTACTGGATCGTCGACGAGCGGGGCCGGGTCCACCCGTTCGGCGCGGCCCGGTTCCATGGGGACATGCGGGGCACTGCCCTCAATGGCCCGATCATCGGCTTCGAACCCACCCCATCGGGCAATGGCTACTGGCTGCTCGGTCGAGATGGTGGCATCTTCAGCTTCGGCGACGCGGCCTTCTACGGCTCGATGGGCGGAACCCGCCTGAACTCGCCGGTGATCTCGATCTCCTCCACGCCGTCGGGGCGGGGCTACTGGTTGCTCGGTGCCGACGGTGGCATCTTCAGCTTCGGTGATGCCGCCTTCTACGGCTCGACGGGAGGAATGCGTCTCAACGCTCCGGTGATCTCCATGAGCGTCAACCCGAACGGAACCGGCTACTGGTTGCTCGGCGCCGACGGAGGGGTGTTCACCTTCGGGAGAGCCGACTTCCACGGCAGCATCCCCGGCCTGGGTCTGTGCAACTCACCACAAGCTGTCCAGCTCCGCTCGACCGCCACCGGCAAGGGCTACTGGCTGCTGTCGCCCCAGGGGGGGATCTACACCTTCGGTGACGCCCGTTTCCTCGGCGCCCCCACCGGCCACGTCGGCAACGGTGCGGTCGACATGGTGATCCGTCCCTGACCGTCCGCCCCCTTTCCCCATGAATGTGACCGACGGTAGTGGCGCCACCACAGTTCACGTCCTACACTCACGGCGCGGGCG
>SKKL01000107.1 GCA_007121465.1 Acidimicrobiales bacterium | reverse complement strand
GTGGTGTCGGAGGGGGGACTTGAACCCCCACGCCCTTTCGGGCACTAGCCCCTCAAGCTAGCGCGTCTGCCTATTCCGCCACTCCGACGTGGCCCTACCGGTGCGCCGGCAAGGCGGTCATGCTATCGCGTCCACGGCCCCCCGCCCCAAACCGGGACGGGATCACAGCTCCCACTCGACCGGGTTCAGCGGGTCCGCTGCGTAGCAGCAGTACGTACCGGTCCTCACACACCGAGACAGGTGCTCCGCCAGAGACGGATGGTGCTCAGCCAGCCGACGCAACGAGTACCGGATCGAACGGGTGACCGCCATGCGGGCCCGCTCCGACCGGTCGCCCTCCACTCGGCTCCTCCCGCCCAGACCGACCGCACGAGACAGCTCGCTCACGAGGTAGTCGCGGTCACGACGGGCCAGCTCGGCCCGACCGAGATCGTTCATCCGTTCCGCATCGGCGATGTCGTCGTCCACCTCGGCGAGCCGGCGCCGATAGGCCTCACGAGCCTGGTCGTCGAGGATGAGCAGGCCTCCCGACCCGAGGTCGGCCAGCTCCTCCCCCACCACCGCGTCATCCGGTGCATCCGCGACGATGCCCTCGTCGGCTACCACCAGGTCGAGCGCGTGGAACTCGCGGCCCGGCTCACACAACAGACGCTCCAGGTGCCGGAACCCCTTCAGGTCGCGGACGACGACCTCTGATCCGTCGTGGGCGATGATGCGGCTGTCGCCACTCCGCCGGAACGACGCCGTCGCCACCGACTCGGCCCGACCGTGGGAGACCGGCGGTCGATCCTGGCCGAGGAGGGCGGCCGCTCTGCGAGCCCACCGTTCGGCTCCGAACTCCTCGAACCCGCTCCGAGCGGCCTCCCACTCCCCACGAGCGCTGTCAGGGTGACCGGCGGCAGTCTGAGCATGACCCAGCACCAGACGGGCGACGCCCAGCTCGAAGGGGGCCTCCAGCTCGGCCCATGTGACCACCGCTGCCGAGCTGGCCACGACCGCCTCCTCCACCGCTCCCGCGCACAGCGCCGCCCGGGCCTCGGCCAGGAGAGCAGCCGCACCGAGGCCCACGCTCGGGTAGCTCTCGGCGATCTCCGCCAGCCGATCCGCCGCCCGGCGGGCCAGATCGGCGTCACCAGCCGCGACGGCGATCTCCACTTGTGCCTCCAACAGCGGAGCGAGCCGGAGGTCTCCGAACGGGGGTCGCTCCTTCGACGGCGCATCGAACGGATGAGCGATCGCCTCGGCGACCAGCGCCGCGGCGACGTCGACCTCACCCTCCTCCAGGCGAACCAGCGCCAGGCCCGGGTGAGGCGTCCACACGTGTCGATGGGCTTCCAGGTACGCCGCCTCGGCCCCCTCCAGGTCACCCTTGCGGAGGCGGATGTTCCCCAGCTCGACGAGGGGCCAGCCGAACTCCCTGCGCATCCAGGGGCGCAGCTCCTCGCAGGCGGCGATCGCCTCGGCCTCGGCCTCGTCACACGGTCCCGACAGGCGGAGCATCTCGGCCCGGTGCACCCGACACCGCCCGTTGATCCCGCCGGTGGCGTTCCCGGGCCGCCAGTGGTCCATCATCTCGGTCCACTCCCGAGCCCGGTCATGGAGAGCCAGACCCTGCGCGGCGCACACCAGCTCGCAGTACATCATCCCCGCGGTGAGGGGATCGACCGCCCCGCTCATGAGCAGCACAGCCACCTCGTCGAGCTCGGCGACTCCCTCGGTCACCTCCCCCTCGAGGATCCGCACCCGGGCCAAGGCCACCCGTCCGATGACCACGGCGGCACCGACTCCGAGCGCTTCGCCCAAGTCGATGGCACGGGTGGCCTGGGCTCGGGTCCCGACCATGTCGCCGGTCATCAGCCGCTCGTAGGTGCGGACCAGGGCGATCAGCGCGTGAGCGGGCGCGTCGGGGTCGTCCACGACGAGGTGACCAGCCCGCGCCAACCACCCCCGCACCGCGGCCATCAGCCCGCTGTCGATCATGAGATACAGAGCGATGGTGGCCGCGACCCGACCTGCCTCTCGGGGGTCGTCCGCCGCGAGCTGTAGCCGGTGGAGCTCCTCCCACGTGGCGATCGACGCCTCGTACCGCCCGTCGGCGTAGAGGGCCAACGCCCGCAGTTCGAGCACCTCGGCAGCGACGCCGACATCGCCGTCGCCGTCGGCGACTGGGTCGATCTCGGCGAGGTCGAGAAGGTCCAGTGCGGTTCCCGCGTCGCCGGCCTCGAGGGCCTGCCGAGCCGACGCCACCCGCTCCGCAAGCATTTGTCCATGGTGTCATAGCCGCTGTCGGGGCGACACAGGTTCGTGTCACGTCGCCTGTCCCATCGTGACAACCGATGTCACGCCTCTCCTGTGACCGGTGAACCCACCGGCCCGAACCCAGCAACAGGAGAGTCCCATGGCCACCACGGCACCCACCGAAGCCCCCACGACCGTCTACTCGCTCGTCGGCAGCCTGCTCGAGATCTGCTCGTGTGGGGTCCTGTGCCCCTGTTTCGTCGGCGCCGACCCCGACGGAGGCGAGTGCTTCGGACTGATCGCCCACCACATCGACCACGGCCAGATCGACGGGATCGACGTGTCGGGCACCACCATCGCCACCCTCGTCCACATCCCCGGCAACGTGATGGACGGATCGTGGCGGGTCGTCCTCGTCACCGACGCCGCCGCCACCGCCGAACAACGCGACGCAATGGTGCGCGCCTTCGGTGGCGACCTGGGCGGGCCTCTCGCCGATCTCGCCGGCTTGGTGGGCGAGGTCGTCGCCGTCGAGGTCGCTCCCATCCACCACAACGCACGCGAGGGCCGCGGCAGCCTGCGGATCGAAGGGATCTTCGACGCCGAGATCGAGCCGATCACCTCGCCCGACGGAGCGAGGACGACGCTGCGGGACACCGCCTTCTCGACGGTTCCCAACGCTCCGGCCTTCGCGGCGAAGGCCACCCGCAACGACATGTCGCTCCCCCAGTACGGACTCGAGTGGTCCCATGAGGGCCGCAACGCGATCCAGACCGCGTGGAGGACCGAACACCGTGTCTGATCCGACACGTCTGGCCCATGCCGGGCCCCACCTCCACGAGGAACCGGCGAATCGGCGATGGCGGCCCTCTCCGATCGTGCTCGGGGTCGTGGCGGTGGCCTGGGTGATCGCGCTCGTCGCCGAGTTCACCGGAGCCGGGGACCAGCTCCATCACCACGAGCTGGTCGGCACGTCGATTCCGGTCGGAACGGCACTGCTGCTGTTCCTCGTGGCGTGGCAGTTCCACGTCGCGGCGATGATGCTGCCCGCCTCGCTCCCGGTCATCGCGCTGTTCAACCGAGCGTCGGCCGACCAGGCCCATCCTCATCGGGTCCGGGCTGCGTTCCTCGGCGGGTACCTCGTGGTGTGGACCGCCTTCGGGCTGGCCGCCCTGCTCGGCGATGCGGCCCTCCACGCCATCGAGGACCGGTGGCAGCCACTGGCGGAGAATCACCACGTCGTCATGGGAGTGGTCCTCGTGACGGCGGGAGCGTTCCAGTTCTCGTCGTTGAAGGACCGGTGTCTCGACCAGTGCCGACACCCCGTGCCGTTCCTCCTGGCTCACTACCGTCGTGGCCTCGCCGGCGCTTTCGACCTCGGACGGCGCCACGGCCAGTTCTGTGTCGGGTGCTGCTGGGCGCTCATGCTGGTCATGTTCGCCGTCGGCATCGCCAACCTGGCCTGGATGGCTCCGCTCGCGCTTCTCATGATCTACGAGAAGACCGCGCCTGGCGCCGAACGCGTGGTGCGTCCCATCGGAGCGGCCCTCATCGTGCTCGGCGCCGTGGTCATCGCCGATCCGTCCTGGATGCCGGAGATCGCCGACCACGACCACGGTTCCCCTGGGGACCACAGTCAGCACGACCATCACGACCACTGAGGTCGGGGGTCGGGACCGCGGTGCGGTCCCGGCCCTCAGCTCAGGGCGAGGGCCAGCCCGAAGGTGCTCACCGCGAACATCAGGGCCGCGATGAGGGTGATGCGCGACAGGTTCTTCTCGACGACCGTCGACCCGGCGGCGGTGGCGCCGAGGCCTCCGCCGAACATGTCCGACAGGCCGCCGCCCTTGCCGCTGTGGAGCAGCACGAGCGCGACGATCCCGACCGACAACAGCATGTGGAACACGATGAGCACAGCGGTGAGCACAGATCACTCCGGGGTTGGTCGCGAAGGCCCCCCGAGGGGCCTGACGAGTCTAGCAGCGGGCCTCCCGTGGCCCCTATCGGTCAGTCGCCGCCGAGGCGGTACTGCACGATCCGGGCGAAGTCGTCGGCCTCGAGACTCGCTCCGCCGACCAGGGCGCCGTCGATGTCGGGCTGGGCCATCAGCTCCGGGGCATTACCCGGCTTGACCGATCCGCCGTACTGGATCCGTACCGCCGCCGCGGCGTCGGCCCCGGCCTTCTCGGCCACGGTGGACCGCACCAGGGCACACACCGCCTGGGCGTCGGCGGGGGTGGCGTTCTCGCCGGTGCCGATCGCCCAGATCGGCTCGTAGGCGATGACCATGGAGGCGACCTGCTCGGGCTTCACGCCGGCCAAGCCGGCGACGACCTGCCCGGCCACCTTGGTCTCGGTCTGGTCGGCCTGGCGCTCGTCGAGGGTCTCCCCCACACACATGATGGGGGTCATCTCCGCCTTGAGGACCGCCTTGACCTTGTTGTTGACCATCTCGTCGGTCTCGCCGAACAGCTCCCGGCGTTCGGAGTGGCCGACGATGACGTAGGTGACGTCGAGCTTGGCGAGCATCCCGGCTGCCACCTCGCCGGTGAAGGCGCCTTTGGGCTCCCAGTGGCAGTTCTGCGCGCCGAGCTCGACGGGGATCTTCTCGGACTGCAGCAGCGTCTGGATCGAGCGGATGTCGGTGAAGGGCGGGTGCACCGACACGTCGACCTCTTCGTAGTCGTCCTTGGTGAGCCGGTAGCTCAGCTTCTGGACCGACTGGATGGCCTCGAAGTGGTTGTGGTGCATCTTCCAGTTGCCGCTGATGAGCGGGCGGCGGTCAGGCATCGGGTGCTCCTCGGAGAGCGACGAGGCCGGGGAGGTCGCCCTGTTCGAGCAGTTCGAGGCTCGCTCCCCCGCCGGTGGAGATGTGGTCGATGTCGTCGGCCAGACCGAACTCGGCGACCGCGGCAGCCGAGTCGCCTCCGCCGACGACGGTGAAGCCCCGGCAGTCGGCCACGGCCTGGGCGACGGTGCGGGTGCCGGCCGCGAAGCGGGGGTCCTCGAACACGCCCATCGGGCCGTTCCAGAAAACCATGCGGGCCTCGGCGATGACGTCGGTGAACTCGGCGGCGCTGCCCGGGCCGATGTCGAGGCCCATCCACCCGTCAGGGAGGCTGGTTCCGGCTTGGCGCACCTCTCCCCCGGCATCGGGATTGCCGATCTCGCCCCCCGGGCCGAGGGCGGTGATGTCCGACGGCAGCTGGATCTTGCCCGAGTCGAGCAGACGGCGACAGGTGTCGACCTGGTCGGCTTCGAACAGCGATGAGCCGACGCTGTTGCCCTGGGCGGCGAGGAACGTGAAGCACATCCCCCCTCCGATGACGAGCTGGTCGACGACGTCCATGAGCGCCTCGATGACCCCGATCTTGTCGCTCACCTTCGACCCACCGAGCACGGCGACGAACGGCCGCTTCGGTTGATTGCGGAGACCGAGGAGCACCTCGACCTCTTTGGCGAGGAGACGGCCGGCCGCCGACCGCAGGTACCGAGGCGGACCCACGATCGACGCATGGCTGCGGTGCGACGCGCCGAAGGCGTCGTTGACGTAGAGGTCCTGGCCGTCGATCAGCTGCTTCACGAAGGCGTCGTCGTTGGCGGTCTCGCCGGGATCGAAGCGCAGGTTCTCGAGCAGCTCCACGCCCGGGGCGAGCTCGCCGAGGCGGGCCCGAACCGGGTCCATCGAGTACTTCGGGTCGGGCTCACCCTTGGGGCGGCCCAGGTGGCTGCAGGTGGTGACGACCGCCCCCCGCTCCTGCAACCAGGAGATGGTGGGGAGCGCAGCACGGATGCGCAGGTCGTCGGTGATCTCGCCGTTGCGCAACGGGACGTTGAAGTCGGCGCGCACCAACACCCGCTTGCCGTCGAGGTCGCCGAGGTCTTCGAGTTGGGGGACCGACACGACGTCGATCAGCCCTGGTTGGCCGAGCCGATTCGGCCGGTGATGTCGACCAGACGGTTCGAGTAGCCCCACTCGTTGTCGTACCAGCCGAGGATCTTGACCAGGTTGCCCATCGCCATGGTGAGGGGGGCGTCGAAGGTGCACGACGCCGGGGTGCCGACGATGTCGCTCGACACGATCGGGGCCTCGGAGTACACGAGCACATCGGCGAG
>SKKL01000175.1 GCA_007121465.1 Acidimicrobiales bacterium | reverse complement strand
GGTGAGGTGAACCGCCCCAGAGCGCTGTCGTTCGCGGTCACTCTCCGAGCGCTAGCAGCAGCGCCGTGTAGCCGGCGGCGGAGGACAAGAAGGCGACGAAGTTGATGCTCCCGGCCTGGGGTAGCTCGTGCCGGAAGGTCTCGAGGATCACGGCTCCTGCGATGATGGCGAGCACCAGGGCGAGCGCCGCGGGCGACATCTCGACGAGGATCGTCATCGCGCCGCCGGCCAGGACCGACCCCGACACCAGATACCGGCCGACGCGGCCGTAGGTGTGTGGGTAGCGGCTCGCGATTCCGTGGTCGACCACGAGGTAGTGGAGTCCGAGGGCGATGGTGAAGAAGATGATGGGCTGGATCGCGGCGTCGTCACGACTCGCCAAGGAGTACCCGACGAGGAATGCTCCGATGGAGGCGACCCCGATCGCGACTGCGGCGCGTTCGGTTTCGTGGGCGAGAGCGAACCGTTGGTTGCCGAAGGCGGCGACGAGGCCGAACAGAGCGAACACATAGACGTGACGCTCGAGAAAGGGGATGAGTCCGCTGCCCTCGACTTCGACCTGTCCGGCGCTGAGTTCGGGCAAAAGGTGAACGAAGACGTAGGCGATGGCAACGCCACCCGCCGCCGACAGCGACCTGGCGTGCCACCGAGCACCGAGCCCGTGCACCCCTCCGGCGACGAGCGGAACCAACGCGAGCACAGCCAGCGCTCCGTACCGTGTCATGGCTGTGAGCGTAGGGCCCTCGAGCTGGCGGTGCCGCGTGGTCGGACCGGCCCACCGAGGTCAGTCATGCCGCCGCCCGAGCGACCGCTGCCCGCGCTCGGGCATGACTGAAGAACGTGACCAAGGGCCCTTGGCGTGGACCACGAGCGGTGAGACGCTGAGACCATCCTCTCTGGAAGGTCGACTGGTATGGAGCCCACCGTGGTCTGCTTCGAGGGCGAGGCGGTGATTCATCTGCCGCCGGCGGACAACGTGACCGTGCGGGTCGAGCTCATCGGCGGCCGCGACCGCCACAGCGTCGCTGGCCAGATCGCCGAGGGCCCACGGTGGTGGCGTGGGCGGGTTGTCTGGGAGGACCAGGCAGGAGTCCTGCATCTGGATACGGGCAAC
This sequence comes from Acidimicrobiales bacterium, assembly GCA_007121465.1. Lineage (GTDB taxonomy): Bacteria > Actinomycetota > Acidimicrobiia > Acidimicrobiales > SKKL01 > SKKL01. Next base: position 5,245 of record SKKL01000175.1, on the reverse strand, counting down.
GAGGTACGGATGCAGCTGACCAACGGCCGAACCGCTTTCGCCGTCGTCGAGCACACCTCAGCCGACCCGGCGGCCGGGACAGCGATCAGAGGGCTTGGTACGCCTCCTTTCGAGGTCGCCTGAATCACTACTGGCGTGAGCCGGGTGCAGCCGTTGACGACCGCACCCGCGAAACGCCCATCGCCCGGTCAGGTGTCGACGATCCCCTCCCGGCGAGGCGCGTTCCGTCGTATGCTCCGGTGGGTCCGCTGAACTCAGGGGACGAGTGGGGGTTGGTTCATGGTGTGGTTCTGGCGACAAGCCGGCGACTGGCTCAGCCGTCACAGCGGGATCGTGCTCGTGGCAGTGGTCCTGGTCACGGTCGTGCTCGGCTTCGGGTTGACCCGCCTCGAGTTCGCGACCGGCCAAGACAGCTACCTCGAACCCGACTCGCGCGCCGCGGTCGATAACGAGGCCTATCAAGCCCTCTTCGGTGGAGAGACGATGATCGTGCTCTTCACCATGGACGAGGGTCGCACCGTCGAGGACCTCTTCACTCCGGCCAACGTCGAGGCGTTCGAGGCGATCGAGTCCGAGCTGCGTGCCAGCGACACCATCGAGTCGGTGGTCAGCCCCCTCACCGCCCTCGAGTTCACCGCGAACCTGGTGACCTCGGGCGTGGCCACCGAGGTGCTCATCGATGCGATCGAGCGCGAGCCCGATCCCGCAGGAGTCGAGGCCCGTCAGGCCGATCTGGGAGTCACCGCTACCCGCCTGGGAGCCGCCGGTGACCAGGACCTGTCGAATCCCGATTGGGTCCGGTTCTTGCTCTTCGACAACTCCGGCTTCTCGGTCGACGCGGACGGGGTCCTCCTCGAGGCCGCACCTGAGGAGCTGCGGATCCGACAGTCTTTGCGCGGCTTCCTACCCGACAGTCGCAACGCCATCCTCGCCGGGGTCCTGCAGGGAAACGCCAGCCTCGATGAGCTGGCGCAGGGCAACGACCTGGTCCTCGACGCCATGGACGGCCGCACCTTCGAGAACGCCTCGACCATCGTCACCGGCACCCCGACCTTCCTCACCGACATCAACAACTACCTCCAGGGCGGCATGCTCTCCCTCGGGCTTCTCGCACTCGTGGTGATGGCGGTCATCCTCGTGCTGGCCTTCCGGGTGCGGTGGCGTCTGGCGCCGCTGATCATGGTCGTCGTCGGCGTCATCTGGGCGTTCGGGATGGTGGGGTACAGCGGGCTCGACCTGTCGCTCGTCACGATCTCGGGTCTGCCGATCCTCATCGGAATCGGCATCGACTTCGCCATCCAGGTCCACAACCGGATCGAAGAGGAGATCGGACTCGACGAGGACGAGCTGCCCTTCGCCGAAACCTCCCATCGCCTCGCCCCCTGGCTGGTCGTCGCCACCGTCGGCGCTGCGGTCGCGTTCTTGACGATGCTGGTGTCTCGGGTCCCGATGGTGCGCGACTTCGGGGTGTTGTTGGCCATCGGCATCGTGGCGCTCCTCGTGGCCGGATTCGTCCTCCCCATGGCGCTGCTGGGCTTCAGGGAACGTCGATGGCCGACCGGGGCCGCGGCGGTCAGTCCTCGCATCGAGACGGTCGTGTCATGGTTCGGATCGGCTCCTGGCTGGGTGGTGGTCCCGTTCATCGTGTTGGCGATCTGCATCCCCGTGGTCGGTGTCGCCTTGGAAGGCAGGGTGCAGATCGAGAGCGATCCGATCAATTGGGCCAACCCCGACACCGACACCATCCGCAACGCCCGCAGCCTGGAAGCCGAGACCGGGTTCGCGACCACCCTCGGAATCTTCGTGGAGGTCGAGGGGGAGGACTCGGGAGGTATCTTCACCGACGAGCTCAGCGCGTTCGTGCACGACTTCACTCTCGGGCAGTTGGTCGCCGAACCGGATCTGGCTGCTGCCTCGAGTTTGGTCACCACGGTGTCGTTCCTCATCGCCGTTCCCGATGCCACTCCGCTGGCTCCCCGCGGGATCGACGTGCTCCGGGCATACGAGCAGGCACCGCCCGACATTCAGCAGCTCCTCGTGGCCGACGACGGCAACGCCGCCCAGATCAATCTGCGGGTGGGGCCCTCCTCGCTCGAAGACCGCGCCGACCTCATCGAGCGGCTCGAGGCGTCGATCGTCGCACCCCCTGGCGACCGGGCGGCCCTCCCCGACAACGCGACGGCGAGACCGGCGGGTCTCGCAGTGGTCGGTGTCGGTTTGTTGGAGAACATCACGGCCAACCGGGTGGCCCTCACCTTCCTCGCCATCGCGCTGGTGGGGGTGTGGTTCCTGATCCGGCTCCAGAACCTGTCGAGGGCGTTGCTCGGGCTGGTGCCGATCCTCATCGCGGTGGGCTCCACCGCGGTGCTCGTCGCGTTGCTCGGGATCACCCTCAGTCCCCTCACCACCGTGAGCGGCCCGCTGGTGGCCGCCATCGCCGGCGAGTTCACCATCTTGATCCTCGGCCGCTATCTCGAGGAGCGCGACAGAGGCCTGGCACCCCGGGAGGCAACGAGGGTGGCCTCGACTCGAACGGGGCGGGCGTTCTTCGTGTCGGCCCTCACCACCGCCGGCGGCTTCGCGGTGCTGATCTTCTCGGCGCTGCCGCTGCTCTCGGACTTCGGCCTGATCGTGGCCATCAACGTGAGCGTGGCCCTGGTCAGCACTCTCGTGGTCCTCCCGCCACTGCTGGTGTGGGCCGATGCCCGTGGACTGCTGGGCCTCGCTCCGGATGGAACCCGGGCGGAGGCCTCGGGAGCAACGCAGTCGCGGGTGCTCGCCATGGTCGCGGCGGTGGTGCTCGCCGGGTCGAGCGTCATCGTCATCGCCGATGCGACCCGCCCTCTCGACGACGAGTTGCCCGAGCCGGTGACGGTGCCCGCCGGTACTCCGGCCACCCTTCCGCCGGACTGACCAGGTCGGGCATTCCGACAGTCTCGCTGCTTCACCACCGCACCGATCCGAGCGCGGTCAACGCAATCGCCAACCCTCGCGGTTGAGGGTGGCGACGGACGGGTAGGGGGTGCAGCAGCGCAGTGCGCCACCGGTCGGTGGCGCCGGCTTGTGGATCGAGGGGACCTTGTGGAGACGCTCAGCGATGCCATGAATCGCCTGCGAGCCGATGGGTACACGGCAGATTTCTCCGCGACGGAGGACGGAAGGCTCCGCTGCGGAGACTGCCGCGCGACCGAGGAACCCGAGAACATGTCGGTCGTCGTCACCGAGCGGTTCGAGGGCGACTCGAACCCGGACGACGAATCGATCCTCCTCGCGCTCGTGTGTGGGTGCGGGAGCAAAGGGCAGTTCACCGCTGCGTTCGGTCCGGACACCCCGCGGGCTGACGCCGCGGTGCTCGTGAGTCTGAGCCGGCCGAAGGTCTCGTCCGATAGGGGAATCACATGCGAACCCGAATAGAAGTCGAGCATGCCAACTGCACCTTCTGCGTCGATGCCGTACGAACCGAGTTGTTGGCCCGCCCGCTCGTGCGCCGCGTCGAGATGAGCGTCACCGCCGGGTGCTTGGAGGTCGACCACGACCACGACGACCCCGCCGAGCTCATCGAGCTGCTGCGTCGATCGCTCCACGGCTCCCAGGTGGCGGACAACGGCGAGGTGGTGATGATCACGATCGACCCCGTCATCACTCACGACTGCAGCATGCACCTGCCCCACAAGCATCGTCCGTGACGAGGCCCACGAGGAGTAGGCGCCCGGCGCTCCGTGACCCACCGGCAGCCCGTGGGGGGGGTGTGGGTCAGCCGGCACGTAGGAGGGCGAACACCACCGAGGCCGCGAGGGCCAGGGCTCCGGCCAGGTTGGCCAGACGCCGAACGTCAATATTCAGCATTCCTACCGCTCCCACGTCGACTCATACGATCTCGAACCGTTCGGTGTAGATCTGTCGCCAGGACATCCCGAGCTCGCGTAGCGCTGGCTCGACGGCGTCGGTCATGGGCTCGGGACCGCAGATGAAGTACTCGAACTTGTCGCGATCATCGGGCAGGTCGCGGTCGAGCATCTCTCGGTCCATGAGGCCGCTCTCGCCCTGCCAGTCGTCGGGAGGGTCCTCGACGACGTGGACCACGGTCAGGTTCATGTCCTGCTCGAGCTGGCGGAGCTCGTCCTCGAAGACGATGTCGTCGACCGTCGGGTTGCCGTAGAAGAGCATGGCGGGACGTTCGTCTCCGCGGTCGCGCATCGTCCGCAGGATGCTCATCGCCGGGGTGACGCCGATTCCGCCGACGATGAACACAGGACCGGCAGAGTCGGCGTCGAGGGTGAACCCGCCGTAGGGCCCCTCGAGGAACGCCGTCTGACCGATCGGGATGTCCCCCCACGTGGCGGTGAAGTCGCCGAGCTCCTTCGCGGTGAAGCTGATGGTGTCGTCGTGCTCGCTGGAGGAGAACGAGAACGGATGCTGCTGCCACGAGTACGGGGAATCGCCCACGGTGATCCAGGCGTACTGACCTGCTGTGAAGCGCATGCCCGAATGACCGACCGGCTCGAGGACCAGCGTGTGGGTGTCCTCCAGTTCCTCTCGGACGTCGACCACGCGGTAGGGGCGTCGCTTCATCAGCCCGGGCCGGATGATCCGGGCATGGACGACGAGATACATCGCACCCAAGAGCACCGCGGTCCAGATCGCCTGCTTCCACAGCTCCCCGAGGTACGCCCCGACCTGGATGCCGTGAACCATGCCGATGAAGACCACGGCGAGCGACAGCACCCCATGGGTTGCCCGCCACCACTCGTAGTTCAGCCCGACCCGCTCGCGCCACAGGCTGGTGACCAGCAGCATCACCAGGGCCGGAACGACGGCCACCAACGCCACAGAACGCGGGAGGTTCACCCTCGGGTCGAAGAACTGCAGGTAGTCGGGGTCGCTGATGATGAGCAGAACCGGGTGAGCGAGCACCAGGGCGAAGCCGACGATGCCCGCCTGCCGGTGGAACTGGAGCACGACATCGGCACCGAAGACCGGGGCGATCACGCGGAACCGGCCGGTGGTCACGAACTGCATGGCGAGGATCCCGATGCCGACGAACCCGAGCGCGACTCCGAGCTCGGAGAGAAACGGTCGCGGCTCGGGCACCGGACCGACCACCGCGAGGAGGAGGAACCCGAGCACCGAGGCGACGTACACGACGAGCCACACTGCGACCCGTCCAAGGCTGTACTTCATCCGTGCATCGTCTCTCTCCACATGGTCTGACGTGAGCTACCCGCACCCAGGTTGCCCGAAACGG
>SKKL01000141.1 GCA_007121465.1 Acidimicrobiales bacterium | reverse complement strand
CGGTGTGAGGTACATGGCCAGGCCCTCGAGCACCGGCATGGCGAAGAGGAACATCATCGTGGTGCCGTGCATGGTGAAGATCTGGTTGTAGGCCTCGGGCTCGAGGAAGGTGTTCTCGGAGGTCGCCAGCTGGATCCGGATCAGGAGGCCCTCGATCCCGCCGATCACGAGGAATACCAGCGCGGTCCAGATGAACCGCATGCCGATCTGCTTGTGGTTCACCGCGCTGAGGAAGCCGGGGAGTCCCGGCTTGGACGCCCAGGCCCGTTCGAGATCGGCGAGGGCGGCGGCGTGGGACCGGGTGGCGCTCACTCCAGGCCCTCCAGGTAGTCGATGAGGTCCAACAACTCCTGAGCCGACAGTGGGGTCGGAGGCATGAGGTTCCCTGGCTTGGTGGCCTGGGGATCGGTGATCCACCCGCCGAGGTGGCCACGTTCGTTGGGCAGCGTCCCGGCTCCGAGGGTGTGGCGGGTGGCGAGGTGGGTGAGGTCGGGACCGAGATCGCCGTCGGCCTCGGTGCCGCGGACGGTGTGGCACGCCGCGCAGCCCACGTCGATGAAGGTCTGAGCGCCCCGCTCGGCCGCCTCGGTCTCGGGAGCCGGGGCGTCGGCGGTCTCGTTCGCCAACCAGGCATCGAAGTCATCCGGTTCGTGGGCGATGACGAGGAACCTCATGCGGGCGTGCTGGACCCCGCAGAACTCGGCGCAGTATCCCCAGTACTCGCCCACCTCGGTGGCGTCGAACTCGAGCTGGGTGGTCTGGCCGGGGATCATGTCGATCTTGCCCGACAGCTGGGGGGCCCACACGCTGTGGATCACGTCGGACGACTCCATCTGCAGGCGGACCCGGGTGTCGACGGGGATGTGGATCTCGTTGGCGGTCACCGCCCCGGTGTCGGGGTAGTGGATCTCCCACCAGAACTGATGGCCGATGACCTGGATCTCCAGCGGGTCGTCGGCTCGGTGGGGCGACGTGCGCTCCGCGACGATCAGCATCATCACCGTCAAGGGCACGAGGACCACCACGGGGAGCACCACGCCTCCACCGATCACCAGCCGACTCGAGCGGGTGGCGTCGCTCGGCGCGAGCGGGTCGTGCTCGGAGTCGTCGCGGCGGCGGGAGGAGCGAACCGATCGGGCGAACAGCACCATGACCAGGACGAAAACGGCGGTGCCGAGGGCGACCATCACCCAGAACAGCCAGTTGATCTCGGCGGCGTTCGTGCCCCGGGGCGCGAAGGCTCCGGGCTCCTGATCGCTGCACGCCGTGAGGAGGCCGACGAGGGCGAGACACGCCAGCGAGCGGGGGCCGAGACGGCGGGCGGTCCGGGTGGGACGGCTCATGGCGTCAACTCCTCGGCGCGGACGAGCGATCGGCAGATCGACCAGGTGACGACACCCGCGATCGGGGGGACGAGCAGGACGACCCAACGGTAGAACCAGGTGAGCGAGTCGACCGGCACCCGCAGGAGCAGTGCCTGGAGGTCGTGGCTGCCGGCGAGGAGCAACACGGTGAGGGCGGCCAGCCCGGCGACGCCAAGAGCAGTGCGCACCGGGTGCTCCCGAGGGCGGTCGAGGAGATGATGGGGGTCGTGGTCCCCCGTCACCCGGGCTTCGGCGAAGGGCCAGGCGTAGAGCACCGCGAAGACCAGAGCGGGGAAGGCAACTCCCACGAAGAACGGGCTCGGGACCTCCCGGCCGAACACGACGACGTCGATGGCGGGAACGATGCGCAACGCCCCCTCGACCCACCCGAGGTACCAGTCGGGTTGGGCGGGCACGGTGGCCGCCGCTGCGTCGAAGGGGCCGTAGAGCCAGATCGGTCCGATCTCCACGACGGCGCCGAGCGCTAGCAGGACCCCCACCACGAGACTGAACGCGGCTCCCGCTTTCAGCGCGTACCCGGGCCAGGCGGCGGCACCCACCACGTTGTCCTCCCGGCGGTTGCCACCCGGGTACTGCGTGTGGGTCTGGAGGAACACCAGCGAGAGATGGGCCGCGAGGAGAAGCCCGATGGCCAAGGGAAGCAGGATCACGTGGAACAACCAGAACCGGTGCATCATCCCGTCGCCGGCGAACTCCCCACCGAACACCACGTCGGCGGCGCCGGGGCCGATCACCGGGATCGACACGGCGAACGCGTGACCGATGCGCGCGCCGGTCCCGCCGAGGAGGTCGTGGGGAAGCGCGAGCCCGAAGAAGCCGGCGGCGAGGGCGAGGCCGAGGAGGGTCATCCCGATCGTCCAGTTCAGCCGGCGGGGCCGCCGGAACGCCCCCGTGAAGAAGACGCGGGCAGCGTGCAGGACGATGCTGGCGACGAAGACCAGCGCCGCCCAGTGGTGGGTCTGGCGGATCATCGCTCCGGCGGGCCGGTCGAAGGTGATGTCGAGCACCGAGTGGTAGGCCCGGGTGACCTCCACGCCCACCAGTGGTTCGTAGGAGCCCTCGTAGGGGACGACCTCCATCGAGGCGTCGTAGAACCAGGCGAGATAGACCCCCGTGGCGACGAGGACGAGGAAGGAGAACATCGCCAGCTCGCCGAGGAGGAACGACCAGTGCCCGGGGAACACCTTCTTCAGCAGGTGGGTGGGCAGTCGGTCGGTCGGGAGCGTGTCGGCAACGGCAGCGAGGCGGCTCACGGGCGGCCCCAGAAGCCGGTTCCCACCGCGTCGGAGAAGTCGCCCCGGGCGATGAGATAGCCGTCGTCGTCGATGCGGATCGGGAGCTGGGGAAGCGCCCGTCGGGCTGGCCCCTGCAAGGCCCGCCCGCTGTCGAGCAGATCGAACACCGCCTGGTGGCAGGGGCACAGGAGGGTGCCCGACTGCTGCTGGTAGAGGCCCAGGGGGCAGGCCATGTGGGTGCAGAGCTTCGAGTAGACGGCGATCCCGGCCGGCGTCCAGTCCATGCGTTCGGCGTCGGGTGAGAAGCGGTCCTCTCCCTCGCGGACGAGGACTGCCTGGGAGTCGACCGACCCCACGGCGTGCTCGGGATAGACGGTGAGCAGCTCACCGTCGGCCACCTCGTCGGCGCGGACCAACTCGCCGTCGGCGTCGACGACACGAGCGCCGTCGAACCAATGGGTGGTCCGCAGGCGGTCGGTCGCATCGCTCACCCGCCGCGACGCGGGGAATGCCACCGCGACCGCCACCGCGGCCGCGGTGCCCGCTCCGGCTCCGAGGAGCAGTTGGCGACGGCGGAGGCGTGGGCCCTTCTGCTCGCGCGTCTCCACGTCGGGCTCGGCCGGCGCCAGACGGTGAACCCCCGCGGCCACGGTCACTCCGCCGGCCACGAGGGCGAAGGCGGCGGCGAGGCCGACCACCGGCGCCTCGGCGCCGAGCACCAGCGAACCGACCGCGACGGCTCCCGCCACGGCCGTCAACACCGCCGGCACGACGACCCGGGCGACGAGCAACGCCTTCACCCCCGTCCTCCGATCCACCGGGCCCCCGCCACGAGGATGCTCATGGCGACCACCCAGGCCACCAGCCCCTCACCCACCCGCCCACCGGGCACGCTGAGACCGGTGCCAGGCCGATCCTGGAGCACCTCGACGTACGCGGCGACCGACGCCAGATCGTCGGTGTCGTAGCCGGTCGAGAACGTCGGCATGACGCCGGGCCCGGCGACCATGGCGTTGGCGACCTCGTCGGGACGGGCGGACAGGACCGAGGGCGCGAATCCCTCGATGGCCATCGCTCCACCGATCCCCTCGGCTCCGTGGCACGCGGCGCACTGGAGCCGGTAGATCTCCCCTCCTCGGGCGACGTCGGCGGTGGCGGTCCCGATGTCGGGCGGTGGTGGCCCGTCGATCAGGGTGTCGAGATAGGCGATGATCGCCTCGATCTCCTCGGGCGAGTAGGCGGGCTCGCTCCGGTTGATCGGCTCGTCGGGGTCGGCGATCGGCATCCGGCCGGTGGTGAGGTAGTAGGACACGCTGGCGGTTCCCACCTCCCGCAGCGCGGTGCCCCGGAACGACCCGCCGCCGTCAGGGCCATGACAGGACGCGCAGTCGCGTCGGTACAGGTTCTGGCCGATCGCTTCGAGGTCGTCGTCCCCGGCCTCGTCGACGGCATCGGCATCGACGACGTCGGCATCGTCGGGAGGTGGGGCCTGGGCATCGGCCGACTCCGACCCGGGCAGGACGAGTAGGGCGACCGCGGTGGCGGCCATGGTCGCGAGCACCGGGCCGAGGACGGCCGAGCCCCGCGACATCGCGGACTCCTGCACGGCCACGGCGGCTCGAGGGGGGATGCGGGCCGGAGAGGGCGTGGCGAGGCGGGCGATCGCCGACGTGACCAGCAGCAGAGCGGTGCCGCCGTAGACGAACCCGGTGCCCCCGGCCATCAGCGCTCCGGCGACTTGTTGGTCCTCGACCCCTCCCTGGGCGTAGAGCGGATCGGGAGCGAACATCATGAGCACGCCGAGCCCCGCGCCGGCCGACGCCACCCCGAACAACGAGACGATGCCCGCCGCGACGGCCCGCCGCCGGGCGTGGTGGACGACCGACGCCCACCACCAGGCTCCGGTCCCCAGCATCGTGGCGTGCTCGAGTCCGTGGAGCAGAGCGGAGTCGACCGCGGCGTCATAGGCCCCCGGCACGTGCCAGGCGAGAACCACTGAGGCGTGGACACCGCCGGCCACGAGCGGGGCGAACGACTGGCCGACTGCGGCCCCGGCGACCCGACGCACGGTTCCGGATCCACGGAATCGTCCGGGTGCATCGGCCGCGACGATGCCGATGAGGGGGGCGGCGACGACCAGGAGGATGAGGTGCTGGCCCATGTGCCCGGTGACGCTTCGATGGGCGGCGTCGTGCACGGGGGGCAGCGCGGCCACGGCGAGCGCAGCCGCCGCCGCGAGGAGGAGGAGTACGTCGCGGCGTCGCCGCAGGAGCGCGGCGGCCGCCACGAGCAGCACCGGGCCGATGAGGTCGAGATTGAGGAAGGTCGCGCTGGGATGCACGTGAGCCCACAGACGCACGGCTCCACCTATACCCGCTTCGCGCTAGTCCATGCCGAAAGATTCCGTGTCCCCGACGCCGTCGAGGACCGTGCCCGAGCGGATTCGGCCGGGCCTCGTGGGGTAGAGGCCGGGGATGACCGAGACGATGGTGAGCCCGCCGACCCGAGTCGTGATCGTCGGCGGGGGAGTGGTCGGGAGCGAGGTCGCTCGTCGGGTTGGTCGTTTCGATCGACCGGTCGATGTGACCCTGATCGAAACCGACGGTGTTCAGGCGTACCCGTCCCTGTTGGCCGAGGTGGCATCCGGAGTCGTCGAACCGAGCCATGCCGCCGTCCCGCTCCGGTCGGTGCTCCCGCGAGCTCGTGTCCTCGGTGGAGTGGTCACCGGACGTGACGCGACGGCCCGGACGGTGAGGGTCCGGGACAGCGAGGGGATCGAGATCGATATCCCCTACGACCACCTCGTGGTCGCTCCCGGATCGATCGCCGACCTGGCACCGATCCCGGGACTGGAGGAGCGCGCCGCCGGACTTCGCACCATCACCGAGGCGCTGGACCTTCGTGAGCGGGTGCTCGAACGGACCCAGTTCGCCGAGGTCACGTCGGACCCCGCCCGACGAGCGCGGGCCGCGACCTTCGTCGTCGTCGGAGCCGGACGCTCGGGCGTGCAGGCCATCGCAGCGATGAGCGACCTGGCCCTCGAGGCCTGTGATCAGCGTCCCGGCTTCGCTCCCGACGAGCTGCGGTTCGTCCTGGTGGAGGCGACCGCCCAGATCCTGCCGGAGGCAGGAACATCGATGCGCCACGCCGCAGTCCGCGAGCTCGAATCTCGCCGGGTGGAGGTCCGGGTGGAGACCCTCGTCTCATCGGTCGATGACCAGGCGATCCGACTCTCCGATGGAACCGATCTGGCGGCCGACACCGTGGTCTGGTGCGCCGGATCGCGGCCCTCGATCGTCCTGGAGGCCCTCGACCTCCCGCTCACCGAGGACGGGACTGTCGAGGTACAGGCAACCCTCGAGGTTCGCGGGCACGAGGGAACCTGGGCGGCCGGTGACTGCGCTGCTGTGCTCGACCCCGCGACGGGACGGCGCCTCCCTCGCGGCGAGGCCTCCGCGTGGAGAGAGGCCCGGACTCTTGCCGCCAACATCGAGCGGACGATGGGCGGCGACGACCCGTGTGAGTTCCGCTACCGCCCCAAGGTCGAGCTGATCACCATCGGTCGGTTCTCGGCGGTGGGGGAAGCCGCCGGGGTTCGCCTCCGAGGATTTCCCGCCTGGGCACTGCAGGCGGTGTTGCACGTCTCGCGGGTGCCCACCGTCGCCCGCAAGGCGCGAGTGGTTGTCGACTGGTTGACGAGCCTGAGCCTTCCTCGGGAGGTCATGTCCCTCGGCTCGGATCGGGACCCTCACCGGCCGTGGCGCCACGCGGAGGGGGTTTCGGGGGTCGACGGAGGGGGTAAGGAGCCCGGGGCGCGGCAGACCCCGAAGGAGCATCGAGCGTGACGGATCTCGCGGCACGACCCCGAGCGGAGAACGACGCCATGGTGGTGTCATACGGCGCCGACCAGGGCGCTCCGCCGAGCGACTCCGACACGTGGGTCTTCGCCGCCAACGGCCTGGTCGACGACGTGTGGGCGTCCTCGCTCGGTCGGACCGTTCGCCAGGCCGAGGTTCCCGCCGCGGTCATCGACCTGACTCACGCCGTCCTCGTGGCCCGTCAACCGCTCGCTCGTGCGCTGCGCAGCATCGTGCGCGACGGGCCCGGCGACGCGTCGACACCGGTTGCGGTGGTGTGCCCCAGGCTCAGCGCTGTCGCCCTCCTGAGGCGGTGGGGCCTGCTCGGTGCCGTGTCGCTCCACCTGACCCTAGAGGAAGCACTGGACCGAGTCGCCGATCAGCAAGGAGATGCATCGTGAGGCTCCTCATCCCCATCGCGATCGTTGTCGCGCTGGTCGTTCTGGCCGCAATGATGATGATGAAGCGATCCGGGCCCGAGCCCCAGGTCGAACCGATTGACGCCGACCGCGAGACCCCTCCCCCCGGCCCCGAGGCCACCCGCCACATGGAGGATCCGCCACCCGGGTCGCGAGGCGATCGGGAACGCCACGACATGCCCTAACCGGCCGAGCAGCTACCGTTGGCGCCCGTGACCGACACGGCCCGCTACCGGTGCACCGCCTGTGGCAACCTCACCCGCTTCGACGTGACCACCACCCGGCGCACCCGGGCCTACCACCACTACACGGTCGGCGGTGATCTCGAGATCGAAGACGTCTCGGTCCTCGACGAAACCGTGGAGGACGTTTCGTGTCGCTGGTGCAGCTCTCCTCGTGCTGTCGAGCGCCTGGGCTGAGATTCCTGCCCGTCTCTCGATGTCACAGGGCCTGTCTATGGTCGTGACGTGATCCGACACGTCGAGACGGTGCCCTTCGGGCGGCCCGCAACCGAGGCCTTGGCGCGAGCGGTGGCCCGAGCGCGCCACGACAGCGGTCCACTGGCGCCGGTGACGGTCGTGGTCGCGTCCAACTTCGCCGGTCTCTCGCTCCGTCGGCTGCTCGGGAGCGGCGAGTTCGGTCTCCCCGGTCTGGCCAACGTGGGGTTCCTCACCCCGTTCCAGGTCGCCGAACTGCTCACCCCGCCCCGCCACGATCATCGAGCACTGACCAATCCCGTCCTCGGCGCCGCGGTGCGGCGGGCGCTGTCGGACGATCCCGGCCCCTTCGCCGAGGTGGCGACCCACCCGGCGACCGAAGCCGCCGTCGCCGGGCTCTACGGCGAGCTGAGCCACCTCGACGACGAGGCGCTCACCCGCCTGGCAGCGGCCGGGCCCATGGCCGCCACTGCGGTTGCGCTGCACCGGCGAGTCGTCGGCTACCTCGGCGGCTTCGACGGCGAGCCGGAGCTGGTCGACTCGATCCTCGACCATCCACGTCCCTCCGAGCTGGCCGACCGTCTCGGCCACCTCGTGTGGCACCTTCCCGAGCCGCCGACCCCCAGCCTCGAGCGCCTCCTGATCCGTCTCGTCGGGCTCGCCGAGTCCACCGTCCTCGTCGGTCTCACCGGCGACCTCTCGGCCGACGAGCCGGTTCTCGCGCTCATGGATCGTGCCGGGGTGGGCCGTCCCGAGCCCACCACCCCCATCGCTCCGCCGGTTGCCGCTCACCTCGTGTCGGTCGTCGACCACGACGAGGAGGTCCGCGCCGCGGTGCGCCGGGTCATCGAACTGGTCGAGGCGGGTCACCGGCCCGACCGCATCGCCATCTTCTATCCCCGTCCCGATCCCTACGTCCGGGCCCTCGAGCATCATCTCGACGAGGCTGGCGTCCGCGCGAACGGCCCGAGTCGGGAGCGCCTGGCCGACAGCGCAGCGGGCCGAACGCTGCTCGGTGCGCTCGAGCTCCCCCGCCACGGGTGGAGACGCGACAGGGTCATGGCCCTCGTCGCCTCCGCCCCGCTGCGATCCGGCGATCGAGGGGTGTACCCCACCTCGTGGGAGCGCTTGTCTCGCACCGCGGGCGTCGTCGGCGGGCTCGACGACTGGGCCCGCAAGCTCGAGGCACACCGCTCGGCACTGGCAGCGCGTGTCAGCGCCGACCCAGGCATCGATCCCGAGCGGTCCGACCGACTGGAACGAGAGCAGGCCGACGCCCTCGACCTCGCCACCTTCGTGCGTTCGCTGGCCGAGGCGGTCGGCCTGGTCGTCCGAGCCGGCGGCTGGACCGCCAAGAGCGACGCGGCCCGGGCGCTGATGGACCAGCTCCTCGGTCCCGAGCATCGTCGCCAGGGCTGGCCCGACGCCGAGGTCGACGCGTCCGGACGCATCGTCGATGCCCTGACCCGCCTGGCGCGCCTCGACGAGATCGAGCCCGAGCCGGCCCACGAGGTCTTCACCCGGGCACTGGCCGAGGAGCTCGAGGTGGGGCGAGGGCGCTCGGGCCGATTCGGCGACGGCGTCGCCTACGGCCCTCTCGCCAGTGCCCCTGGTCAGGACCTCGACGCGGTGGTCGTGCTCGGTCTCGCCGAGGGTGTGCTCCCCGGTGCCCGTCCGGCTGACTCGCTCCTGTCCGACTCCGTTCGCGACGCCGTGGGGCCCGGGCTCCTGGCCCGGCGATCCGATCACCTGCATCGGCAGCACCGCGCCCTTCTCGCCGCGTTGGCCGGAGCGCCCGAGACCACCCGCAGCCTCGTCCACCCCCGTGGCGACCTCCGGACCGGGAGTGCCCACCTCCCGTCACGCTGGTTCCTCGACTCGGTCACCGCCGCGGTCGGCGAGCGGGTCTACAGCTCCGACCTCGACCGCGTGGGGCCGACAGTGGTCGAGATCGTCGCGTCCCATGCCGATGGGGTCCTCCGGGCACCGGTGCCGGTCTCGGTGGCCGAACGCGATCTCCGGGCAGTGCGATCGATCGAACGCCGGGGCGGGGAAGCACTCGACCACCCGGCCTTCGACGCGGTCAACGCTCGCGGCGTGCGGGCCCTCCGGGCGCGGCGGTCCCGCTCGTTCACGGAGTGGGACGGCAACCTGGCCGGCGCCCGGGTGCCGAGCCCCACTCGCGATGGGGCCCTGCTCTCGCCCACCGGGCTCGAGAGCTGGGCCGCGTGCGGGTTCCGGTACTACCTCAGCCATGTCCTCCACCTCCGCGACCGCGACGACCCTGAGCGCATCCGCGCCATCGACGCGCGCGACCGCGGTTCGCTGGTCCACCAGGTGTTGGAGCGATTCCTGGGGGAGGTCATCGCCGACGGATCCCCCGAGCCCGATCAGCGGTGGACAGCCGAGCAGCGGCGTCGGATGGTCGACATCGCACGCGAGGTGTTCGACGAGTACGAGGCGATGGGCCGCACGGGCCGACCCCTCGGGTGGCGACTCGAGCGGGAACGTCTCCTCGGAGTGCTCGACCGCTTCCTCGACGCCGACGAGAGGCACCGGGCCGCGTGGCGATCCCGTCCCGACCGGGTCGAGCTGCCCTTCGGCGTCGAGGGTGCCGACCCGGTGGTCCTCGACCTCCCCGACGGTCGCTCGTTGCGCTTCCGGGGAGTCGCCGACCGAGTCGACCGTGCCGACGATGGCCGATGGATCGTGGTCGACTACAAGACCGGCAAGGGCGACAAGTACCGCGACCTCGACGCCGACCCGTTCCTCGGGGGCACCACGCTCCAGCTGGGCCTTTACTCGGAGGCGGCCCACCAGCTTCTCGGCGGCGACGCGGCGGCCGCCTACTACTGGTTGGTCGACGATCCTCAGTCCGCCACGCGGGGCTACGACTGGGCAGCTGATCGGCGGGCCCAGTTCGTCGATCTCGTCGCAGCGATGGTCGAAGGCATCGACTCGGGGGTTTTCGCCGCGTCGCCGGGCGAGTTCAACCAGTGGAGCAAGGCCCACGACAACTGCCGCTACTGCGACTACGACCGAGTGTGCCCGGTTGCACGGGGAGAAATGGCCGAGGCCAAGGTCGAGGCCCCCGAGTTGGCCGTGCGGCGCCGGTTGCAGCCGGCTGAGGCGGACGCCGACGCCGCTGATGGTGGAGAGGAACAGCAGTGATCGCCGACCACGAGGCTCGCGAGGTCATCGGGAGCAGCGGACTCGACAGCACCCTCTTCGTCGAGGCGGGAGCGGGTACGGGCAAGACCCGTGCCCTCGTCACCCGCATCGTCAACCTCGTCGCCGACCGCGGGGTCCCCCTCA
This sequence comes from Acidimicrobiales bacterium, assembly GCA_007121465.1. GTDB lineage: Bacteria > Actinomycetota > Acidimicrobiia > Acidimicrobiales > SKKL01 > SKKL01. The sequence continues at coordinate 9,244 of SKKL01000141.1, read as the reverse complement.
GCGCCGTCGCCGCCATCACCTTCACCGAGGCCGCGGCGGCTGAGCTCCGCGAACGCATCCGCGTGCAGCTCGAGGCGCGCCATGCGACCGCCGACGACGACCTCGTGCGCGAGCGGTGCCGCGACGCTCTTGGCGAGGCCGATTCGGCGGCCATCTCCACGCTCCACGGTTTCGCCCGGCGTATCCTCACCGAGCACCCGGCCGAGTCGGGCTTGCCGCCCCGTGTCGGGGTGCTCGACGAGATCAACTCGGCCATCGAGCGCGAGGAGCGGTGGGAGCGGTTCGTCGACTCCCTCCACGACGACCCGGTGCACCAGGATCTCCTGGTCCGAGCCGGGGTCCTCGGCATCGTGCTGGAACCTGCGTTCGAGGGCCAAGCCTCGCTCAAGGACATTGCCTTGGTCCTCGCCGGCAGCTGGGACCGCATCGCCCCGACCGCGGCCCAGGAGCACCCGCCGCTTCCGCCGGTCGACTTCGTGCCATTCGACCAGGCGGTCGGGGCTCTCGGGGAAGTGGTCACCGAGTGCATCGACCGGTCCGACCGGTTCTGCCAGCACCTCACCGGATCCCTCCTTCCCGAGATCGAGCCGATCGCCGACCTCGACGACCCTCTGGTCAAGCTCCGGGCACTGGCATCGAGCGGCGACTGGAAGAAGGGGTCGGGCGGCGCCGCGGGGGCCTGGGGTGGTGACGTCAAGGCGGCAAAGGATCTCGTCGACGACGTGAACGCGGCTCGCGCCGAGGTCGTGGGCTCGGCCTGCCACGAGGTGCTGGTGCGGCTTCGCACCCTCATCGCCCGCGACCTGCTCGCCGCCGCCGCTGCTCGTCGGCGCGAAGGCCGTCTCGAGTTCCACGACCTGCTCGTCCTCGCCGTCGACCTCCTCGCCAGGAGCGCGTCGGCCCGGCGCTCACTCCACGAGCGCTATCGCTACCTCCTCCTCGACGAGTTCCAGGACACCGATCCGTTGCAGATCCGTCTCGCCGTCGCCATCGCCTCCTCGATCGCGGCTGCCGAACCGGGGCGATGGCAAGACGCCGAGGTCGACGCCGGGCGGTTGTTCTTCGTCGGCGATCCCAAACAGTCGATCTACCGGTTCCGGCGGGCCGACATCGAGTTGTTCCTCGCCGCCCGCGATCGATTCGGTCAGAGCGAGGCGCTCCAGAGGCTCACGACCAACTTCCGCACCGTCGAGCCGGTCATCTCCTGGATCAACGAGATCTTCGGGCAGCTGATGCCGGAGGAGATCCCCGGCTCGCAGGCGGCGTACGAGCCGCTGGGCGCGGCGCGGGCCGCGTCTGAGTCCGTCGACCATCGTCCGGTGGTGCTCGGCGGTCTCCACCCGAGGGGCCGGGCACCCGAGGTCCGTCGAGTCGAGGCGGCCGACGTCGCCGCGGTCGTGGCGTCGGTCCGCAACGACCCAGGTCGATGGCCGGTCGGCGACCCCGACGCCCCTGGGGGCTTTCGTCCCGCACGTCTTGCCGACGTGACGATCCTCATCCCCACCCGAACCGAGCTCCCCGCTCTCGTCGCCGCTCTCGCCGAGCACCATGTGCCGTACCACCTGAGCACGGGGAACCTGGTGTTCGGCACCCAGGAGGTGCGCGACGCGCTCGCCACTCTCGCCGCGGTCGACGATCCGAGCGACGAGCTCGCCCTGGTCGCTGCGCTGCGGTCGCCCCTCTACGGATGCAGCGACCGCGATCTGTTCGACTTCCACCACGCCGGTGGCCGCTGGGACCTGAGACGCGAGCCCCCGACCGACCTCGGACCCGACCACCCCGTGGTCGAGTCCCTGGCCCACCTCCACTCCCTCTGGGAGCGACGGTGGTGGGAGCGTCCCTCGACCCTGCTGCACCGCCTGGTGATCGAGCGTCGGGCCGCGCTGGTGGCGGTCGGGGCGGAGCGTCCCGAGGAGTCGTGGAGTCGCGTGCGGTTCCTCGTCGATCAGGCCCGCCACTTCGAAGAAGCCCACGCCGGCGATCTCCGGGCTTTCCTGCGCTGGGCCGACCTGCAGCGCTCCGAGACCGTCACGGTCCACCAGCCGCTCGCCGCTGATCCCGCCGACGACACGGTCTCGGTCATGACGATCCACGGCTCGAAGGGCCTCGAGTTCCCCATCACGGTGGTGTCGGGGTTGTCCGGGACGCCTCCGAAGCAGCTCCCCGGTGGCACCGCGCTGTGGCCCAGCGACGAGGCGTCGCCCGAGATCGGGCTCCGCAAGGGGATCTGCACCCTCGGCCATGGCGACCTGGTCAGCCGCGAGCTGTCGATGGACCGCCACGAGCGGCTGCGGCTCCTCTACGTCGCCTGCACCCGTGCCCGAGACCACCTGATCGTCTCGGGACACCACACCTCGAGAGCTGCCGAGTCCTTCGGTCACCAGGTGTGGCGAGCGGCCCAGGAGTGCCCCGAGCACTGGCGTCCCTTCACGCGAGATCCGGCCACCGAACCGTCGCCCCGCTCGCCCGACGACGCTCCGTCGCTCGACGATCGCGCCCCATCCGTCGACCCCGCCGAGCGAGAGGCGTGGATCATCCGCCGCCAGGGTCGCCTCGCCGGCCACGCAGGCCGTCACGTGTCGGCGACGGCGGTGTCTCGCTCGATCCTCGACGCCGAGCGAGGGTCAGCGGAGGGCACAGCCCCGACATCGGGTCCGGGCGGCGACGCCACCGACAGCGACATGGAGCCTCCTCCGGAAGTGGAGACCCGCCGACGCGGCCGGGCGGGTACGTCCATCGGGCGGGCTGTCCATGCGGTGCTCCAGGTCGTCGACCTGTCGGGTCCGATCGACCCGGCGGCCTTCGACGACGAGGTCATGCGTCAGGCCCACGCGGAGTCGATCCCGGAGATGGCCCCGACCATTGCCGACCTGGTCCGATCCGCGCTCGGTTCCGACGTCGTCCGTTCGGCCGCCACCCGGCCTCACCACCGGGAGGTGTACGTCGCCGCTCCGATCGGAGGACAGGTGCTCGAGGGCTACGTCGACCTTCTCGTCGAGTCCGACGATGGGCTCGTGGTCGTCGACTACAAGACCGACGCCGTCACCTCCGATGCAGAGATCGAGGCGACGCTCGCCGGGTATCAGCTCCAAGGTGCCGCCTATGCCGTCGCCCTCGAGATCGCCACGGGCCTGCCAGTCGTCGACTGCCGGTTCGTCTTCTGCCGGCGCTCCGGGGCGATCGAACGGTCCGTCGCCGACCTCGACGAGGCCAAGGAGCGGATCCGCCGGCACCTGCAGGAGGTCCCGTCGTGACTGTCAGCTATATCGCCTCCCGGCCCAGCAGCGTCAACACGATGGAGTACTGTCGCCGGTCATGACGGCGACCACCGACCCGATCAGACGACCGCGCCCCGCCACCTGGATCCGGCGGTTCGCCGCGGTCGGAGCGGTCGTGGCCCTTCTCGTCGCCTGCACCGACGCCGAGTCCTCAGAGACGGACACGGCCGACCCGGGTCGCCTCGACACCGAACTCGACGATGTCGAGATCGAACCCCCACCGCCGCTCCCCGACATCGACGAGGACGGTTCGGTCGACGCGGGCACCGTCCTTGTCCACGGTCTCACGCCGGGCGAGCGAGGCCTCCACGCGCTCACCGCCGGCGACCCCGACGCGTCCCGCTCCACGGTGCCCCTCGGCGACTACGACGGCGCCAATGCTCCGGTGGTCGCTCCCGACGGATCGACCCTCGCCGCGGTCGCGTGGCCCCGAGGGAGCGGGGAGATCGCTCACGTCCTGGTGGTGGGAAACCTCGAGGACGGTTTCGAGGAGCTCGTCGTGGACGACGAGCTCGACATGTGGTGTGTCCAGTGGTTCCCCGACGGCGAGCGGCTCCTCCTCACCGCGTTCGTCGAGGAGTCGTACAGTCCGCGACTCCTCGAGGTCGATCTCGACGGTGAGATCACCGAGCACTCCGTCGACCCGGGGCGATACGACTGTGCGATCCCCCTCGGTGGGGACGAGGTCCTCCTCACCTACATCGGCATCGACACCGACATCCAAGGAGTTGCTCGGGCCGATCTCTCCACCGGTACCGCTGAGCTCTTCTACATGAAGCTCGGCTGCATGATCTACGGCGGTGGCATCTCCCCGGATGGTGCGGCGCTGCTGACCGCGGCCGCCTGTGACGATCCGTCCGACAGCGGGCTCCACCTCGTCGATCTCGACACGGGTGAGGACGAGCAGGTCCTCGCCGGCCCTGTGGCGTTCCCCGCGTGGTCCCCCACGGGCGACTGGATCGTCTTCGGCCTCTATCCCGATCTCGACTCGAGCGAGTCGACCATCTGGGCGATCCGTCCCGACGGCAGCGGCTTTCGGCCGATCGATGAGGAGCCCGGCGCCCAGCCTGCGTGGGTCGGATCCGTCGGCGACCCGTAGGGTGGCGGGGTGATCGATCCCACCACGAAGCGTTCCCTCGGCCAGATGATCAAGGGTGTCCAGGTGGTGGGCGCCACCCACGAGGGCCAGACGCACCTCTACTGCTCACACTGGCTCTGTCAGGTGGCGTTCGAGGAGCCGATCGTCATGGCCTCGGTGTCACCCAAGCACGACACCTACCCGCTCATCGTCGAGTCGGGCCGGTTCTCGGTGTCGATCCTCGCCGCTGACCAGGTCGCCGAAGGTCAGTACTTCTCCTATCCCGGGCGCCGGTTCCGGCATCTCGCCACCGAGTACGTCGAACCGGTCGACGAGTGGGGCGGCCTGCCGGTGGTTCCGAACTCGGTCGCCTACTTGTGTTGTGAGTGGTTCGAGCGCTCGACGATGGCCGACCACGAGCTCTTCTTCGCCCGGGTCGTGGACACACGGGAGGGTCGTCTCAAGGAGCCGCCGCTGCTCTACTCGTCACGCCTGGGGTGGAGAGCCACCGGTGACAAGGCCCGCGAGCCGGGTGTCTCGATCCGCGACCGCTTGCTCGAACGACTGGCGGACCACCCGGAGGGGTGAGTGGCTCAGGCCGCGTCGAGCGCGTCGACGATGCGGTCGTACAACTCGTCGAGCGTGTCGACCGCGGGCAGCTCCGGGAACTCCGACCGCACGTTGTCGGGTGCGTGGATGAGGAACCCGGCGTGGGCGGCGAGCAGCATCGAGACGTCGTTGTAGGAGTCGCCGGCGGACACCACTCGGTAGTTCAGGGATCGGAAGGCCTCGACGGCGGCCCGTTTCTGGTCGGGCATCCGGAGGCGGTAGCCGGTGATGCGCCCCTCGCTCACCTCCAGGCGGTGACACATCAGTGTGGGCCAGGCGAGTTGCCGCATCAGCGGGCGGGCGAACTCCTCGAAGGTGTCGGACAAGATGACCACCTGGGCTCGTTCGCGTAGACGGGCGAGGAAGCTCGACGCCCCTGGCAGTGGCTCCAGTCCGGCGATGACCTCGGTGACGTCGTCCATGCCCAGATCGTGTCGATCGAGCAGGTCGAGCCGGTACCGCATCAACGTGTCGTAGTCCGGCTCGTCCCGGGTGGTGCGGGTGAGGCCCTCGACTCCCGTGCGCTCGGCCACCGCGATCCAGATCTCGGGGACGAGGACGCCTTCGAGGTCGAGGGTGACGAGGTGCTGGGAGGGTCCGGACATGAGCGGGGAGCGTAGCGGTGCCCGCGCTCCCCCCTGGACACCGGCCCGCCGTCTCCGGCCGAACCCGGCCGCGCCCCCCTGCTCAGGACCTCAGGTGTTGGCCGAGAAACGCAACGGTGCGGTCCCACGCCAACTTGGCGGCGGCGGGGTCGTAGGCCGCGGGCCGATCGTCCTCGGCGAACCAGTGGCCGGTCCCGGCGTAGCGGTGGAACTCGACGTCCTTGTCGAGCAGCCGGAGGTGGGCCTCCATCTCGACCACGGAATCCTCGTCGACGAGCTCGTCGTGCTCGGCGAAGTGACCGAGCACCGCGCAGGTGGCCGGTTCGAAGTCGACGTCCTGGACCCCGTAGTAGACCGCCGCAGCCGCCACCTGTTCAGGAGCACGAGTGGCGAGCCACAGCGCCAGCGACGCCCCCATCGACCAGCCGACCACGCCGATGGGTCGGTCCTCGGTGATGGGGAGCTCCCTCAACGTCGACGAGGTCGACAAGATCAGGCCGACCGCCGCGTCGACGTCCATCGACGCGAGGAGGATCTCGGCCTCGTCCGGGGCGTCAGCGGTCCGGCCGTCGAAGAGATCGGGGGCGATGACGACGAAGCCCTCGTCGGCGAGTCGGTCGCACCAGCGGCGGACGAACGGGTTGAGACCCCACCAGCCGTGCAGGACCATGACCCCGGGTCCCTCGCCCGACGGGGGAGCGACGACGTAGGCGGATCCGCCGGGGTGGGGGATCGAGGATGGGTCAGACATCGGGTCGAGGGTACCGCTCGGCCCGCGGGCCGCCTCCCGCTCAGAGGCGGGGAACACACCGCCCGGCGGACAGCGCGGCCAGCCCGGTGAGATCGCCGGGCCCGAAGCTGTACTGGTAGGAGGCGTCGTGGTACATCAGCTCATTGGGGTCGTCGACGTGGCCGAGTCCGACCAGGTGTCCCAGCTCGTGGAGGACGATCCCTTCGGCGATCAGCCACCCCCGGGTCGAACCCATCAGGTCTCCGATCACCGAGGTGTGAAGGATGACCACACCGCTGACGTAGACGTCGACGTCGGTGCCGGGTGCTCGCACGAAGCTGCTACCCCCGAGGCCCGCACTCCCCTCCAACTCGGGGATGTCGCTCTCGTCGGCCCAGACCACGAGCACGGGTGCCCACCGGTCGCCGTATCGGTCGGGTTGGTGGGGAGGTCGGGGAAGGTCGGGCATCTCGGAGGTGTTTCCCTCGATCTCGAAGACGAAGCCGGTGATCTCCGAGACCTGGTCGAGGGCGTCGCGCACGAGGTGCGCCCCGCCGGGCGGGGCCTTGCGGTCGTTGATGACGATCGAGATGGGTCGGCACGGGTCGTAGGCAACCGGCTGGTTGGTGCCGGGTTGGGTCTGGAGGAAGGAGTACTGCCCGCTTCGCGGCGGAGGAGGCGCAGGGATGCCGAGGGGGACCTCCGACGGTGTCGCCACGGCCGGCGGACGGGTCGAGCCGTCGGCGAGCCGGGTGGCCCCGGTGCTCCAGCCGTTCGAGCCGGTCGGGACGAATCCGCTGATGGCGAAGATCGTCAGCGACCCGACGACGAGGCCGGCGAGGACCGACCCCACGGTGCGGGCCGGCGGTCGCCGTGACGGGGGTGGAGGGATCGGCGGCAGGTACGGCATGGATGTCCATCGGCCGGATCGACGAACGACCCAACCCCGGGATCCGAAAAGTTCCCCGATGGCAGGAAACTCCGACCTGTACGGCGTACGGTCGCCGTACTGCGTATAGTAGACGTCGTCGCCCAGCCAGGGACGCCAGGGAGAGAGATACACGATGACCGACACGACTCGGCCTCCGGTCGCGGACTGGACCACCGACTTCGACCACACCCATCCGGACTACGCCCAGCACGCTCCCGAGATCTGGGAGGAGCTGCGCGAGGGGTGCCCCGTCGCCCACACCGAGCGGTTCGGCGGCGCGTGGCTCCCGGTGCGTCACGAGGACGTCGCCGCCATCGCTCGCGACACCGAGCACTTCAGCTCCGAGGGTGTCATCGTGAGCGATTTCCGGCCCGAGGGCCTCGCTCCCATGGGATACGCGCCTCCGATCACCTCGGACCCGCCGTTCCACGCCGGCTCCCGGCGTCTGCTGCTCCCGGCGTTCTCCCCGAAGGAGATCGACCGCTGGGAGGAGACCACCCGCGCTGCGTGCCGAGAGCTGCTCGACGAGATGTTGGCCGACGGGGCCACCGAAGTCGATGCGGCGGTCGCCTACACCCAGCACATCCCCGTGCGCGTGATCGCGGAGATGCTCGGTGTGCCGAAGGAGGACGGCGACAAGTTCCGCGTCTTCATCCACCGAGTGCTCGAAGCTCCTGGCTCCTTCGCCCACGAAGAGATCCCCTACGAGGAGACTCTCGACTACTACCTGAAGACCCTCATCGCCGAGCGGCGCGCCAACCCGACGGGTGAGGACGACCTCGTCAACTACCTGATCAACGTCGAGGTCGACGGCCAGCCCCTGTCCGACGACCACGTCCAGGGCTCGATCGGGCTCCTGATCATCGCCGGGATCGACACCACCTGGTCCGCGATCGGGGCCAGCCTCTGGCACCTCGCCAAGACCCCCGAGGATCGCCGACGTCTCGTCGACGATCCCGACCTCATGGTGTTCGCCGTCGAGGAGTTCTTGCGCTTCTACGCACCGGTGACCATGGCCCGCATCGTGGCCGAGGGCGCAGAGGACGCCGAGATCGGTGGCTGCCCGGTCTCGGCCAGGGACTGGGTGCTGCTTCCGTTCCCGGCGGCCAATCGCGACCCCGAGGCGTTCGAGGATGCCCATCAGGTGATCCTCGATCGGCAGCGCAACCGCCACCTCGCCTTCGGTGTCGGCATCCACCGCTGCGTCGGGTCGAACCTCGCCCGTATGGAGATCCGCGTCGCCGTCGAGGAGTGGATCGCCCGAATCCCCGACTTCGAGCTTGCCACCGACGATCCCGACGCGGTTCGCTGGTCGACCGGTCAGGTCCGCGGTCCCCGCGAGCTGCCGATCCGAATCCTCTCCACCAACGAGGTCTCTTGATGCGAATCGTGTTGGACTCCGACGCTTGCCAGGGGCACGGGCGCTGCTACTCGCTCGCCCCGGACCTCTTCGACAGCGATGACGAGGGATACGCCGTCTTGAAGGTCGACGGAGAGGTTCCGGCCGGCCAGGAGGAGGCGGCCCGCCTCGCCGCCGACAACTGCCCCGAGTTCGCCATCACCGTCGAGGGCTGACGTCAGCCCCCGTCGGGCGCGATCAGCTCTGGCGGGTCTCCATCCAGTCCTCGAAATCACCCGAGGTCATCGCCGGCGCCCACAGCCACCCTTGGGTATCGTCGCATCCGACCCTGCGTAGCTCGTCCAACTGATCGGTTCGCTCCACTCCCTCGGCGTGGACGCGCATGCCGAGGGAGTGCCCCAAGGCGACGATCGCCTCGACGATGGAGGTGGCGTAGGGGTCCTGTCCCAGGCCGTCGACGAACGAGCGGTCTACCTTCAGGGTGGTGAGGGGAAGGCTCTTCAGGTCTCCGCCGAATCGAGCGACGGTGTCGTCGTCTCGGGTGTTGGACTCGAGGCGGCGGGCGAGTTCGACGAGGAGGCGGTCGCCCACCGTGTGGCCGAGCCCGTCGTCGATGACCGTGAAGTTGTCGATGTCGACGAACAGCACCGTGG
>SKKL01000250.1 GCA_007121465.1 Acidimicrobiales bacterium | reverse complement strand
GGTCCGTGCATCCATCCGGAGTGCTACGAGTTCTCCGAGTTCGACCTGGCTGCCATCGAGCACCGGTTCGGTCCCGTCGTGAGGGGTCGCACCTCCGCAGGGCAGCCAGCGCTCGACCTGCCGGCGGCGGTGGCGGTCGCGCTCGGCGAGGTCGGGGTGCCGCTCGCCTCGTCATCGCCCGCGTGTACGGCATGCGGCGGTTCCTGGTTCTCCCACCGTGCGCGGAGTGAGTCGGGTCGGCAGGCGCTCGTGGCATGGATCGCGCCGGGCGGGGCCGGGACATGACCATCGACCCGGTCATCGTTGCCAGCCGCCTGGACGCGGTGCGCGATCGGATACGCGCGGCAGGATCCGATCCCGACGAGATCACGATCTGTGCGGTCACCAAGGGCTTCGGACCTGACGCCGTGCGAGCTGCAGTCGATGCCGGGCTCTACGACATCGGGGAGAACTACGCACAGGAGCTCGCGTCCAAGGCCGACGACCTCGCGGGAGCGGTCGACGGTGTCCGGTGGCACATGATCGGCGGGCTCCAGCGCAACAAGGTGCGGCGGCTGGCGCCCCTCGTCTCGTGCTGGCAGAGCGTCGATCGCGTCAAGCTCGGCGACGAGATCGCCCGGCGGGCTCCCGGAGCCCGGGTCCTCGTGCAGGTCGCGGCGGTCGACCACGATGGCGAGGTGCTCGAGCCGGGGAAGTCCGGGGCGGATCCCCAGGTGGTGCCCGAACTGGTCGGCCATCTCCGAACCCTCGAGCTCGACGTGGCCGGCCTCATGTCGGTGGGGCCGACCGACGCGACCCTCGACCCCCGACCGGGTTTCGACCTGGTCACCACCTTGGCAGACACCCTCGACCTGCCGGTGAGGTCGATGGGGATGAGCCGCGATCTCGAGGCGGCGGTCGCCTGCGGGTCCACGATGGTCCGCCTCGGCACTGCCCTGTTCGGGCCTCGGCCCCGTGGTGCCACCGCGTCTGCCCGACCCGACGTCTAGACTCGACCCACCCGCGAGGAGGAACCGTATGTCCACGGTCTGGCGCAAGGCGATGATCGCCCTTGGCCTCGGCGACGATGATGACTACGACGACTACTACGACGAGCGACCCCGTCGCGCCCAGCCGGCCGGTGGTCCCGGTGGCGCGGCTGGCCCGTCCCCGGTGGCCCCGAGCCCGGCGGCTCAACCCCGCTCGGTGCACCCCGTCGCCGATCGCACCGCGTCGGTTTCCCCGCTTCCCGTCTCCGAGCCCGACCAGGGAGGTCAGGTGCGGTTCCCCACCCACGGTGGTCCCCACGAGCAGCCCCCCGTCCGAACGGTCTCGGCATCCGAGGTCGGGGCGACCGCGGGCCCTGCGCGTACCGCACCGGGCCCGGCGCCGGCGCCAGCCACGTCGTCGGCACCCGACGGTCCCAGTCGCAGCGGTGTCCGCACCATCAGCCGACCCAACGCCAAGCCCCACGTGGTGGCGCCCCGTTCCTTCGACGACGCCGCCACGATGGCCGATCGGTTCAAGGACAAGGAGCCGGTCATCGTCAACCTGCAGGGCGTCGAGCGCGACCTGTCCAGGCGGTTGGTCGATTTCGCCAGTGGCCTCTGCTACGGACTCGGCGGTCAGATGAAGAAGGTCGCGAGCGACGTGTTCCTGCTCACCCCCGCCGACGTCGAGGTCTCGCCCGAGGAGCGCCAGCGGCTCTCCGAACGCGGCCTGTACGACTCGTAGCGCTTCGTGGAGATCCTCTGCACCCTTCTCGGGGTCTACTTCATCATCCTGTTGATCCGGATCGTCATGTCCTGGTTCCCCATCGCCCCCGGCGGCGCGATGGAAGGCGTGGCCGCGTTTTTCTACGCGATGACCGAACCGGTCCTGGCGCCGCTACGGGCGGTGATCCCGCCGGTTCGACTCGGTGGAGTCGGCCTCGACCTGTCGGCGCTCGTCGCGCTGTTCGGTCTTCAGATCATCCGTGGCTTCATCTGCTGAGGCCTAGCCCATGCCGTCACACGGGTAGCATCGCCACATGGACCTGACCCCACAGCTCTTTCGCGACGTCCAGTTCACCGAGCGACGCGGCGCCTACGACCGTGAGGAGGTCGACGCGTTCCTCGCTCGCATCGGCACCGCGGTCGGGCAGCTCCAGGAGCGTCACCGCGACGCACAACGCCGCGTCGAGGCGGCTGAGGAGCACGCCGCCCGGCTCGAGTCGGCGGCGAGCGACCAACAAGACGCCAACGAGACGCTCCAGCGCACCCTCATTCTCGCCCAGCGCACCGCCGACGCGGCCGTGGCCGAGGCCAAGGAGGAGGCCGAGCGCATCGTGGCCGAGGCCCGCCAGAAGGGCGACCACATGATCTCTCAAGCCGAGGAGGCGGTGCGGCGCGACGTCGGAGCGACCCGCGACCGCCTCGAGGCCGAGATCGGCGAGCTCGAGCGTCATCGCGACGATCTCCTCGCCCGCATCTCGGTGGTCGACTCCCACTTCCATGCCGAACGGACCCGCCTCGCCGGTGAGCTCGACGCACTGAAGGCGGTGCTCGAGGACCCGTCTCGCGCCGGTCTGAGCCCGGCGCCCGGCGACGAACCGGAGCCGCCCGAGTCGTTGGCCGTCCGCAGCGATGCGGCGTCGGCTCCCGCCGCTGATGTCACGCCTCCGGCGGCGCCGTCCTTGGTGCCCGACGCACCCGTCCTCTCCGACGACGACGAAGACCTCTCGCACCTGCCTCCGCCACCTGTCGACTGGGACGCCTCGGCGTCGTCGTCGCCGGCCGACGAGCCGCCGACGTGGGCCGACGATCCCCGGGCGAGCTCCGACCTCGGCGATGGCCCTCCGACCGAGGCGACACCGGTCATCGGAGCGGGGACCGCGTTCGGTGGCACACACCTCGACGAGCTGCGCCGAGCGGTGAGCGAGGATGCGCCCAACGCCGAGGCGGAGGCCGACGCGGCCATGGCAGCCTTCTTCGACCAGGACGACGAGGCCGACCGCAATCGTCGGTTCGGCCGGCGTCGCTAGGGGTGCCCGCCCACCAGGGTTAGGAGCCGGACACCTCGATCTCCACGCTGACGGTGGCGCCGTCGACCTCGCCCGACGCGGGGTGACCCGCTCCGGTGAGGCCCTCGGCGATGTCCACGGCGAGGACCTGGGAGGAGATCCACCCCTGGTGACCGTCCACCGATCCCTTCACCTCGGCCGAGTCGCTCGACCACCGCAGGCGGATCCTGTCGGTCACGACGAGCCCAGCATCCTTGCGGGCCTGCTGGACGACACGAACGAGGTCACGGGCCCGGCCTTCGGCGGCGAGCTCCGGGGTGACGTCGACGTCGAGGACGGCGACGGCGTCGTTGGTGCGCAGCGCCTGGCTCACCTCGCCTTCGCGGGGACGGAGTGACAGGTCGAACTCGCCGGGCTCCAGGGTGTGGCCGGCGACCTCGACGCGATCTCCGTCGAGGGACCACTCGCCACCGCGGGCGGCCGCCATCACCTTCTGGGTGTCACCGCCGAGCTTGGGGCCGAGCACCTTCCCGTTGGGACGGAGCACGAAATCGGCGTGGGCGGCGAGGTCTCCGGTGAGCTCGACCGACTTCACGTTCACCTCGTCGGCGATGAGGTCGGTGAACCGCTCGAGGCGCTCGGCGTCGCGGCCGGCAACGGTCAGGGAACGCAGCGGCAGGCGGGTCCTCAGACCCCGCTCTTCCCGGAGGAACAGCGCTGCCGTGCACACGTCGCGAGCACGGTCCATGTCGCGCACCAGGTCGGGGTCGGCGGGGAGGTCCGCCGCGGAGGGCCAGTCGGTGAGGTGGACGCTCTTGTCGCCGGTGAGGGTGCGGTGGATCTCCTCGCTGATCATGGGCAGGAGCGGGGCCAGCAGCCGGGTGAGGGTCGTGAGCACCGTGTAGAGCGTGTCCTGGGCATCGGCGGAGCCCGACCCGCCGTCTCCGCCCCAGAACCGTTCGCGAGACCGACGGATGTACCAGTTGTTCAGCGCGTCGATGAACCCGACGACGTGGCTGCAGGCATCGGCGAGGTGGTACTCGTCGAGTGACTCGGTGACCTGTTCGACCAACTGGCGGGTCTTGGCCAACACGTAGCGGTCGAGCACATGCGTGGAGTCGGTGCGCACCTCGGCTCGGCGCCCGTCGGCGTTGGCGTAGAGCACGAAGAACGAATAGGAGTTCCAGATCGGCATCAGCACCTGCCGGACCACCTCGGCGACGTCGGCGCCGTCGGTGGCGATGCGCAGATCGCCGCCCCGTAGGATCGGCGAGGACATCAGGTACCAACGGAGCGCGTCGGAGCCGATGGTCTCGAACAGCTCCTCGGGGTCGGGGTAGTTGCGCTTGGACTTGGAGAGCTTCTTGCCCTCGTGGTCGAGCACCACGCCGTGACAGATCACGTTCTGGAACGCGGGGGTGTCGAACAACGCGGTGGCGAGCACGTGAAGGGTGTAGAACCAGCCGCGGGTCTGGGCGACGTACTCGACGATGAAGTCGCCCGGGTGGTGGTCGTCGAACCACTCCTTGTTCTCGAACGGGTAGTGCACCTGAGCAAAGGGCATCGACCCCGACTCGAACCAGCAGTCGAGCACCTCGGGCACCCGCCGCATCATCGACTTGCCGGTGGGGTCGTCGGGGTTGGGGCGGACGAGCTCGTCGATGGCCGGCCGGTGCAGGTCGGTGGGGCGCACCCCGAAGTCGCGCTCGATCTCGTCGAGGCTGCCGTACACGTCGACGCGGGGGTAGTCCGGGTCGTCGCTCTTCCAGACAGGGATGGGGGAGCCCCAGAACCGGTTGCGACTGATCGACCAGTCGCGGGCGCCTTCGATCCACTTGCCGAACTGGCCGTCGCGAACGTGGTCGGGGATCCAGTTGATCTCCTGGTTCAGCTCGACCATGCGGTCGCGGAAGTCGGTGACCTTCACGTACCAGGACGACAGGGCGCGGTAGATGATCGGCGTGTCGGTGCGCCAGCAGTGGGGGTAGTTGTGCTCGTAGGTCTCGTGCTTGACGACCTTCCCGAGCTCCTTGAGGTGGCGGATGATGGCGGGGTTGGCCTCGAGAACGTTCTCGCCCGCCCACTCGGGGACGTCATCGGTGAAGCGACCCGACTCGTCGACGGGCACGACGAGGCCGATGCCGTGCTCCTCGCCGATGCGCTGGTCGTCCTCGCCGAAACCGGGCGCGATGTGGACCACACCGGTGCCTTCGGAGGTGTCGACGAAGTCGGCGGGGATGATCCGAAAGCTGTCGGGGGTGTCGGCGAAGTAGGGGAGGAGGGGTTGGTAGGTGCGCCCCACGAGCTCCGAGCCGGTCACCGTGGACACGGGGCGGGTGCCCGCGAGCTGGCTCTCGTACTTGGCCATGGCGCCCGCGCCGATGACGTAGTGCTCCCCGTCCTCCTCGACGATCGCGTATTCGATGTCGGGCCCGACCGCGAGGGCGAGGTTCGACGGCAGGGTCCACGGTGTGGTGGTCCACGCCAGCACGTGCATCGGGCCGGGGTCACCCGGTCGGGGGTCGAGGGTGAACGAGATGGTCACCGCCGGGTCCTGGCGGGGACGGGTGGCATCGTCGAGGCGGATCTCGAAGTTCGACAGCGGGGTCTCGGCGCCCCACGAGTAGGGCATCACCCGGTAGGCCTCGTAGACCAGCCCCTTGTCCCAGAGTTGCTTGAAGGCCCACATGACGCTCTCCATGTAGGAGAGGTCCATGGTCTTGTAGTCGTGGGAGAAGTCGACCCAGCGTGCCTGGCGGGTGACGTAGCGCTCCCACTCCTGGGTGTAGCGCATGACCGAGGTGCGACAGGTGTCGTTGAACCGGTCGATGCCGAAGTCGGTGATCGCTGCCCGCCCGGCGACCTGGAGCTCCTTCTCGACCTCCATCTCCACCGGCAGGCCGTGACAGTCCCACCCGAACCGGCGCTCGACCCGACGACCGCGCATGGTCTGGTAGCGCGGCACGACGTCCTTCACGTATCCGGTGAGGAGGTGACCGTAGTGGGGGAGGCCGTTGGCGAAGGGTGGTCCGTCGTAGAAGACGAACTCGTTGGCTCCGCTCTCCCCCGCCTCTCGATCGTCGACGCTGCGCTCGAAGGTCCGCTCGGTCTCCCACGACTCGAGGATCCGGCGCTCGATCGCGGGGAACGAGGGGCGCGGATCGACGGAGGGGTAGGGCTGGTCGGCCATGGGAACGGTCCTCGGGACGGGTCGGGCGGGCCCTGGCAGCATACCGGCCGCTCGGGAGGGGCCCTGCCGGGTTTAGCAGGGTGGCAGGAACGCCGTCCGCGTGACGCTAGGATCGCTCGACCACAGCGACCCGGGGCTGCACCGGGGCCGCAGCAGCGGCAGTGAGAGGACACGAGACGATGGCAACGAAGAAGGCGCCGGCCAAGAAGGCCCCCGCCAAGGCGCCGGCCAAGAAGGCGCCGGCCAAGAAGGC
>SKKL01000285.1 GCA_007121465.1 Acidimicrobiales bacterium | reverse complement strand
GCCGGTGCGGCGCTCCAGGGGACACTCACCCAACCACGACCCGACGCACCGATCGTTCTCTTCGCCCACGGCAGCGGGAGCAGCCGCCACAGCCCGCGCAACCGCGAGGTGGCCGCCACCCTCGAGTCCGCCGGGATCGGAACGCTGCTGTTCGACCTGCTGACCGAGGCCGAGTCCGCTGACCGTCGCACCGTCTTCGACATCGACCTACTGGCCCGCCGCCTGGAGGCGGCCGCCCTCTGGCTGGTCGACCATCGCGCACCCGACGCGCCTCCGGTTGGTTTCTTCGGGGCGAGCACCGGTGCCGCGGCAGCGCTGGTCGCCGCGGCCCGGATGGGCCACGACATCGGGGCGGTGGTCAGCCGAGGCGGGCGGCCCGACCTCGCCGGAGACCCCGCACTCGGGGCGGTCCGGGCCCCGACCCTGCTCATCGTCGGCGGAGAGGACACCACCGTCCTGGATCTCAATCGTCGAGCAGCGGCGAAGCTCACCTGCCCCCACGAGCTGGTCGTCGTGAAGGGAGCGACCCACCTGTTCGAGGAGCCAGGGACCCTCGTCGCAGCGGCCGAGGAGGCCCGGGACTGGTTCCTCCGCCATCTGGTCACCGCATGAGGCTCCGCGCCCCGTCGATGCCCGCCACGAGGCAGCGGCCCTTGGCCGGCGGTCAGACCGGGGTCTGCTGGTGCAACGCCAATCTCCAGGTGTCGGGGTCGGACTCGTCGCGCACCCAGGTGCTCGTGACGACCGCGCGGTACTCGACGTCGAAGTCCCGACGGGCCACGATCCGGTAGGTGATGGCGACTGCGCCCTGCCCGAGTCGGGTCACCTGAGGGGCACGCAGCTGGAACCACGCCCAGGTCGACCCGCTGATTCGGTCGAGCGCGTCCGCGCCCGCCACGACCGAACGGGCCAGGCCGCCGCCCGGCAGCACGACGACCGCATCGGGAGCCAGGCGGTCACGCCAGTAGGCCCGAGCGGTGCCGTCGACGAGCGACTGCCACCCGGCGGTCTCCCAGTCGACGAGCGTTCGGTCGAGCGGGGCCGGATCTGCGTCAGGGGGTGAGGGTGTCACGTCACCACTGTGCCTCAGCCGGGCCGCCAGCGGCAGCGAGCGACCGGTGCGGGGGACGACACGCCAGTAGCCTGAGCGACGATGGCCCGTCCCCGAATCGTGCTCGCCTCGTCGTCTCCCCGGCGGACCGCCCTGCTCCGCCAGATCGGCATCGCTCACACCGTCGACCCTGCGACGATCGACGAGTCGATCGCTCCCGGAACCGGGGCCACCGACGCGGTCCTCGCTCTCGCCGAGCAAAAGGCGAGCGTGGTCGCCGACCGGCACCGCGGCCTACCGGTCGCGGTCATCGGCGCTGACACGGTGGTGTGCATCGACGACGACATCCTCGGCAAGCCGGGCGACGCGGGCGAGGCCATCGCCATGCTCCACCGCCTCGCCGGGCAGACCCATGAGGTCCACACAGGGGTCTGCGTCGTCTCCCACATCACCGGCCGGACCGCGACCGCCCTCACCACCACATCGGTCACCCTGCGGCCGATCGACACCGGACAGATCGCGGCCTACGTCGCCACCGGTGAGCCGGCCGACGCGGCCGGGGGCTACGCCATCCAGGGTCGAGCCGCCATGTTCGTCGACCGCATCGAGGGCGACTACACCAACGTCGTGGGGTTGCCCCTCCCGGTCACGGTCGCTCTCCTCAACGACGCAGGGTTCGATACCGTCCACGCCTGGGCGCGCGGGTGATCGTCTCGATCGGCGACCTGGTCGACGATGTGGTCGTCCACGCCCGCGACGCCTTCCATCCCGCGGCCGACACGCCCGCCCAGATCCGTCACCGCCGGGGCGGGAGCGCGGCCAACGTCGTCGCCTCGGTGGCCCGGGCCGGTGGCGCATCCCGGTTCGTCGGCCAGATCGGCGACGACGCCGTCGGGGACCGCCTGGTGGAGCGGCTCACCGCGACCGGTGCCGAGGTCGTGGTCCGCCGGGCGGGGCGCACCGGCACGCTCGTCGTGATCGTCGCCGTCGACGGGGAGCGCAGCTTCTTCACCGACCGGGGCGCGTCGGTGAACCTCGCGGACACCGACCCGGCCTGGCTCGACGGAGCGACGGCGCTCCACCTCCCCGCCTACGGCTGGGCCGAGGGTCCTCTCGCCACCACGACCGCCGAGGTGGTCGACCACGCCCATCAACGGGGCATCCGGGTCTCCGTCGACGCCTCGTCCACCACGGTGATCGGGGCCCTCGGCACCACCGCGATGCTCGACCGCCTCGCGGCGAGTTGCGCCGACGTGGTGTTCGCCAACCGCGACGAGGCTGCCCTGCTCGGGATCGGCCCGGGCAACCCCGCGCCACGAGCCGCGTGGACCGTCGTACGAGAGGGCGGGCGCTGCACCCACCTGGTCGCCGCCGACGGGACGACCAGCACCGTCGAGGTGCCTCCCGTCGAGCGCGTGGTCGACACCACCGGTGCGGGCGACGGCTTCGCCGCCGGGTGGTTGCTCGCCCGCGGGCAGGGAGCCGATCCGCTCGAGTGCGTCGACCACGGCCACCGACTCGCCGCCGCCATGCTCGCCCACCCCGGCGCCGATCCCGATCCCGATCCCGGTCCCGATGATCATCGCCTCGAGGAGCCCACCCGGTGAACCCCACCGTCCACCTCTCGCCCTCGGTCGCCCAGGCCCTCGACGAGCACCGCCCCGTCGTCGCCCTGGAATCGACCATCTTCTCCCATCTCGGTCTTCCGTCCCCGGCCAACGCCGACGCCCTCCAACGGTGTCTGGACGCGATCTCTGCGACCGGCGCAGTGCCCGCGATCACCGCGGTGATCGACGGTCGGGCACGAGTCGGGATCGAACCCGGCGAGCACGAGAGGATCCTCGGCCCGGCTCGCAAGGCCGCCAGCCGCGACCTCCCTGTCGCTGTCGCCCAGCGATGGGATGTCGGGGCCACCACCGTGTCGGCGTCGCTCGCACTCGCGGCGCGGGCCGGGATCGGGGTGTTCACCACCGGCGGGATCGGCGGAGTCCACCGCGACGCCGCGACATCGGGCGACGTCAGCGCCGACCTCGGTGCGCTCGGCTCCTACCCCGTGGTCACTGTGTGCGCCGGCGCCAAGGCGTTTCTCGATCTCCCTCGCACCCTCGAACACCTCGAGATGCTGGGGGTGCCGGTCCTCGGCTGGGCCAGCGACGAGTTCCCCGCCTTCACCAGCGTGTCGTCGGGCCTCCCGGTTCCCCATCGCGTCGATTCGGCGGAGGAGGTCGCCGCCGTGGTCACCGCCCAGCGGGACCTCGGCTCGCCGACGGGTGTCGTGGTCACCGTCCCTCTCGCCGAAGCCGACGCGGTGCCCGCCGACGAGCTCGAGGCTGCCACCGCGGAGGCGCTCACCGCCGCGGAGCGCGAGGGGCTCAGCGGACCGGCACTCACCCCGTTCGTGCTCGACCGGATCGCCACCGCGACCGAGGGCCGGTCGGTACCGGCCAACCTGGCACTCGCCGAGGCCAACGCGTCGGTGGCCGGAGCGATCGCGGTGGCCCTCGCCGAACGAGAGGCCGAGCTGCACCGGGTCGACCCGGCGAGATAGCCCGTTGACCCGGGGAGATAGCGCGTCAGCGACCCGGGTCGATGATGGCGGTCACCACCTCGATGAGATCTGCCCGGAAGGCCTCGTCGTCGGCACACAGGGGCCGCACCTTCTCGCCGTAGATCAGTCGGAGGTCGACCGTGGCGATCAGCGCAGTCATCGCCAGCTCGCCCGCCCGGTGGGGGTCGGGGTGGGAGATCTTGTCGCGGTGATGGGTCAGAACCGATCCGAAC
This sequence comes from Acidimicrobiales bacterium, assembly GCA_007121465.1. Taxonomy (GTDB): domain Bacteria; phylum Actinomycetota; class Acidimicrobiia; order Acidimicrobiales; family SKKL01; genus SKKL01. The sequence continues at coordinate 2,594 of SKKL01000285.1, read as the reverse complement.
CCCTCGGCGCACGCGACCCACACGGCGAGCCGGGCCTCCCGGAACGCGACGTCGTGGGGGGCGTCGATCGCCGCCGCGTGGAAGACCGCCCCGGCGTCCCCGTAGGCGGACAACACCGCATCGACGGTGCGTCCGACGATCTCCTCGACCGAGTCGGGGCCGAAGTTCTCCGGTACCCAGTAGTCGGCGGCCTCGGCTCGAAGCGCTTCGGCCACCTGCTCGACGAGCACCCGCAGCACCGAGGGCTTGTCGTCGAAGCGGGCGTAGAACGACCCGACCGTGCGGCCGGCGCGGCGACAGATCTCGGCCACCGAGACCTCGTCGAATCGCTCACGCTCGCCGAGCAGCTCGGCGGTGGCGGTGAGGAATCGGGTGAGGGTCTCTTCGCTGCGCGCCTGACGAGGTTGGCGAACCCACTCGGAGCTGGTCCGTTCGACGAGCAAACGAGCCGGACCGGTTTTGTCAGCAAGGGTCACGGGCACCATCCCGACGCTCCGCACACGCCTGGTGCGGGCGACGGGCGCACGCTAGCAAAGATGACGACGAGACGTAAGGAAATTGTCACGCAGAGCGCGCACCTGGTGTCAGCGGGTCACTCGATGGCGGCGGCGTACGTTCCGAGCTGGCTGACGTCGAAGAGACGACCCATCTTCGTGTACTCCACTGCCATCGCCCGCACCAGGTCCGCCATCTCCACCCGATCACCGCGCGCCGCTGCCCGGTAGGCCGCCGTGAGGGTCACGTTGCGGATCACCCCGCCGGCGAGCTCGAATCGTCGGGCGAGGAACTCGAGGTCGAGGTCGGGAGCCTGGGGGAGGGAGTCGGGGAGGTGTCGGCGCCACAGCATCTCGCGATGCTCCGCGTCGGGAATGGTGAAGTGAACGATGATGTCGAGCCGACGGGTGAACGCGTCGTCGATGTTCGATCGCAGGTTGGTGGCGAGGATGGCGATCCCGTCGAAGCGTTCCATCCGCTGCAGGAGGTAGGCCACCTCGACGTTGGCGTACCGGTCGTGGGCGCCGCTGGTCTCGGTCCGCTTGCCGAACAGGGCGTCGGCTTCGTCGAAGAAGAGGATCCCGTTGACGCCTTCGGCCTCGTCGAAGACCCGACCGAGGTTCTTCTCGGTCTCCCCGACGTACTTGTCGACCACCGTCGACAGGTCGATGACGTAGAGGTCGACACCGAGCTCACCGGCGATGGCCTCCGCGGACAGCGTCTTGCCGGTTCCCGAGTCACCCGCGAACAGCGCCGTGATGCCCCGACCCCGCGACCCGAGGCCACGCATGTTCCACTCGTCGAGGACCTGGTCGCGGTGACGTCCCCGCTCGACGATCTGGGCCACCTGGTCGAGCTGTGAGTCGGGCAGGACGAGGTCGGAGAAACGGCTGCGGGGAGCGATGCGCTCGGCGAGCTGTTCGAGTCGACCTGCGGCCTGGGAACGGGCGCCGGTACGGACGTGCTCGCCGGTGACCGCAGAGCCGTCGGCCACCGCCGCGAGGTGCGCGGCCACCGCCGCCCTCACCGTCTGTTCGGGGGTGAGTCGCAGCACTGCCACGACATCGGACGCCCCATCGGAGACCTCGACCTCACGCTCGAAGAGGGTGTCGGTCCAGAGCTCGACCAGGCCGCCGGGCTGGGGCCGTTCGGCGTCGACGGTGAAGGGCACTGTGCGGCTCCACGACGGCTCCCACGCTCCCGACCCGACGAGCAGAATCGGCCACGGGGTCTCGAGCAGCGCCGCGAGCGCTTCGACGTCGCGGTCGGTGAGCCGTTCCACGGGGCCGACGACGACAGCCCGGTCGAGCAGACCACCCTCGCGGGCGATGGCCGCGGCGAGGCCGTAGGGGTGGTGGTCGGTGCCGGCCCGTCGCAGGTCGAACCCGATGGCCCCGATCCCCAGCGCGTCGAGGGCTGCCGCGGCGAACGCGTGGCCGGAGATGGCGGGCCGTTCACGGATGTAGATGGTTCGCACGCCCGCGGCCATTGCCCTGGCCACCGCCTCGGCCCCCGGGGTGCGAACCCCGACGAGGGGGGTCTCCAGGGTCCGCAGTATCGGGTCGACGCCTGGCACGCCGAGCAGTGCCCGCACGACCCGGTCGGGCACCCGGAGTGGGCGCAGCGCCACCGGCAACTCGTGCTGTTCGATGGACAAAAGGTGGTGGCGAACGAGCGATGACCGTTCCGAGAGCACTCGGGCTGCACCCTCGTGGTCGGGGGAGAGACCGAGCACGCCGAGGGCGAGGCCGACCGTCGCCGATCGGGGAGCGGACTCGGGAAGCGCCCGGGCGCACAGGTCCCGGACCGACGGATCGCGTTCGGCCGCCACCGCGAGCAACAAGACGTCGACCTCGTCATGGGTGAGGTCGAAGGACTGCCGCACTGAGCCAAGATGGGTCGACAACTCCTCACCGAGTCCGGCCGCAACCTCGGCCTCGACCTGCTCGATCTCATCCTTCACCCTCGCCGGGTCGAACCGGTACGACACAGGGGGATCCGCCGATGCCAGCGCCCCAAGGCGTTCGACGACCAGGCGGACCCGCTCCTGGAGGTGGGCGGCCGATGCAGCTTGGATGTCGGTCGTCTCGTCGCCACTC
>SKKL01000134.1 GCA_007121465.1 Acidimicrobiales bacterium | reverse complement strand
TTCCGACGATGATGCATCGCATCTGGCGCTTGCCCGACGACGAGAAGTTCGGCCGCAATCTGTCGTCGCTCAACGGCATCCTCCACCTGGGCGCTCCCTGCCCCCCGTGGCTGAAGGAGGCGTGGATCGACTGGCTCGGACCCGAACGTGTCTGGGAGCTGTATGCGGGGACCGAAGCCCAAGGTGTCACGGTGATCAGCGGCGAGGAGTGGGTCGCCCATCCGGGCTCGGTCGGCAAGCCTCGCGAGGGCACCATGAGGATCTGTGGCCCCGACGGCGAGGAGCTTCCGGCCGGTGAGGTGGGGGAGGTGTGGATGCGAGTCGATCCCGATCGCCCCACCTACCGCTACATCGGGGCCAGCGCCCGCCATCAGGATGGCTGGGAGAGCCTGGGCGACATGGGCTCGATGGACGCCGACGGCTACCTCTACCTCGCCGATCGGGCCACCGACATGATCCTCTCCGGTGGATCAAACGTGTACCCCGCCGAGGTCGAGGCCGCCCTCGACGAGCATCCGGCGGTCGCGTCGTGCGCGGCGATCGGCCTGCCCGACGACGAGCTCGGCAACGTGGTCCACGCGGTGATGCACCCCCATCCCGGCGTCGAACGTCCCACCGACGACGATCTGCGGGCCTTCCTCACCGACCGCCTCGTCCGCTACAAGGTTCCCCGCACCTTCGAGTGGACCGACGAGCCGGTCCGAGACGACGCCGGCAAGGTCCGCCGATCGGCACTGCGCGCCGATCGGATCGGCCAGCACTGAGTTTCGGCCAGCACTGAGTTCGGCCAGCACTGAGTTTCAACAGCAATGACCTTCGACCCTTGCCGGGTCGGCCCCTCCCCGGGCATCGTGGGAGAAAGAGGAGGAAGTGATGATCGACCAGGTGATCGTGCCCCTCGACGGGTCCGAGCACGCCGACCGTGCACTGCGACCCGCCATCGAGGTCGCCCGCCGGCTCGACGCGTCGGTGGCTCTGTTGCGAGCCATCCACCCCGACGACGTCGACGTCGCCCAGCAGGAGCTCTCGTCGCGTCGCGACGAGCATGAGCCGCCCGGCGCCGAGCTGGTGATCGACACCATTCGGGGCCCGGTCAGTGCCATCGCGGCGTTCGTCGCGGAGCGGCCCAACTCGCTGGTCTGCATGACCACCCACGGCCGATCCGGGCTCACCCGGGCATTCCTCGGGTCCGTGGCCGAGGAGGCGCTGCGTGAGGTCGACGTTCCCTTCCTGTTGGTCGGGCCCCAGTACGTGGGCGGCACCGGACTCGGGTCGTGTGTCATCGCTCCGGTCGACGGGAGCCACCGTTCCGAAGCGGTTCTGCCTCTCGCCCTCGAGTGGGCTCATCGACTCGAGGTGCCGCTGTGGGTCGTCACCGTCGTCGATCCCGCCAAGATGGCCAAGGCCAGCAGCAGCGAAAGCGACTTCCAGGAGGACATCTATGTCCGCCGACTCGCCTCGTCGCTGCCCTCTGGCGGCCGCGAGGTCGAGTGGGAGGTCCTCCACGACGCCGATCCCGCGACCGGCATCACCGATTTCACCGAGGCCCGCCACGGTGGGCTGGTCGTGATGGCCACCCACGGCCGTTCCGGTCTCTCCCGAGTCGCTCTCGGCAGCGTCGCCAGCCGGGTCGTGCGCGAGCACTCCGGTCTCACCCTCGTCACCCGTTCCGCCGACCTGGCCGACGGCTGACCGAACCGATCACCTCCCGACCGCCACGACCAAGGAGCGCCCCATGAAGCTCATCGACAACCGCACCGGACTCGAGGTCCTCGGCCGCGATGAGTGCTATCGGTTGCTGGGCCTCAACGGCGTCGGCCGCATCGCGGTGGTCGACGGCGGGCACCCGGTGATCTTCCCGGTCAACTACGTCATCGACGGCGAGACGATCCTCTTTCGCACCGCGCCGGGCACCAAGCTCGACTCGGCGGTGCGGAGCCAGAAGGTGGCGTTCCAGATCGACAGCGCCGATCCGATGTACCACACCGGGTGGAGCGTGTTGGTGGTCGGCCGCTGCGAGGAGATCACCGACCTCGAGCGTCTCGCCGAGATCACCGAATTGCCGTTGCGGCCCTGGGCGGCAGGGGACAAGGACCACGTGATCGCCATTTCGGGCGAAACCGTCACCGGGCGCCGGGTCGTGCACGTGGCTCCCCGCGACGAGGGTTAGGCGACCGCGGCGGACACCCGCACGTGGAGGCCGAGCGCATCGGTGAGCAGTTCGGCGCGCTCGTTGGCCGAGTAGACCTCGAGCTCGGCGTCGCAGCCGTCGAGGGGCACTGCGGTGATGTGGACCGTGGCGTTGTCGAGATCGACCTGCACTGCCACGTCGCGCACCACCAGGGAGTGGGAGCGGTCGAGCCCGATGGCGACACGGAGCAGGCCGGCGAGGACCACCACCGGGTGGCGGTCGTCGTCGGTCAGGGCTACCCACTCGGGGTGCTTGGCCTTCGGGCCGCTCTTGCGGTGGTAGCGGGCGACCAGGGCGATGAGCTCCACCTCGTGGTCGGTGAAACCGAGCATGTGCTCGTTGTTGCGGATCACGTAGTAGGAGTGCTTGTGGTGGGCCGAGTGGTTGATGAACAGACCCACGTTGTGGAGCAGGCCGGCCGCCTCGAGCAGTTCGCGATACCGGTCGTCGAGACCGTGGATCTCGATGGTGGCGTCGAACAGACGAAGAGCGAGGTCGGTGAGGTGCTCGCTGTGCTCCCGGTCGGGGTCGAGCTCGGCGACCTGCATGACACTGGTCCGCCGCAGGTCGGAGAGGTGGTGGAGCGAGGCATCGGACCGGTGCCGCATCCGGTCGAGGAGGACCCCCTCGCGCAGCGCGAACGTCGACACGCGGAAGGACTCGGCCCCGAACGCATGGAGGACCTGTTCGAGCACGATCGCCCCGCCGACGATGATGTCGGCCCGCTTGGAGTCCATCCCCGGGAGCTTGGCCCGCTCCTCGGCGGTGGTGGCTCCGACGATCGCGCCCACCACGGCGTCGAGCTCGTCGGCGGTGACCTCGATGTTGTTGAGCGAACGGGGCGCGTCGCCGCCGCGGGTCGCGACGGCCATGGCGGCGATGGTCTGGATGGTTCCCGACGACCCGGCCGCCACCTCGAACCCGTGGGGAGCCATCTCGTGCACGGTCGGCTCGATGAACGCACGGACATAGCGCCGGCACTCGGCCACCTGGTCGAGGTCGAGCTCGGTGTCGGAGAAGAATCGATCGGTGAGACGGATGGCGCCGAGCTTGAGGCTGCGGGCGTCGAGCACCCGGTCCTGTTCGCCGATGACGAGTTCGGTGCTCCCGCCTCCGATGTCGACCACGAGGAGTTTCCGGTCGAACACGGGAATGGCCTGCAACACCCCGAGGTGGATCAGCCGGGCCTCTTCGACCCCCGAGATGATCTCCACGGCGACGCCCGCCTCGGTGCGGGCCCGCTTGACGAACTCGTCGTGGTTCTCGGCCTCTCGCACCGCGGAGGTGGCCACGGCGGTGACGTCCGCGTCCCAGATGTCGGCCACCTGACGGAACCGGACCAGCGCGGCGATGCCCCGGTCGATGGCGTCGTCGTCGAGCTGGCGCATGTCGCCCGCCCCGTGGCCGAGGCGCACTACTTCCTTCTCCTGGGCGAGAACCTCGAACCGTTGTCCCGAGGTCGCCCGGCCGACCAGCAGGTGGATCGAGTTGGTGCCGATGTCGATCGCCGCGTGCGCGGCCCCGTCGGTGGGGTCGGGGGTGGTGGGGCGCCGGCCGCTGGTGAGGGTGGGGTGGTTCGACCCGTCCGGAGGGGTCACCGGCCTTGGCCCTCCCGGCGCCATCGGCGGTCGAGGCCGAGGGGCCCGTCGTCGGCGCTCACCTCGCCCGTTTCGACCAGATGAACGAGGTGGGCCAACACCGAGCGTGACGCCGCTGGGTGGAGCTTCTCGTCGACCTCGGCGTAGAGCACGGCCACGATCTCCTCGATGGTCTCGTCACCGGCGTCGAGGCGTTCGAGGATCTGGCGGGTGCGCCCTTCGCGGTGGTCGATGAGAGCGGCGACGAACCGCTTCGGGTCACGGATCGGCGGGCCGTGGGTCGGCCAGTAGATCTCGTCGTCGCGGTCGAGGAGCCGCCGCAGGTTGGCGAGATAGTCGCCGAGGTTCCCGTCAGGGGAGGGAAGCACGGTGGTCGACCAGCCCATCACGTGGTCGCCGGTGAACAGCACCTTTTCTTCGGGGAGGGCGAAGCACAGGTGGTTGGAGATGTGGCCGGGCGTGTACAGAGCTTCGAGGGTCCACCCTGGCCCGGTCACCACGTCGCCGTCGACCATCACCACGTCGGGAACGAAGTCGAGGTCCGAACGCTCCTCCTGAGGAGGGGCCCCCTCCTCGCCTGGCTCGCCTGGTTCGTCGCGGCGCCTGTCGGCCTCGGGATGCGGGCCGAACCCGTGGGTGGGAGCCCCCGTGCGGGCCCTCAGCGGGGCGGCGGCGGGGGAGTGGTCGCCGTGGGTGTGGGTGATGAGGATGTGGGTCACCCGCTCCCCCTCGAGGGCGGCCTCGAGCGCGTTCACGTGGTCGTCGATCAGCGGACCGGGGTCGATCACCGCCACCTCGCCGCGACCGACGATGTAGGTGCCGGTCCCGGTGAAGGTGAACCGGCCGGGGTTCGGAGCGACGATGCGGCGGATGAGCGGGGACACCTGCTCGACCCGACCGTGCTCGACGGAGAAGTCCGTGTCGAAGGGGACGGCCACCCCTTCACCCTACGGCGGCAGGGCTCGCCCCGGTCGGACCACCGGTCGGAGGAGGTGACGACGACCGTCGGGGAGCGCCACCTAGGCTGGCGGGGTGCCTTCGCCACGATTCTCTCCCCTCGCCCGGACGGCGGTCGCCGTCGTTCTCGTGGCCGGTGCCAGTGGCGTCGCCGCATGCGGCGAGCTCCAGCCGATCGAGTACACCCGAGCGGAGACGACCACCACCGATCCCGCGGAAGCCTTCCCCGAGGTCACCACTCCTGAGGAGGCCGAGAACCCCGAGCTGCGCATGGCCCGCTACACCGTGCAGCCCGGCGACAACCTGGCCGGCATCGCCGCTCGCGAGGGCGTGAGCCTCGAGGTCCTCATGAGCGTCAACGGCATCACCGACGCCAACGCGGTCGAAGCGGGAGTCGTGCTTCGCATCCCCGGCCCCGACGACACGGTCCCCCCGCCGTGGCTCCAAGACCAGGACCAGGATCCAGCCGCGGGTGGCGGTGCGGGCTGAGGCGTCGTAGGTAGACCCCCCGGAGGCTGATACCCCGGGGAGCTGATCTCGGCAGGGAGATAGCCTCCGGACGATGCAATCGGTCGATCTGCGTTCCGACACCGTCACCACTCCCACCGCCGCCATGCGGCGGGCCATGGCCGATGCCGAGGTGGGCGACGACGTGTTCGGCGACGATCCCACGGTGAACCGGCTCGAGGGCCTCGTCGCCGAGATGCTCGGGACCGAGGCCTCGCTGTTCCTGCCGAGCGGTACCCAGAGCAACCTGGTGGCCCTGTTGTGCCATTGCGGCCGGGGCGACGAGTACATCGTCGGCGACGCTGCCCACACCTACGGCTACGAGGGGGGTGGCGCCAGCGTTCTCGGGAGCATCCAGCCCCAGGTCGTGCCTGTCGCCGACGACGGCACCCTTCCGGTCGATGCGGTCGAGCGAGTGGTGAAGCCGGTCGACCCTCACTTCGCCCGCACCCGCCTGGTCTCGGTCGAGAACACGATCGGGGGTCGAGCTCTGCCTCTCGGCTACCTGCCCGACCTTCGGGTGTCGGTCGACCGTCACGGACTCGCCCTGCACCTCGACGGGGCTCGCCTGATGAACGCGGCGGTCCACCACGGGGTGGCGGCGGTGGACATCACCCGCCACGTCGACACGGTCTCGCTGTGCCTGTCGAAGGGGCTCGGCGCTCCCGTCGGTTCGGTTCTGGCCGGCCCGTCCGACTTCGTGGCCGAGGCCCGGCGGTGGCGCAAGGTGGTCGGCGGTGGCATGCGCCAGGCGGGGATCATCGCCGCCGCGGGGATCGTGGCGCTCACCGACCATGTCGAGCGTCTCGCCGATGACCACGCCAACGCCACCCGGCTCGCCGAGGGGCTCGGCCAGATCCCTGGGGTCGAGGATGTGGCCTGCCACACGAACATGGTGTTCGCCCGCTTCCCGGCTCCGGCCCAGGCGGTTCTCGTCGACGAGTTGGCGTCTCGCGGGGTGAAGGTCCTCGCCGCCCCGGCCCCGGCGGTGGTTCGGTTCGTCACCCACCTCGACGTCGACTCCGCCGGCATCGATCACGCCCTCGCGTCGATGGCCGAGATCTGTCAGATCCACCGGTAGCATCCGGTCGATGGATCGCCATGTGCCACCCGGTATGCCCGACGACGGATGGCGCGGCCGTCGGGCCGCCCGGGTCGTTCTCCTCGACCCGGAGAAGCGGGTGCTGCTGCTCGAAGCGTCCGATCCCTCCGACCGGTCCAAGGGAACGTGGTGGG
>SKKL01000031.1 GCA_007121465.1 Acidimicrobiales bacterium | reverse complement strand
TCTGGGGGACCGAGGAGGTGTGGCCTCGGTCGTCGCGGGTGCCCCATCTGTGGAACGTGTTGTCGCCTCCCACCGTGCGGGTACGGGTAGGGGAGCCGGGCATCGTCGCGGGGCCCGACCCTGCGGTGCTGACCGACCAGATCATGGCGGCGATCGTCGCCCTGCTTCCCGACGAGGCTCGCCGCCATCGCGATCCCACGCCCGAGGAGCTCGCCCGCACGTGGCCGGGTGGCCGTCCGGGGCCCGATGACGAGCCGTCGGCTTGACAGTGGCCTGCTGCACGTGTTGAGTTAGGGCTTCCTAACTCCACGTTAGGAAGCCCTAACGACATGCGAGGGCTCCCTGACATCGGCCGGTCGGCGCCGTCGCGGCGTCGCGATCCAACCCCGAGGTACCCCACCCCCATGAACAGACTCCTGAAGCTGCTGTCGTTGTTGCTGGTCGCCGCCCTCCTCGGAGCCGCCTGCGGCAACGACGACGACAACGACACCGACGACGACAGCGGTGCCGACACGACCGCCGGTGCCGGATCCGACGACAGCGACGACGGGGCCAGCCTCGTCGTGTACTCGGGCCGAGGCGAGGATCTCGTCCAGCCGATCATCGACCGCTTCGAGGAGGAGAGCGGCATCACCGTGGAGGTCCGCTACGGCAACTCCGCCGAGATGCTCCTGCTCATCCAGGAGGAGGGCGACAACTCGCCCGCCGACGTGTACTACTCCCAGGGCGCTGGGTTCCTCGGCACCCTCTCCGAAGGCGGCGGCCTGGCGGATCTGCCCGAGGATGTGCTCGACCGGGTGGTCGATCCCGCTCTGCGCTCGCCGAACGACGACTGGGTCGGCGTGACCGGCCGGGCCCGGACCGTGATCTTCAACACCGACGTCCTCTCCGAGGACGACCTGCCCGACTCGCTCGCCGAGTTCACCGACCCCGAGTGGAACGGCCGCATCGGCTGGGCGCCCACCAACGCGTCGTTCCAGGACCACGTCACCGCACTGAGGTTCATTCTGGGCGAGGATGGCGCCCGCGAGTGGCTGGAAGGCATCATGGCCAACAACCCGGTCGCGTTCGAGAACAACGGAGCGATCGCCGAGGGCGTCGCCGACGGTGAGGTCGAGGTCGGGTTGACCAACCACTACTACCTGTACCGCAGCCTGGCCGAGGATCCCGACTTCCCCGTGCAGAACAAGTACTACAGCGACGGTGATCCTGGTGCTCTCGTGAACATCGCCGGAGCCGGCGTGCTCTCGACGAGCGACAACCAGGACGCCGCCTTCGAGTTCATGCGCTTCCTCTTGTCGGCCGAGGCCCAGCAGATGTTCTCCGAGGCGAACTTCGAGATCCCTGTCGTGGCCGATGTCGAGCCCCAGGCCGGGATCCCCAGCATCGACTCGCTCGTGCTGCCCGTGTTCGACCTCAACCTGCTCCTCGATCTCGAGGGCACCGTCGATCTGCTGATCGACGTGGGGGCGCTCTGAGCGCCCGACGGGCACCTGTTCGTCGGGTGCGGGGACGTCGGTGACCACTGTCGTCGCCCCCGCACCAGATCGGCCCCCTCACCGAGGGGGCCGATCTCGCGTGCGCGTCCGGGACGCGTTCGAGTCCCCGCTCCTTCGGCTGCTCGGGATCTTCGTCGGCTTCAGTGCCGCGATGCCCCTCGCCTATCTGGTGTGGCGCACCCACGAGCTCGGGTGGGGTGAGGCCTGGGAGATCGCCAGCTCCGAGCGCAGTCTGCGCCTGCTCTGGTCGACGGTTCGCCTGGCCGTGGCGGTGACGGCCGCATCGGTGCTGATCTCGGTCCCGATCGCGTGGCTGACCACCCGCACCGACCTGCCGTGGCGGCGGTTCTGGATCGTCGTGACCGCCATGCCGCTCGCCGTGCCCACCTATGTCGGGTCGTGGGCGATGATCGGCGCACTCGGCCCCCGGGGCATGTTCCAGAGCTGGCTCGAGCCCCTCGGAGTCGAACGGGTTCCCTCGATCTACGGGTTCTGGGGCAGCTTCATCGTCCTGACCCTCTTCTCCTATCCCTACGTCCTCCTCACCGTGCGGGCCGCCTACCGCCAGCTCGACCCCAGCCTCGAGGAGGCGAGCCGCACGCTGGGACAGAGCTCGTGGACCACCTTCATTCGGGTCGTCCTGCCCCAGCTCCGCCCGGCCGTCGTCGCCGGGGCGCTGCTGGTCGCGCTCTACACGTTGTCGGACTTCGGTGCGGTGTCGATGCTGCGCTACGACACCTTCACGCGGGCGATCTTCGTCCAGTACCGAGGTGCCCTCAATCGCAACTCGGCGGCCGTGCTCGGCCTGATGCTGGTGGTGCTCACCATCGCGGTCCTCGCCCTCGAACAGCGGTTCCGGGGACGCGAGCAGCTCCACCGGATCCACGGTGGCGGGGCCCGCCAGGCCGTCACCGCGCCGCTCGGCCGCACCGGACGGGTGGTCGCCACCTCCGCGCTGGGCCTGCTCGCCACCGTGGCGCTGATCATCCCTCTGTCGGTCATCGCCTACTGGATGTGGCGCGGCGCCCGGTTCGGCGATCCCGTCCTTCCCGACTGGTCGCTGATCCGCAACAGCCTCACCGCGTCGGCTCTGGGAGCCGTGGCCGGGGTCGCCGCCGCCCTTCCCATCGCCCTGTTGGTGGTCCGCCACCCGGGCCGACTGGCCCGGCTGCTCGAACGCCTGTCGTGGTCGGGATACGCCTTGCCCGGTGTGGTGGTCGCCCTGGCACTCGTCTTCATCGGGGCCCAGCGACTGCCGTGGGCATACCAGACGCTCGGGATGCTGGTCTTCGCCTACATGATCCTGTTCCTCCCGCAGGCCGTCGGTGCCATCCGTGCGTCGTTGCTCCAGATCTCTCCGACCGTCGAGGAGGCCTCGCGCATGCTCGGCAAGGGGCCGATCACCACCTTCCGGCGCATCGTGTTGCCCCTCGGCCGACCCGGGGTCATCGCCGGGGGATCGCTGGTCTTCCTGACCTGCATGAAGGAGCTCCCGGCGACGCTCCTGCTCGCCCCGACCGGCTACAGCACCCTCGCCACGCGTGTGTGGACCGCCACCTCTGAAGGGTTCATGGCTCGCGCGGCAGGCGCGGCGCTGGCCCTCGTCCTGCTCTCCACGATTCCCATGGCGATCCTCGTCGCCCGTGAGGAGATCAGGGGTGGTTCATCGCGGGGTCGGCGGGGGGCGTCAGCGGGAGTGCGGGAGATCCCTGGCTCGCCGGGTCAGAGCGACGTCGACGGCACAGCCATCGAGTCGAACCCCACCGAGGCCGCCCCCTCGCAGCGGACGCCCACCGACTGACCACGCTCGACGTGGGGGGCGCCGGTTCCCCGCACGAGCATCCGGAGACCGTCGGGGGTGCGCAGCATCACCACATGGTCGTGGCCGTAGTACTCGACGAGCTCGACGGTGGCGTCGTCGCCGTCGACGAGCACGAGGTCCTCCGGGCGGATCATGACGTCGATGGAGCCCGTCTCGGGTCGGGCCAGGGTGACCGAGCCATAGGCGGTGGTGGCCCGGTGGCCGGATCCGTGCCCAGGGAGGAAGTTGGCGTCGCCGACGAAGTCGGCCACCCAGCGTGTGGTGGGGGTGCGGTAGACCTCACCCGGGCTGGCGAGTTGCTCGATCACTCCGTCGTGCATGACCGCGACGCGGTCTCCGAGCACGAAGGCCTCGTCCTGGTCGTGAGTCACGAAGACGGTGGTGATGCCGAGCTCGGCGAGGAGGTGGTGGACCTCGGTGCGGACCTGGACCCGAAGTGTCGTGTCGAGGTTCGAGAACGGCTCGTCGAGCAGGATCGCTCGCGGGCGCGGGGCCAGCGCCCGGGCGAGGGCGACCCGCTGTTGCTGACCACCCGAGAGGGTGGAGGGCATCCGGTCGGCGAACCCGCCGAGGCCGACCAACTCGAGGCTCTGCTCCACCCGGCCCGAACGTCGCTCGGCCTTGTCGAGCCCGTAGCCGACGTTGTCCCCCACGCTCATGTGGGGGAACAGTGCCCAGTCCTGGAAGACCATCCCGATGCGACGTCGTTCGGGCGGGACGGGGCGTCCTCTCCCGACGACCTCCTGGCTGCCGATGCGGATGGTTCCCCGGTCGGCGGTCTCCAGGCCGGTGATGATCCGCAAGAGAGTGGTCTTGCCACAGCCGGAGGGTCCGAGGAGGGCGATCGTCTCGCCGGCATCGACCTCGACCGAGACGTCGCGGAGCACCTCGTTGTCGCCGAAGGCCTTGTCGATCCCGTCGACCGAGATCGACACGGGATCGGCAACCACGGGCGGGGAGCTCGAGCGCACGTTCAGCATCCCTCACAGCCTATCGACGGACTCCCTCAAGGAGAAAACCGCCCGTGGCGACTCAGGACTGAGTGCGCTGGCGGATGATGTTCAGGGCACTGCCGGCTTTGAACCACTCGATCTGTTCGGGGGACAGGGTGTGGTTCAACGTGATGTCGGTGGTGGTGCCGTCGGCATGGTGGATGCGCCCCTGCGTCGGGGTGTCAGGCGCCAGATCGGCCAACCCGAGGAACGACAGACGGTCGTCCTCGCCGACCTTGTCGTAGTCGGAGGGGTCGTCGAAGGTGAACGCGAGGACGCCCTGCTTCTTGAGGTTGGTCTCGGCGATGCGGGCGAACGACCGGGTGACGACGACCCTGCACCCACGGAACCGGGGCTCCATGGCGGCGTGTTCGCGTGACGAGCCCTCGCCATAGTTCTCGTCACCGATGGCCACCCAGGCGATGCCGGCCTCGTGGTAGCGCTTGGCGATCTCGGGGTAGGGGCGACGTTCGCCGTCGGTCATGTCCTTGCCGATGCCGGCCTCGCCGGTGTAGGCGTTGACGGCGCCGAGGAACAGGTTTCCCGAGATGTTCTCGAGATGGCCCCGGTAGCGCAGCCACGGACCGGCGGCGGAGATGTGGTCGGTGGTGCACTTGCCCTGCGCCTTGACGAGCACGGGCAACTCGACGAGGTCGTTGCCGTCCCACGGCGTGAACGGGTCGAGCAGCTGGAGGCGATCGGAGTCGGGGCGGACCACGACCTCGACACCCGAGCGGTCGTCGGGCGGAGCGAGGTAGCCGCTCTCGCCGGCGGTGAAGCCCAGAGCGGGCAGCTCCTCGCCGACCGGCACGGCCAGACGGACCTCGTCGCCGGCGTCGTTGGTGAGGGTGTCGGTGAGTGGGTTGAAGTCGAGGGTTCCGGCGAGGGCGAGGGCCACGACCGTCTCGGGTGAGGTCACGAACGCCAGAGTGGTGGAGAGGCCGTCGTTGCGCTTCGGGAAGTTGCGGTTGTAGGAGGTGACGATCGTGTTGACGTCGCCTTCCTGGACGTCGGAACGCGACCACTGGCCGATGCACGGCCCACAGGCGTTGGCCAGCACCGTGGCACCGATGCGCTCGAAGTCGGCGAGCAGGCCGTCGCGCTCGATGGTGGCCCGCACCTGCTCGGAACCGGGGGTGATCATCAGGTCGGTCTTGCAGGTGATGCCCTCGGCCGCCGCCTGGCGGGCGATCGACGCGGCCCGGGTGATGTCCTCGTAGGACGAGTTGGTGCAGGAACCGACCAGCGCGTAGCTGATGTCGGTCGGCCAATCGTTGAGCTTGGCGTCGCCGCCGACCCGTGACACCGGCCGGGACAGGTCGGGGGTGTGGGGGCCGTTGATGAGCGGCTCGAGGGTGTCGAGGTCGATCTCGATCACCTCGTCGTAGTACTCGGCGGGGTTGGCGAGCACCGCGTCGTCGGCCCGGAGGTGGTGGGCGACGGCATTGGCGGCGTCGGCGACGTCCTCACGCCCGGTGGACTTGAGGTACCTCGCCATGGCGTCGTCGTAGCCGAACAGCGACGTGGTGGCGCCGATCTCGGCGCCCATGTTGCAGATCGTGGCCTTGCCGGTCGCGCTGATGGACTCGGCACCCGGTCCGAAGTACTCGACGATGGCGCCGGTGCCGCCCTTGACGGTGAGGATGCGGGCCACCTCGAGGATGATGTCCTTCGGGGCGGTCCAGCCGTTGAGCGAGCCGGTGAGCTTCACGCCGATGACCTTCGGCCAGCGGACGTTGAACGGGAAGCCGGTCATGACGTCGACCGCGTCGGCACCGCCGACACCGATGGCGACCATGCCGAGACCGCCGGCGTTGGGGGTGTGGCTGTCGGTGCCGATCATCATCCCGCCGGGGAACGCGTACTGCTCGAGCACGACCTGGTGGATGATGCCCGACCCCGGCTTCCAGAAGCCGATGCCGTACTTGGCCGAGACGGACTCGAGGAAGTCGTAGACCTCGCTGTTTCCCTCCAGGGCGGCGAGGAGGTCGACCTTGCCGTTCTCCTTGGCCTGGATCAGGTGGTCGCAGTGCACCGTCGAGGGCACCTGGACCTCGGGCAGCCCCGCTGTCATGAACTGCAACAGCGCCATCTGGGCGGTGGCGTCCTGCATGGCGACGCGGTCGGGGCGCAGGTCGGTGTAGGACACGGCGCGGTCGAGCCCGCCGGTGTCGGGGTCGTCGAGGTGGTTGATCAGCACCTTCTC
>SKKL01000078.1 GCA_007121465.1 Acidimicrobiales bacterium | reverse complement strand
GGCGGCGAGGAGCTCCGCCAGGACGCGGTCGGCCGACCCGGGCTCGGACCGAGCAGTGTCGGGGTTCTCGGTGCCCCTGCCCCCCACTGTCTGTCGGCGGCGAGAGCTCCTCACCCCATCTACTCCTCCACGGTCGATCCGCCCCGAACCCTAGGCGGGCGTGCTACTTGACCGGGTGGTCACCTCCCGATGAGGCTGTTCCCCTCATGGACACCACCGACGCTCCCCTGCGCATCGCCCTGCTCGCCTATCGGGGGAAGCCCCACGTGGGGGGACAGGGGGTGTACGTGCGCCACCTCGCCAAAGCGCTGGCCGATCTCGGGCACCGCGTCGAGGTCCTCGGCGGGCAGCCCTACCCCGATCTCGACCCCCGGGTGCCTCTCGTCGAACTGCCGAGCCTCGACATCTACAACGACCACTTTCCGATGCGCATGCCGGGGCCGTGGGAGATCAAGACCCTCGGCGACGCCGTCGAGCTCGGTGCCTTCTGTTCGGGGACCTTCCCCGAGCCTCTCGCCTTCTCGGTCCGGGCCGCCCAGCACCTCCGCACCCGGACCGGCCACTTCGACATCGTGCATGACAACCAGTCGCTCGGGTGGGGCCTGCTCGCCATCGAGAAGATGGGCCTCCCGGTGATCGCCACCATCCACCACCCGATCACCGTCGACCGACGCCTCGAGATGGAGCATGCGGCCACGCCGTACCAGCGTTTCGCCAAGTCGCGCTGGTACGCGTTCACCAAGATGCAGACCCGGGTCGCCAACCGCCTCGAACGGATCGTGACCGTGTCGGAGAACTCGATGGCCGACATCGAACGCGATCACCTCGTCTCCCGTGACCGGATGCACGTCGTGCCCGTCGGAGTCGATCCCGAGCTGTTCACCCCGCTCGACCACGTGGAACGACGCCCGGGTCGCCTCATCACCACCGCCAGCGCCGACGTCACCATGAAGGGCCTCCGCTACCTCCTCGAGGCCCTGGCCAAGCTCCGCACCGAACGCGACGTCGACCTCGTCGTGATCGGCAAGGCCAAGCCGGGCGGTCACTCGGCCCGGATCATCGAGGAGTTGGGCCTCACCCAGCACATCCAATTCGTCTCGGGAGTTCCCGACCAGCGCATCGTCGAGCTCTACGCCGAGGCCGAGCTGGCCGTCGTCCCCTCGCTCTACGAAGGCTTCTCGCTCCCGGCCATCGAGGCGATGAGCACCGGCACCCCGCTCGTCGCCACCACCGGCGGCGCCCTGCCCGAGGTCGCCGGGACCGACGGTGAGACCTGCTTCTCGGTCGAGCCGGGCGACGCGTCCGCTCTTGCCGCCCGCATCGCCGACGCCCTCGACGACCCCGACGCACGAGCCCGCATCGGCGCGGCCGGCCGCGAGCGGGTCATCCACCGGTGGAGCTGGCGGCACACCGCGGTGGGCACCGTCGAGCAGTACCGAGCCCTCCTCACCGACCGGGCCGCCCGCACCTCCCGGGGGACGACCCGCTAGATGCTCACCGCCGACTACGACATGCTCGGCCTGCGGCCGGGCGAACGATTGCTGGACCTGGGATGTGGCTTCGGACGTCACGCCTACGAAGCGGTGCGGCGCGGGGCCGACGTCGTCGCCTTCGACTACAGCTTCGACGAGCTCGTCCACACCAACGGCACGTTCGGGGCGATGTCGGAGACCGGCGAGGCGCCCGCCGGTGTCAGCGCCGGGAGCGTGCGCGGCGACGCCCACCACCTCCCGTTCCCGAACGGCGCCTTCGACCGGATCATCGCCTCGGAGGTCCTCGAGCACCTGCCCGACGACGCCGCGGCGATCCGGGAGCTGGCCCGAGTCCTGAAGCCCGGGGGCACGATCGCCATCACGATCCCCGCGTGGCTCTCCGAGCTGATCTGCTGGAAGCTCTCCGAGGAGTACCACGCTCCGATCGCCGAAGGCGGACATCTCCGCATCTACACCGAAGCCGGGATGCGCGACCTGATGCGCGCCGCCGGTCTCACCCCCGGACCGTCCCACCTCGCCCATGGCATCCATGCGCCCTACTGGTGGCTGAAGTGTCTGGTCGGGCCGACCAACGACACCAATCCGCTCGTGACGGCCTACCATCGCCTCCTCGTGTGGGACATCACCGATCAGCCCACCCTCACCCGCGTGCTCGACCGGGCTCTCAGCCCACTGGTCGGCAAGAGCATCGCCATCTACGCCACGAAACCACGGACGGTGCCCCATGCCCGCTGAGATCACTCCCCCCGCCGTCAGCGGTCTCGTCACGGGCCCCGACATGGTGGCCACCGCCGAGGCCATCGTCGAGTGGCAGCTCCCCAACGGCATGATCCCCTGGGTCCCGGGCGGACACGCCGATCCGTGGAACCACGTCGAAGCGGCCATGGCGGTCGCGAGCGCTGGGCTCCTCACCGAAGCCGAACGGGCCTACGACTGGCTGCGCTCGATCCAACGTCCCGACGGTTCGTGGCACCAGTACTACCTGGCCGATGGGGTCGAACAGGACAAGCTCGACGCCAACACGGTCGCCTACATCGCCACCGGCGTCTACCACCACTGGTTGCTCACCGGCGATCGCGGCTTCCTCGAGGAGATGTGGGCGGTCGTCGAACCGGCGATCGAGTTCGTACTCGATCTGCAAACGCCTCGCGGTGAGATCCTCTGGGCCCGCCACGCCGACGGCACCCCGTGGTCGTTCGCACTGCTCACCGGGTCGTCGAGCATCTGCCACAGCCTGCGGTGTGCGGTCGCCATCGCCATCGAGCTCGGCCACGACCGACCCGACTGGGAGCTCAGCGTCGCCCAGCTCGCCCATGTGATCGAACACGAGCCCGACGCCTTCGCCCCCAAGCACCGCTGGGCGATGGATTGGTACTACCCGATCCTCGCTGGAGCGATCACCGACCAGCGCGCACGCGACCATCTCGCCGAGCGGTGGGACACCTTCGTGATGCCGGGCAAGGGCGTGCGATGCGTCTCGGACCGGCCGTGGATCACCGTCGCCGAGACCTGCGAGTGCTCGCTCGCCCACCTCGCCGCTGGCGAGACAGACAAGGCGCGCGAGCTGTTCGGATGGATCCAGGACCAACGCGACGACGCCGGCCGCTACTGGACCGGCAACGTGTACCCCGAGGAGATCCACTTTCCCGAGGACGAGCAGAGCACCTACACCGCCGCGGCAGTGATCCTCGCCGCTGACGCCCTCGACGGGACCTCCCCCACCGCGGGCCTGTTCACCGACCACGACCGGCTCCCGCCGCTGCTCGCCCTCGACACCGCCGAGGACCCCCTCGACGAGGTCACCGACCGCCGCAGCTGAGGTCGCTGCCCCTGCCAGGCGGGCAGGAGCTCAGATCCCGGGAGCGACGCGCCGCAGCACCCGGAGCGACCCGGTGGCCGAGACCTCCTCGAAGGCGGCCGACTCGAGGGCCCGCCGGTAGATCTCGAAGGGCGGCCGGCCTCCGTCGGCCGGATCGGGGAACACGTCGTGAATGGTCAGCGTGCCGCCGACGACCACGTGAGGCACCCACGTCTCGTAGTCGCGATGGGCGGGCTCGGGCCCATGGCCGCCGTCGATGAAGAGGAACCCGAGCGGGGTCGTCCAATGGCGGCCGAGCGTGGGAGCGTCGGCCACGATCGCGACGACGGTTCCTTCGAGGCCGGCGTCGTGGATCGTCCGACGAAACACCGGGAGGGTGTCCATCTTCCCGACAGCCGGATCGACCAGGTCGGGCTCGTGATGCTCCCAGCCCGCCTGGTTCTCCTCGGACCCTCGGTGGTGGTCGACTGCGAAGAGCACGGTTCCGAGCGATCTCGCCGCGGCACCGAGGTAGATCGCCGACTTGCCGCAGTAGCTGCCGACCTCGAGGAGAGGACCGCCGGCGGACGCGAGGGCCGCGTCGTGGAGGGCGAGGCCCTCGTCGGGGGGCATGAACCCCCGGGCGGCCTCGGCCGCCGCCCGCATCTCGGGATCCATGGTCGGATCAGCCCCGGGGTGTGGAGCCAGAGAGACCATCGACGG
Source organism: Acidimicrobiales bacterium (assembly GCA_007121465.1). Classification (GTDB taxonomy): domain Bacteria; phylum Actinomycetota; class Acidimicrobiia; order Acidimicrobiales; family SKKL01; genus SKKL01. Next base: position 16,406 of record SKKL01000078.1, on the reverse strand, counting down.
ACGAGTCACTCTCGCCCAACACCTCGGCTTCGGCCGCGGTGGACGCCTCCCCGTCGCTGAACATGATGGCGTCGAGGAAGAGGTACTTGGCGATCCACAGCGAGCCGAACGAGGCGATGTTGGTTCCGCTCACCGCCAGCTGGGAGTCCCAGTAGCGACTCACCCAGCCGACCGCGATGGTGGAGATGACCAGACCGAGCAGGGAGATCCCCCAGAACGGCAGGACCTCGCGGTGCATGCTGTGGCGTCCGGACTTCTTCCACACCCACCGGCGGTTGAGGAGATAGGCGGGGATCGACGCGCCGCTCACCGCTGCGAAGTTCGACCACGCCGGGGTCAGGCCGATCAGCTGGTAGCAGATGACGAGCAGGACCTGGGTGACGAGTACCCCGACCACCGACACTCCGGCGTATTTGAAGACGCGCAGGCCGTGCGCCCGCTGTAGATCCCGCACTCGGGAGAGAATGGTCATCGCACCGCAGCGTATCGGCACGTCGGGCGGGGCGACCAACCACCGTGCGCACGACCGCTGCGCCATCGCGGTCGTGCGACGATGGGGCGATGGCAGCCCAGGAGGCACTCGACGAACTGGTTCAACTCCTCGATCTCGAAGCGATCGAGGTCAACATCTTCCGGGGCACCAGCCCCGACGAGCACCGGCAGCGGGTCTTCGGCGGCCAGGTGGCAGCCCAGGCGCTGATGGCCGCCGCGCGGACCGTCGACGTGGGCGATGTCCACTCGCTCCACGCCTACTTCCTGCGGCCCGGCGACCCCGACATCCCGATCCTCTACGAGGTCGATCGCATCCGCGACGGCCGATCCTTCACCACCCGTCGGGTCGTCGCCATACAGCACGGACGCGCCATCTTCAACCTGTCGGCATCGTTCCACGTGACCGAGGAGGGCCTCGAACACGCCTTCGAGATGCCCGATGTCCCCGACCCCGAGTCACTCCCCGACTTCGCCACCCTCATGGCACCCCACGCCAACCAGGTGGGCGACTGGTTCCTGCGGCCCCGGCCGATCGATCTCCGCTATGTCGACCAGTTCCCCCTCACCCGCGACACGCCGCTCCCCCCGTTCGCCAACGTGTGGGTCCGGGCCAACGGCGCCCTTCCCGACGATCCCATCCTCCACGCCTGCATCCTCACCTACCTCTCGGACATGACCCTCCTCGACACCACCCTGCTACCCCACGGTGTGGCCGGGTTCGGCGGGGCGAACCTCATGGCGGCGAGCCTCGATCACGCCATGTGGTTCCACCGTCCGTTCCGTGCGGACGAGTGGCTGCTCTATGCCCAGGACACTCCCTCGACCTCGGGCGCGCGCGGTCTGGCCAGGGGCTCGATCTACACTCATGACGGGCGGTTGGCCGTATCGGTGGTCCAAGAGGGGCTGATCAGGATGCTGGATTCATGACCGCGCACCCGACTCCCCGGTGGAGCCCCCTCGTGCTGGCGGTGGTGGCCGTGCTCGGCCTGCTGCTCGCCGCCTGCGGCAACGACGACGAACCGGGGGACGCCCCCACCACCACCGCCCCCGGCACCGATCCGGACGACGACCTCGACGACGACACCACGACCACCGCCGAGGACGACGCCGACACCGATCACGACCCCACCGAATCGGTCGAGGACCTGTCGGCCGCTGGCGTGACCCTCATCGAGGTCGTGACCCTCGACTCCCCACTCGCGGTCACCACCCGCGCCGGGTCCGACGACCTCTTCGTCGCGGAACGTGGGGGTCAGGTGGTCCGCGTGTCGCTCGGTGAGGACGGCACCGCCACCGACACCGAGGTCCTCCTCGACCTGTCCCACGAGACAACCACCGACGGGGAGCGAGGCCTGCTCGGGCTCACGTTCGATCCCGACGGCGACCGGCTCTACCTCAGCTTCACCGGCCCCGAGGGAGACACCCGGGTCGACGAGTGGATCATGGACGGCGACCAGCCCGACGACGGCACCCGCCGCACGATCTACTTCCTCGATCAGCCGTTCCGCAATCACAACGGCGGCGACATCCACTTCGGGCCCGACGGGATGCTCTACCTGGGGTTGGGCGACGGCGGCGGGTCGGGCGACCCTCTCGACGCCGGGCAGGACTTCGACACGGCCCTCGGTTCGATCATCCGCATCGATCCCACCGAAGCCGGCGACCTGCCCTACGAGATCCCCGACGACAACCCCTTCGTCGACGGTGGGGGCGAGCCCGAGATCTGGATCACGGGCCTGCGCAACCCCTGGCGATTCTCGTGGGACCCGGTCACCGACGATCTGTGGATCGCCGATGTCGGCCAGAACGAGGTCGAAGAGGTCAACGTCTTGTTCGCCAACGGCAACGGCACCCCGCCCGGTGCTGGCGCCAATCTCGGCTGGGCGATCCTCGAGGGCGATCAACCCTTCGACGGTGGGCCCGAGCCGGAGAACTACGTACCCCCGGTTCACACCTACGGCCACGGCCCCGCCTGTTCGATCACCGGTGGCGTGGTGTCCCGCGGTGCGGGGCTCCCCGGGCTCACCGGTGTCTACGTGTTCGGCGACTACTGCGATCCGCGGTTGCGGCTGATCCTGCAACGCGACGGCCAGGTCGTCGACGAGGACATCCTCGACCTCGAGGTGCCCGGCGGACTCGTCGTCTCGTTCGGCACCGGCCCCGACGGCGAGGTCTACGTGCTCTCGCTCGCCGGAGGCGTCTACCGGCTCGACCCGGCCTGACCCCTCACTCCCCCGCCACCACCGGACGAACGTCCACCACCGCCTCCACCGGCACCGGGCCGTAGATGTGGGGGAAGCGCTCGTCGGTCCCGGCCACCGCCTCCTCCCGCACCTCACTGCCCACCCGGTCCGGGTCGACCACGAGCAGGACGAGCGGCTCCTCGACGCCGGCATAGAAGCGGTCGAGCACCCCGGCCACCTGCGCCGGCTGACAGGCGTGGATGAAGCCCACCTCGGCGAGCGAACGACCCAGAGTGGAGACCTCATAGCGACCCCGATGTCGGGCGGCATCCCAGTCGGCGAGCAGAGCGATGTGGTGGATCACGCCGTCGATCATTCCACCGACGGATCGCTAGGGTGCGATCCATGCGAATCGGAATCAATGGGGGAGCGGCCAGCGCAGAGCGCATGGTCGAACAGGTCAAGCGAGCCGAAGCAGCCGGATACAGCTCGATGTGGTTCCCGAGTGCCATCGGCATCGACCCGCTCGCGGTGATGGCCATGGGCGGCGCCGCCACCGAGCGGATCGAGCTCGGGACCTCGATCCTGCCGACCTACCCGTGCCACCCGAACCTGATGGCCCACCGGGCCTTGGCCACCAGCGCGGCGATGGGACGGGAGGGCTTCACCCTCGGGGTGGGGCCCTCGCACCATCCGGTCGTCGAGGGGATGCTCGGTCTGTCCTATGAGCGGCCGGGCACCCACACCGAGGAGTATCTCCAGGTACTCGCCCCGCTGCTGCGCGGCGAGGCGGTCGAGTTCCGCGGCGAGCAGTACCAGGTCAACGTCCCCGCCCGGGGCGAACCGAAGCACCGGGTCCCGCTGCTGCTGGCCGCGCTCGGACCCCGCCTTCTCCGGGTCGCCGGCGAGCTCGCCGAGGGGACGATCCTGTGGATGGGAACGGCCCGGGCGGTCGAGACCCACGTCTCACCCCGCATCCGGTCCGCCGCCGATGCAGCCGGGCGGTCCGAGCCTCGGATCATCGCCGGTCTGCCCGTCGCGGTGCACGACGACGTGGACGAGGCGCGCCGCACCGCTGGGGACATGTTCGCCAACTACGGGATGCTGCCCAACTACCAGCGCCTCCTCGAGCACGGCGGCGTGTCGGGCCCGGCCGAGGCGGCCATCGTCGGCGACGAAGCAGCGGTCACCGCAGGCATCCAGGGACTGTTCGATGCTGGCGCGACCGACGTGTGGGCCGCGATCTTCCCGGTCGGCGACGACCGCTCCGGCTCACGGGCCCGCACCCGCGCCCTGCTGGACTCCCTCGTCGGGTCGTGAGCGAGAGTCCCAGCCGGCACGACCATCCGCCCGCGGGCCCCGACCTCGGCGCATGGGGAGCCCACTACCTCATCGACCGACCGCTCATCGACGCGCTTCAACGACGAGCCGAGAGCGACGCCGGGGCGGGTACTCCCGCCCCTGCGGCCTGGTATCCCGATCCCACCGGAACCGCGACCATGCGGTGGTGGGACGGCACCCGCTGGACCGACCACACCGCCTGACTCGCCCCGGCGCCGAAATCTCGGGTTTGGGACACCGCTGCGGTGCTCCAGACCCGAGATTTCGGCGGGGAGTGGGGACGGCGGGAGAGGCTCCTGGGCTAGTTGCGGCCGACGTCGACGTGCTCGTAGGCGACGTCGTAGGGCTGGTAGCGGGCGATCTCGGCTCGGCCGACCACCATGTGGTGCACCTCGTCGGGACCGTCGGCCAACCGCAACGTGCGCTGCGAGTGGTAGATGTCCGGTAGCGGGGTCCACTGCGACACGCCGGTTGCGCCGTGCATCTGGATCGCCTGGTCGACGATCTGGCACACCCGCTCGGGGACCATCGCCTTCACCGCGCTGACCCACACCCGAGCCTCGGCGTTGCCCATGAGGTCCATCGCCTTGGCGGCCCGCAGAACCATCATGCGCATGGCCTCGATCTCGATCCGGGCCCGGGAGATGATCTCGGTGTTGCCGCCGAGAGCGACGAGCGGCTTACCGAACGCCTCGCGGGACAGGCCACGCTGGACCATCAGCTCGAGGGCTCGTTCGGCGGCACCGATCGAGCGCATGCAGTGGTGGATGCGCCCCGGGCCGAGGCGGAGCTGGGAGATCTCGAAGCCCCGACCTTCGCCGAGGAGCACGTTCTCCTTCGGCACCCGCACGTCGGTGAATCGAATGTGCATGTGGCCGTGCGGGGCATCGTCGTTGCCGAACACGTGCATGGGGCCGAGGATCTCGACGCCGGGGGTGTCCATCGGCACGAGGATCTGCGACTGCTGCTGATGGGGAGCGGCGTCGGGGTTGGTCCGCACCATCACGATCATGATCTTGCAGCGAGGGTCACCCGCGCCGGAGATGTAGTACTTCTCACCGTTGATGAGCCACTCGTCGCCGTCGAGCACCGCCGCGGTCGACACGTTGCGTGCATCCGAGGACGCCTGGTGCGGCTCGGTCATGGCGAACGCCGAACGGATCTCCCCGTTGAGGAGCGGCTCGAGCCACTGCTTCTTCTGCTCGGGGGTGCCGACCCGCTCGAGCACCTCCATGTTCCCGGTGTCGGGCGCCGAACAGTTCAGGCACTGCGAGGCGAGCGGGTTCTTACCGAGCTCGACCGCGATGTAGGCGTAGTCGAGGTTGGACAGACCCTGGCCGGTCTCGGCGTTCGGAAGGAAGAAGTTCCAGAGCCCCTGCTCCTTGGCCTTGGTCTTGGCCCCCTCCAACAGCTCGAGCTGCCCGGGGGCATAGCTCCACCGGTCCTCACGCTCGGCGCCCAGGCGGTGGTACTCCGCGGTGATCGGCTCGACCTCCTCGGCGATGAACTTCTTCACCTGCTCGAGGAGCGGGCGTGCCTCCTTGGACATGGCGAGGTTGTAGAGCTCACCGTCGAAGTCGTCGGTGTTCAGCGGGTTGGCCGGCATGTGGTCCCCTTCGTGAATCGGACGTCGTTCCCCACGGGCATGATGCCCGAATTCGGTGGCGCGACCCCAACGCAGCGACCAAGGTCGCGCTCATGGCCTTCTTCGTGATGGTGCTCCGTGTCCGCCGGCGGTCCGCCCCGGTGGGGGTTCCACGAGCTCACTGACGCCTGGGCCGAACGCCTCGTCGACTTCTCCGAAGTGGACGCCGCCGACCTCGTCATCGACGTGGGGGCGGGAAGGGGGTCGCTCACCTCTCCCCTTGCAGCCACCGGCGCCCGGGTCCTCGCCGTGGAGCTCCACCCCGGCCGTCTCGCTCATCTCCGGCGTCGATTCGACGTGGATTCGACGGCCAGGGGGCCGGGATCATCGGTGAGCCGGGTGCGGGTCATCCGGGCGGACGCGACCGACCTACGGCTGCCCCGACGGCCGTTCCGGGTCGTGGCCAACCCGCCGTGGGCGGCGACGTCGGACCTGGTTCGCCGGCTCACCGCTCCCCACAGTCGTCTGCTGCGGGCCGACCTCGTCGTGGAGCGCGCCGATGGGCCGGGCAACCTCGACGAGGCGGGTCCACCCCGGGGCCGTGGTCGCTCGAGGTGACGATGAACGTTCCGCGCTCCGCGTTCCGACCGAGAGCACCCCGAGACGCTGCGCTGCTCACCATCCGGCGGCGGTGAGTGCGCAGCTGGCTCAGGTCTGGTCGACCGGGGGAGGAGCGGGGCGGGACTCGGTGACGACCCGCTGGGCCGGCCGCTGTTCGACGACCGGCTGAGACGGGGGCGGGGTCTCTCGAGTGCGTTCGATCACCCGGGTCCGGTTCGACCGCGTGCCCATGGTGAGCCCCCACAGCACTGCCCCCAGTGCGACGGTGAAGCCGACGACCATGAGGATGACACCCGCAACGTCGAGATCGATGCCCTCGACCGTCGCGGTGACCGCGAAGTACAGGATCGCCCCCACCGTCGCCAGGAACGCGCCGGTGGAAAAGCCGTTGATCGCTCGTTGATCCATGCCTGTGTGCTACCCCACAGCGCCGTTGCCAAACTCAGGGGGCAGGCGCTACCCAACCTCGAGCTCGGCGAGGAACTCTGCAGGATCGTGGCTGGCGACCTCGGCCCCGGTGTCGACGGCGCGTGCCATCCACCGCTGGAGTTGGGCGTTACAGGGGGTGGGTACGCCGTGCAGGCGGCCGAGGAGAGCGATCTCACCGTTCAGGTAGTCGGTCTCGGCCGAGCCCTGGCCGCGAGCGAGGCTCTGCCAGGTCGAGCCTCCCGGCCGCTGCTCGATGCCCCCGATCGCGCCGACCTGGAGGAGGTCGCCTCGTCGTTCGCGGTCGGTCTCGCCGGACACCACGTCGACTCCTGCGGCGTCGAACACCGTCCGGGCTTCGTCACGGGCGGCCGTGGCGATCGGCGCGGCGTCGGGGTCGTGACCGAACAGCGCCTGGACCGAGTTGCCGAGGTTCATGATCAGCTTCCGGTGCTTCCAGGCCATGATGTCGTCGCGGGCTTCGGAGACCATCCGGGCACCCGAGATGGCGTCGGCCACCGCTCGGGCCCGGTCGTCGGCACCGTGGGGGTACCGGCCGATGTCGAGGATGGCGGCGATCGGATCGGCCCAGGCCTGGACGACCCCCGGTTCGAGGTGGCCGGTGGGAGCCATCACGGTGACGCCGTAGACGTCGTCGAAGAACCGGAGCGCTTCGCGCTCGTTGACCACCCCGTTCTGGAGACAGACCACCGCGACCGATGGCGGTGCCACCGCCCGAAGTGTCCGCAGCGCCGGAACGGTGTCTTGGCCCTTCATGGCCAACATCACCACCTCGTCGCCGACCCAGTCGACCTCGCTCGGATCGCTCACCGCCGGGCACCGCACGGTCACCGATCCCCCGGGCGAGTCGATCCGCAGACCGTCTCGCCGAATCGTTTCCAGGTGCGCTCCCCGAGCGATGAGGATGACGTCGTGGCCCGCCTCGGCCAACCTCCCCCCGACTACTCCCCCGACTGCTCCGGCACCGTAGATCACGAACCTCATCGGACGAGTGTGCCTGCTCGAAGCTGTGTTCGCGCAGTCGCTGCGATGCCATCATTGACCTATGCCGATGTACGGACAGATCATCCGATCCGCCGAGCAGTGGAAGGAGCAGTTCCACGGCGAGGGCCTCGACGCGAAGCCGACCCGCCAGCTGGTCGTGCTCGCCTGCATGGACGCCCGGCTCGATCTGTTCCGGTTCCTCGGCCTCGAGATCGGCCACTCCCACATCCTGCGCAACGCCGGCGGGCGGGCGTCCGACGACGCACTCCGGTCGATGATCGTCTCGGCGGAGGTACTCGGCACGCGCGAGGTGGTGATCATCCACCACACCCGCTGCGGGATGCACGGGGTCACCAACGATCAGATCCGTGAACGGGTCAAGGACGCCTCGGGCCACGACCCGGCCGATATCGACTTCATGCCCTTCGTCGACGAGGAGGACTCGGTCCGTGAGGACGTCGCCCGGGTGCGGGCCTGCCCGTACTTCCCCGAGCCGATGACGGTGTGGGGCTGCATCTACGACGTCGACACCGGCGAGCTCCGGGTCACCGTGAAACCCGACGACGAGGTCTGACCCCTCCGCCGCGCCGGCCTCTCAGTCGACCCAGGCCCGGATCTTCTCGACCAACTCGGGCAGATCGCCCTTCGGGCTGATCCGCAGCTGGGTCACCCCCGAGGCGGCGTAGGCCTGGACCCGGTCACGCACGAACCCCTCGTCGCCGGCCATGACCGTCGCCTTGAGATACTCCTCGGGGATCGCTTCGGCGGCTTCCTTCTTCTTGCCCGACAGGAAGAGGTCCTGGATCTCGGCGGCCTCGGCCTCGTAGCCGTACTGGCGGAACGTGTTGTTGTAGAAGTTCTGGCTCCGGGACCCCATGCCCCCGATGTAGAGCGCGAGACCCGGGCGGGACGCGTCGCGGAGCTGCTGGGCGGTGTGCTCGTCGCAGATGGCCACGGTTCCGCCCACCGCGACCTCGAGGGGAGGGAGCGAGGCATCGCGGAGGGCCGAACCGGCGTCGAGGTCGGCGCCCCACACGTCGCGAGCCTTGTCGGGGTGGTAGATCGTCGGCAACCACCCATCGGCGATCTCCGCGGTCATGGCCACGTTCTTCGGTCCGAGGCTGGCGAGGAAGATCGGGATCGACTCCCGCACCGGGTGGTTGATGATCTTCAGCGGCTTGCCGAGACCGGTGCCTTGATCGGGAGGGAGGGGCAGCTCGTAGACCTCGCCGTGGTGCTCGACCACCTCGCGGCGCCACACCTTGCGGCAGATGTCGATCACGTCGCGGGTCGCGGCGAGGGGCTTGGTGTAGGGAACCCCGTGCCACCCCTCGATCACCTGGGGGCCCGAGGCGCCGAGCCCGAGGACGAACCGTCCGCCCGACACGGCGTCGAGGCCGGCGGCGCTCATGGCGATGAGGGCAGGACTTCGGGAGTACAGCGGGAGGATGCCCGAGGCGAGCTCCACCCGCTCGGTCTTCGCCGCGAGGTAGCCGAGGAGGCTGACCGCGTCGAAGCTGTAGAGCTCGGCGACCCACAGCATGTCGACGCCCGCTGCTTCGAGGTCGGCGGCTCGCTCCCCCGCCGCCCGCGGATCGCCCGTGTAGTTGATGCCCATTCCGATCTTCATGACCTGAGCCTGCCACAACGATCGGGTCGTGGCTCAGGTGTCGGGAACCAGACCCCACCACCACACGTCTCATTCGCACAGGACGAGGCGAGGAGACGGGCACATGGGGTCGAACGGGTCGAAGGTGCGACACAGGCAGTGGCGAGCGGTCCGCCGATTCGGATTGGTCATCGCCGCGGCGACCCTGCTCCTCTCGGCGTGTTCCGACGGGGACGACATGGCCAGCGAGACATCTGGCCCGGCGAGCGACGCATCGATCGGTGACGCCCCCGTCGACGGCGGGTGGGACAGCGACGACGTCGCCGAGGCGCCGGACTGGGCCGACGATGGCGAGCAGGCCATGCCCGACGAGGCAGACGGTGGAGCACCGCCCGAAGGCGACCGGTCGGCCGGGGCGGGCGGCGACATGGGCTCGATGGTTCTCGCCGGCTCCGAGTTCGGCCGCTCGATCGTCTACACCGCCACCATGCGGGTCGAGGTCGACGACGTGGCGGCGGCGACCCGGCGGGCTCAGGAAGCCGTAGCCGGATCCGGCGGAGCGGTTTTCTCCCAGGAGTCGACCCGTGATCCCGCGCCGACCACCCGACTGGTGCTGAGGGTTCCACCCTCGGAGTTCGGGGAGGTCATGGAGCGCCTCGAAGGGATCGGATCCGTCGTCGACCAGGAGATCGACGCCACCGACGTGACCGACCGGGTCGTCGATCTCCAGAGTCGGATCCTCAGTGCCGAAGTGAGCGTCGAGCGGCTGCGGGAGCTCCTCTCCGGGGCGCAGAGCGTCGAGGCGGTCGCGTCGCTCGAGGCCCAGCTGCTCGACCGCGAGACCAATCTCGAGGTCTTGCGAGGCCAGCTCCGCACCCTCGAGTCCCAGGTGTCTCTGGCGACCATCACCCTCACCATCACCGAGGAAGCTCCCGAGCCGGCCCTGGCGGTCGACGTCACGGCCTATGTGGGTGACGACGAAGGTGACCGCTGCCCCGGCGAGCGTCGACTCGACGTGACCGAGGGCGAAGGCGTGATCGTGTGTGTGGCGATCGAGAACATGGGCAACACCGGCCTGACCGACATCGAGGTCCGGGATCTCGGTCTCGACCTGCGTCGTGAGGACTTCACCCTCATCGGCCTGGCCGAGGACGAGGTACTCGAGCCCGAGGAGTCGGTCGTGGCCTGGGCGTCGTTCGATGCCTCGACCGGTGACCGGCCCCGCCCGTCGGTCACCGCGGTCCCTGTCGACGACGACGGCGAACCGACCCGACAGACCACCCGTCTGGAAGAGGAGCCGATGACCCTCAACGTGGCCGCCGACGACTCCTTGCCCGGCTTCGGCGACTCGCTCGGCACCGGGTGGGGGGCCGTCCAGTCCGTCTTCGGCGTGGCGATCGTGGCCCTCGGAGTGGCCCTTCCCTTCCTCGTGTTCGCCGCCCTGGCCCTCGGCGGATGGACGTGGTGGCGACGTCACGGCGAGCCGACTCCCGTGATCGACGAGCCGGACCCCGCACCGACCGCCACCTGACGGACCGACACGGGGGCTGATTCCGGTCAGATCCGGAACAGCTCCCGTTGTTCGGCTCTTCATCGCCGGGACACCCGGCTGCCCGACCCGGACTGCACACTCAACCCGTGGACACAGACGGGGAGTACTTCACCAGCAACGAGCGGGTCCTGGTCAGTCCTGCCGCCGGCGTGTTCGTCCCGACCATGGGCCTTCCACCGACGATCGATCCGGGGGCAACCCTCGGGCACGTCCGGTCCACCCATCACGAGGTGCCGGTCGTCTCGGCCTTCGGTGGACGGCTGATGGCGATGGACGCAGAAGCCGGCCAGCGCGTGACCGAGCACCAGCGGCTCGGGTGGCTCCGAGCGGTCTAGCGGTCCGCCCGCCCTCGGTCGTCGCCCGGTAGCTCGACGCTGGCTCCGGCACTGAGCGGGTCTCGGATCAGCTTCCACAACGAGAGGCCGAGGCCGTAGGTGTGAAGGCGGTTCACCGGCGTGATCCGCACGAAGCACCCATCGGGCAGGTCGAGCTCGCCGTGTCCCGTGACCTCCTTCAGCTCGCCCGCCTCGGCCAGGCGGACGAGCTCGTCGTCGTCGGGACTCAACAGCTCGGCTCGCGCCTGGAACTGGATCGATGACGGCGGGCCGACCGGCAGGCGGCGAACCGGGATCACGACCCCGGCCCATGGGTTCTCGGCCAGGTTCCGGCCCTTGCGGCTCGAACGGATGGTGCTCACATAGAGCTGATGGCCCACGGCGCTGTACACGACGGTGGCCGCGTGGGGTCGTCCCGCGGCCGACACCGTCGAGAGCACGGCAACCGACCGGCGATGGACGGCCTGGGTGACCATGCCCAGGGTGGGACGGGCAACCGGGGTGGGGCTGATGGTGGTGTTCATGGTCAGAGCAGACCACGGGAGCAATTGGACGATCCATAGCGGGAAGGCTCATTTGCATGCGTGATCGTCTAAGCTCGGGGCGTGGATTCCCTGACCAGCCTCGTCGATGGTCCGCGGGCGAGTGGCGCCCACCTCGTTCGGGCCCTCATGGCCCCGCCGTGGTCGATCCGGGTCCAGGACCAGGCGCCGCTGGCCCTCGTAGCGGTGACTCGGGGCCAGGTCTGGCTCCAGCGCGACGGTCAGGACCCGCAGTCGATGGACGAGGGCAGCATCGCCCTCATCCAGGGACCGGACTCCTACTGCGTCTCGGACTCGCTCGGCCGCGAGCCCACCATCGTCATCCTTCCCGGCAACGACTGTCGCAGTCTCGACGGTCGGTCGGTCGCCCAGTCGATGCTGCTCGGCGTGCGCACGTGGGGCACCGCGTCGCTCGACGGCCCACCCGGTCCCGACACGACCGAGATGCTGATCGGCACCTACGAGTCGGTCGGAGCGGTCGGCCAACGGCTCCTCACCACGCTGCCCCCGTCCATCACCACCACCGCCGACGCGCTCGACTCCCCCCTCGTCGATCTGCTCAGTGCCGAGATCGACAAGGCCCACCCCGGCCAGACGGTGGTCCTCGATCGGTTGCTCGACCTGCTCGTCGTCGCCGTGCTGCGCTCGTGGCTCACCTCGTGCTCGGACCCCGGCACCAGCTGGTTCCAGAGTCATCTCGACGACGTCGTGGGCCCGGCGCTGAGCCTGATGCACGACCACCCCGACCACCCCTGGACCGTCGCCTCGCTCGCCGCCGAGGTCGGAGTGTCACGGGCCGCGCTCGCCCGGCGCTTCAACGACCTGGTCGGCCAACCACCGATGACCTATCTCACCGACTGGCGGCTCACCCTCGCCGCCGACCTGCTCGCCGAGCCCGGCGCCACCGTCACCTCGGTCGCCCACCAGGTGGGCTACGCCACGCCGTTCGCGTTCAGCACGGCGTTCAAGCGGGTCCGCGGCCTCAGTCCTGCTGATCACCGTCGTCTGGCTCACGCCTGAGCCCACCCACCACCGCCGGTTCCGCCATGGGCCTGGTCGATGGCGACCCGGCTCAGCTCACCAGCCGACAGGGCGTATCGGTCGTAGCCTGGGCACCGAACCACGACCTGCGTCTCGGCACCCTCTTCCTGCCGTACCACTGGGAGGTGGCCAATCGCCTCACCGCCTCAGACGTGCTCGACCCGAACAGGTTGGCGATGAACGCCACGACCGCCGCCCCGGCGATCACCAGGAAGAAGACCCGCTCGCTCACGTAGAGCCCGATGGTGAGGAAGGTGACCGCACCGACGTTGCCGAACGCTCCGGCCATGCCCGAGATCTGACCCGACACCCGCTTCTTGACCAGGGGCACCACCGCGTAGACCGCACCCTCACCGGCCTGGACGAAGAAGGAGCAGAACATGCAGGCGATCACGGCGAGCGCCAGGTTGAGGGGGACGGTGGGATGGCCAGCCCGAACACGCCACCCCGGGGCGTGACCTCGAGTGCCCCCTGTCGGCGGGGCTTGGCGTAGCGCACACCCTCGGGCGTGTCGGTCACGGCCCGCAGGTCGTAGACGCCGTAGGCGAAGGCGATGACTCCGGTGAGGAAGATCGACCAGCGCCAGCCGTCGGCCCCGCCGAAGACACCGGCGAGGACGGGGAGGCTGAACGCAGCAGCGGCCGAACCGAAGTTGCCCCACCCGCCGTAGACGCTTTCGGCGGTGCCGACTTCACGGGGCGGGAACCACTCCGAGACCATGCGGATGCCGACGACGAACCCGGCGCCGACGACCGACAGGGCGAGGCGGCTGAGGAGGAGAGCCTCGAAGGTCTGGGCGAGAGCGAAGATCGTGTTGGGCACGATGGCGAACATCAGGATCCCGGCGAAGACGCGCCTCGGGCCCCACCGATCGAGGGCCATCCCGATGAAGATCTGGGCGGGGACGGTCAGGGCCACGTTGACCAGGCCGATCATGTTCCGCTCGGTCGTCGTGAGGCCGAGCTCCACGTCAGAGAGTGCGGCCCGTAGGGAATCGGCGAGGTCGAGCTCGTCGGCGATGAGAAAGAGGTTCTCGATCGCCGGGCGGGCGGTGAAGGTGACCGCATCGACGCGCCCGTCGATGACGGCACGGATCAGACGGGCCGCGGGGTCGATGTCGTCGGGAAGCGACCAGCGGTAGACGGGCACCGCCACGACGGTGGCACCCAGATCCGTCGGCCCTCGAGCTCCTCGTGGCTCAGGTGTTCGACGATCGCTGCCGAGGTGGCTTCCCGTGAGCCCCACGCCACCTCCATCCCGCAGGTGACCGCCGCTCCGGTCGCCTTGGGACCGCGCGCGACGACCATCGCTCTGTCGAGCGCTTCTCTCAGGTGGTCACCGAGCTGGAAGCGTGGGCGGCTTCGAACCACCCCCGCACCCCGATCCCGGTGGTGAGAACCACCACGTCGGGTGGGTTGGCGATCACAGCCTGGGTGGCGATTGCAGCGCGGCCTCGGGCCCGAGCGGATGGGTGCGGATGACCGGGCCGTGCAGGCAGGTGGCCCCGCGCTGCTCCAGCAGCTGGATCTGCTCGTCGGCGCGGACTCGCCCCGCCCGCTCAGTCCAGGTCGAGCCAGTCGACGATCGCCGGCCACGCGGACCGGTCCTGGAGCAGGAAGAGGTGCCCACCCTCGAACACCTGGAGCGACGCGTCCGGAAGGCGGGAGGCGATGGCCTCGCTGTTGGACACCGGGGCGATTCCGTCGAAGCGGCCGGCGGTGAGCAGCACCGGGATGGTGATCTCGGGCAGGCGCTCCCAGGTGTCGTGGCCCTTGCGGGCTTCGAGTTGGAACCGGCCGCCGCGCTCGCGGTCGGGATCGTCGTCGAGCGGCTCGGCGTCGGCGGCCATGAGCTCGAGCACCGTGGCTGCCTTGTCGGGTTCGGCCGCCTGCCAGGCCTCGTCGCGCCGGGTGTCGCTGATGGCGAGTTGGCGGCGGCGACGCTGATCGGGCTCGAGGTCGGCGAGCTCGTGAAGGGGATAGGACGATCCCCCCGCCCCACCCGAGGAGGTGCAGCACAGCACGAGGCGCTCGACCAGGTGGGGGTGGCGCAGGACGAGCTCCTGGGCCACCATGCCGCCGAAGGAGACGCCGACGACCCGGACCGACTCCCAGCCGAGGTGGGCGAGTACCCCGGCGGCGTCGTCGGCATAGTCGGCCATCGTCGGCACCGAGTCGGGCTTGGTGCTCTGGCCGAGCCCCCGCTGGTCGTAGGAGGCGAGGGTGGCGCCCCGGGCGAGCGGGCCGTCGAAGACGTTCGGCTTGCGGCGGAGGTCGCCGCCGGTGCCGCTGATGAAAAGCACCGGTGGTCCGGACCCGGCGACCTCGTAGTAGAGGTCGATGTTCCCCACGCTCGCGAACGGCATGGGACCGATCCTGTCACACCGGGTCGCGGTCGCCGCCGGGGAGCCCGATCTCGATCACTCCGTTGCGGACCCGCCCCGCCCAGGTCCGCAGCGACAGGTCCGGGTCGTCGAGGCACTCGCCGGTGGCGAGGTCGTAGCGCTGCTTGTGCAGCGGCGAGGCGACATAGGTCCGGTCCCCGGCCGACCCGATGAGGCCTCGGGCGACGACCGGCGCGCCGGTGACGGGGTCGCGGCGACCGAGTCCTCGGGCCAGGCCACGTCGAGGTTCGCGGCGAACAGCGGGCGACCCGCGGGATCGGCCGCGGCCGCCAACCACTGCATCAGATCCACTGCCTCGGCGATTCGTTCGGAGTCGAGCGAATCGCCGGCCAGGCGTCGCAACGCCGAGGCCGCTCCGGCAGAGCGCGCCGCGATGGCGTCATCCGGACTGATGCGGGTCCACACGTCGGGCACGCCCCGGCGAACGAAGTCCGGCTCGAAGTTGAAGAAGGCGGCGACGACCGGCCCCGCGGACACCGCACCCATCGGCGCGGCTCGACCGGCGAAGTACTTCCGCCAGAACCCGGTGAGTCCGGCAGCCTCATAGGCATCGCCCGACTCGGGCGCGAAGTAGGTGACGGCGTGGATCGGTTCGACCACCGTCCACAACCGTCGGGCAAGTGGACTCGGCTGAGGCATCCGACGAGCTTGCCTCACGGCTCTTCACCTCGCTGACTGGGCCGGGTCGCCCCGGGCGAGCTTCGCCTAACCTGCCCGCAGTTTCGCTTTCTTTGCTAAAGTCGGGGAATGTCTGGAGAACGCTACGACCCGGTCGCCAACCCCTACGCGCCGGGTGCGGGCACCCCTCCCCCGGCGCTGGTCGGACGAGACCGCACCATCGACACCGCCGAGCTGTCCCTGCGCCGCCTCGCCGCGGGTCGCTCGACCCAGCACCTGCTCCTCACCGGACTGCGCGGAGTGGGCAAGACCGTCCTGTTGGGCAAGCTCGCGTCGGTGGGCGAACGCGTGGGGTTCCGGGTCGTCCGACTCGAGGCGGTGGGCGGTGACGACGCCATCGTGTCGATGCTCCGCCAGGCGAGCCGGATCATCGAAGAGCTCGACCGCACCCCTCGGGTCTCGCGAGCGCTGCGTTCGATCGATGCGGTGTCGCTCAGCATCGGCGGCACCGGCATCCGGGTTCGCAAGCCAGCCCGCTCCCCCGACCGCGAGGCCCTCGCCGACGTGCTCGTCGACGTCGCCGCGGCCGCCGGCGAACAAGAACTGGGGGTGATGCTCGCCCTCGACGAAGCCCAGATGCTCGACAACGAGG
>SKKL01000262.1 GCA_007121465.1 Acidimicrobiales bacterium | reverse complement strand
GATCGGACCTGTCGATCGGGTCGTGTCGAGCCCTCTCCTCCGGGCCCGACGGACCGCCGAGGCCTTCGGGCACGAGGTCGAGGAGGATCCCCGGTGGATCGAGCTCGACTACGGCGAGCTCGACGGGATGCCGGTGGGCGAGGTGCCCGCCTCGGTGTGGTCGTCGTGGCGCTCGGACCCGGATTGGAACCCGCCCGGTGGCGAGTCCCACGCCTCGCTCCATCGACGGGTCGCCGAGGCGTGCGACGCTCTCGTGGCCTCCGCGGTGGATGTCGATGTCGTCGTGGTCACCCACGTGTCGCCCATCAAGTCGGTGCTGTCGTGGGTGCTCGGTGGGGCGACCGAGGCGTCGTGGCGGACCCGGGTGGGCCAGCCCTCGGTCACGCGGGTGGCGATGGGGTCGAACGGCCCGATCCTGCACGGATTCAACGAATCCCCTCGGTGATCGTCGGGCCCGTGATGCCGCGGCATCGGCACCGGGCCCAGCTCAGGCGGCCGCCTGATCGACCGAACCGGAGGCGATGCTCCGGTGGCCTCTGCCCCGGTAGCGTGGGGGCCGTGGAATCCGCCCCCGAGACCGTCGAGACCGTCGACCCGGCTGCCTCGGCCGTCGAGGCCTATATCGAGGGCACCACCGGTGAGGGCGGCGATGCAGGCTTCCCGTGGGTGGCGCTGATCGGGTTCCTGGCGGTCATGGTCGCGGTGTTCGTCGTGGCCGTCCGCATGCGTCGCCGCTTCGGGTGACTCACGCCGGGTCGTCCGGCTCGTCCCAGATCGACGGATCGCCACGCAATGCAGGGATGAGCGGGATCGCACATCCCCGGGTGCTGAGCTCGTCCTGGTCGCGTTCGAGGTTGCGGGTGGTCGGTGCCGCCAGAGCGAACCCGATGATGGTGGCGGCGGCTCCGAGCAGGTAGAGGTCGGGCCGGTTCGTGAGCATGAAGGCCACGAAGCCGAACAGAACCGGTGTCTCGGTCAGGGCGACTCGCACGAAGAACCGGAGGCGGTAGGTGGTGATCAGCGCCCCGGGCGTTGTGCAGTCGAGCGGCGGAGGGATCACCTGGGCCAGGACCAGGAAGAGCGACGCGGCCACGGCGAGGATGGCGGCGGCGACGAACGGCTGGTCGAGGGGAGGATCGGGCAGGGCGTCGGTGGTCCACAACACGACGACCACGATTCCCATGAACACGATCATCTGGCAGAAGCTGGCGAAGATCCGTCGCAGCACGGTGAGCGGGTCGGTCCGGCCGGCGCTGCGGGCCACGAGCAACGGCAGGGGAATCACCGCCCCGAGCAGCGCGTCGCGAACACCCCAGTTGTCACCGCCATCGTCGAACACGGCCCGATCATGCCATCGGAGGTGCATCGATGTCAGGAGCCACGGGACCGGATCGCGGCGTGAGAACTGGTGACGGACTAAACCGGGAGACCCCGAGGAGCGTTCCTTCATCGATGACCCCTACCTCCGACAGCGCCGCCGAGTTCTGTGAGCGCCTGCGTGGGCGGCTCGTCGGTTCGCTGACGTTGTACTGCGGCGAGCGGGCGGTGGCCGAGGAGCTGGCGCAGGAGGCCTTGGCCCGGGCGTGGCAACGGTGGGGGACGGTGAGCCAGATGGAATCGCCCGAAGCCTGGACCTATCGGACCGCACTCAATCTGGCCCGGTCGCGGTTCCGGCGGCGGGCGGCCGAGCGGCGGGCCAACGAACGTCATGCCCGGAACGGGCCGACGGCCGTGGTCCCTGGCGACGCGGACGATGCCGCCGGCTCGCTCGCGGTGCGAGAGGCCGTAGCCGATCTGCCCCCTCGGCAACGAGCGGTCATCGTGGCCCGCTACTACCTGGGGCTCGACGTGGCCCAGACCGCCGCGGCGCTCGACTGCGCCGAGGGAACGGTCAAGGCCTCGACCAGCGCGGCGATCCGCAACCTGAGAACGGCGGGGCTGCTCGACGACGAGCACGCCCCCGAACCGGAGGTCGACCGACGATGACCGAGCTTCGTGACCTTCTCGATAGTGCAGCCGGGAGCGAACCGGTCGGCTTCACCACCGCCGATGTCGAACGGCGGGTCCAGCGCCGGGATCGGCGGCGCCGGGTCGCCACCGGTCTGGCCGGCGCTGTGGTCTTCCTGGTCATAGGGGCGGCGAGCTGGATGATGCTCGATCGCGACGATGACCTCCCGGTGGCCACCGAGGGAACCTCGGGTCCGGTGGAGGAGGCTCTGGTGGGGGACTGGGTGATCACCGGGCTTCCCATCGTCGCCGGCCGGGTCGATCCGCTGTGGATGCCGACGCTCTCACTGGAGGCGGACGGCTCCCTCACCGGTTTCTCGGGGTGCAACGAGCTCGTCGGGACCTGGCGGGAGGACGAGGGAGCGCTCGTGGTCGACGCGGCGCCGACCACCTCCGACGAGTGCGTGAACGAGGACCACGCGCGCCTCGACGAGGCCGTCGTGGCCCTGATGGAGTCTGCCCCCGAGGTGGCGGTGTTCGACGAGACGATCGAGCTTCGTGGTGGGGATCTCCATGCTCTCTACCGCAAGGTGGTCGTCAGCCCCGAGGACCTCGTCGGGCAGTGGGACGTGACCGCCGTTGGTGGCGACTGGCCAGACGACATGGCCGAGCTGTCCGCGCTCCAGCACTTTCGACCCGGGTTCCAACTCGACGGGGATGGCTCGGTCAACGGGATGTCGTTCTGCAACGGCTTCTCGGGCGAGTGGTCGCTCGACGAGGGCCAGCCCTACCAGCTCGGCCTCGCAGTCGTGACGACCGACGTCGGATGCCCAGGCGAGGAGGAGTGGCGGGAGCTCTTGTACGAGCCGACTCAGGTGCGGTGGCTCGACATCGATCCCGACCGGCTCGTGTTCGTCGGCGACGAGCGACGGCTCGAGCTGCAACGTGTCACCGAGGAGCCCCGGTAGCGGGTTTGTCGAACCGGGGCGATGGTGAGTTTCTCAGCGGGACGCGAAGCGCCCCCCGGCCGTCCCGGGGGTCGCTTCCCGTGCTCGGGTCAGGTACTGGCCCTAGTCAGCGGGTGGCGGGATCACGTCGCCGTGGGCACACCCCGAGGTGAAGCCGGGAGGCAGCACCTGATGGGGCGGTGGACCGTAGATGTCGACCACGCCGTTGCCGTTGGCCCGCAGGCTCTCACAGGCCTGGTTGAGGCCCTTGTTGTGTGCCGGGGTCATCATCTGCTGCCCGTCGGGGCCGCCGAGGACGAGGCCTTGGCCTTTGCCAGGCACCGGCACCGGCCCGCCGACCCAGCCTCCTTTCGGTCCGCTGTTGCCGGGCGGGTTCACCTCGATGAAGTGCGCCGAGGCCCCCACGGCCAAGGGTCCGACCAGGAACAGGAGTGCTGCACCAAGGATCGCTACCAGCTTTCGTCGCATCGCCATACCTCCGGAAGGTGGGTCATGTGGGTGTCGTCGGAGGCGTGTCGGTTTCGCCATTGGCTCCCCGGTCGACCCGTCTGCGACCATCCCCATCCGACCGGATCACTGCCCCACACCTCTGGCGGAGGAAAATCCTGCCACACCACCCGCGTCCGTGCTGGCCCGGCGCTGTTCAGTGGTGGTGGTGACGGTGAGTCGGTCTGTAGGCGGGATTCTGTCCTCGGGCCCGTTGCCGGGATCCCGATGGGTGACCATCCATCTGTGCGGCCTACCTGTGGGCTGTCCCTGACGGGACGGACGGGCCGTCCATGCCCACGACTTGGCCTTGCTCCGGGTGGGGTTTACCGAGCCGCCCGGGTCACCCCGGACGCTGGTGCGCTCTTACCGCACCGTTTCACCCTTGCCTGTGCCCGGCGAACCGGGCCATCGGCGGTCTGTTTTCTGTGGCACTGTCCTGCGGGTCGCCCCGACTGGCATCTCGCCAGCACCCTGCCCTGTGGAGTCCCGACCTTCCTCGACCTGGTCGATGCCAGGCCGCGGTCACCCGACCGACTCACCGTCACCACCAGTGTGCCCCGGCAGCAGCCCCAGCAGCTACCCGGGTCGCCTACTCGACGATGATCGTGCCCTCCATCGGGTGGTTGTCGCACACGTATTCGTAGGTGCCGGGCTCGTCGAACTGGAACTCGAAGCCGTTGCCAGTGCGGATGGTGCCTGAGCTGCCCAGGTCATCGCCGAGGTTGACCGTGTGCGGTGCCGAACCTTCGTTGACCCACATGACGGTGTCGCCGACCGAGATGGTGTGGGTCTCGTCCTCGAAGCGGAAGTTGTGGATCTCGACATCGGCCGGCCCCGGGTCGGCGATCCCGCCACTCGGCACGCTGATCTGGGTGCGGCCTCCGTTGCCCCCGTCCGAGTTGGTGCCGTTCTCGTTGCCGCAGCCGCTCGCCAGAATGGCGATGGCAGCGACGACACCGGCGAGTCCGGTTCTGATACGACGACGTGTCATTGAGTCTCCCTCGAGCTGTGTCGATGATCGAGGCTCGGTTTCCCCCCGACAACCTCGGTCGCTTTGTGGTGACGACGGTCACACATTAGGCGCGATCGCTCCTGACACAAAGTCAGGAGGCATGGGCCGAAGGGCCCAAATCTGCATCCTCAGAAGTCGAGGGCCGAGAGATCGCCATGCCATCGAGCAGCACGTTCGACCGCGGTGGCCCACACGTCCCGATCGAGTCGGGAGCGCGACTCGATCCGCTCACGGGGTCGGGATCGTTCGGCGATGTCGGTGACCGAGTCGAGCAGACCTGCTCCGAGCGCCGCGAGGTGGGCGGCACCGAGCGTCGTGGCCTCGAGCACCGGTGACAGCTCGACCGGCTTGCCGGTGGCGTCGGCCAGGGCCTGTGCGAACGTGGGATTGGCGCTCATCCCCCCATCGATCCGCAGCGCGTCGATGGTCGTTCCGGACTGGGCCTCGGCCGCTTCGACGAGATCGGCCCCGCGATGGGCGATGCCTTCGAGCACCGCTCGCACCACCTGAGCTCGGGTGGTGCCACGGGTGATACCGAACAGAGCCCCACGGGCCCCGTAGTCCCAGTAGGGCGTCCCGAGCCCGAGCAGGGCAGGTACGTACACGACCCCGTCGGTCGACTCGCACGAGGCCGCGACCTCGTGGGACTCCTCGGCCGAGCCGATCAGCCCGAGGTCCTCCACCAGCCAGTCGACGTTGGAGCCTGCTGACAGCATGATCGCCTCGAGCCCCCACGACGTGACACCCCCGTGGCGCATCGTGACGATGGGGAAGGTCCCCGTCGGGCTGCGCTCGGCGCTGGCGGGGCCTTCGTCACCGAGCCACATGTCGAGCATCCCGCCGGTGCCGAAGGTGATCTTGGCCATGCCGGGCCGGACACAGCCTTGTCCGATCAGCGATGCCTGTTGGTCCCCGGCGAATCCGGTGATGGGTGGCGCGCCGTCGAGCACGGTTGCCGAGCCGATCGGGCCCGCCGAGTCGACGATCTCGGGGAGGCAGGAGCGGGGGATCCGCAACGCCTCGAGCACCGTGTCGTTCCACTGGGCGGCATCGCCGGTCAGCAGGCCGGTGACCGCGGCATTGGTTGCGTCGGTGACATGGCGGGCACCGTCGGTGAGCCTCCAGATCAGCCACGTGTCGACCGTGCCGAAGCACAGGTCGCGCTGACGCTCGGGATCGGCGCCGTCGAGCAGATGCGCGAGCTTGGTGGCCGACTGGTTGGGAGCGAGCCTGATGCCGTCGCCCTGAAGGGTCAGGCACTCGCCGACGGTTCGAAGGTCCTGCCACCCGATCCCGGGCCCGACCGGCTCGCCGGTCGAGCGATCCCACACGAGCGTCGATGCCCGCTGGTTGGCGATCCCCACCGCGGCCACGTCGCCGACTTCGTCAAGCACGGCCCGGGCCGAGTCGAGGGCGACATCAGCCAACTGGCCGGCGTCGAACTCGACCAGCCCGGCCATCGGCGAGGTGGGAAGAGCCCGTGCATAGCGCTCGGCGACGATCGCCCCGTCGGTGTCGACCGCGGCAGAGCGAACACCGCTGGTTCCCACGTCGATGACCAAGATCAGGGTCATGTGCCCTCCCGATTGGGTTCAGCGGTGCCAGGTCGATCGGCGAACACCGAGCGATGCCCCGATCATGCCTGCCGATGATGCCATCAGCGCCGACACCGCGAGGGCGAGCACGCTCACCTGGCCCTCTCGGCCCACGATCGCCGATCCGGTGAGTACGACCGCCTGGACGGCGGCGAAGGCGAGGAGCCCGACGAAGGCCCCATGGGTGACGGGGAGGTGGACGCCGGTCCGGGCCGTCCGATGACCTCCGAAGGCGAACCCGAACAGGATCACCGCGATGAACAGGAGACCGAGCGCACCAGCTCCGTCGTCGGAATCCCTGTCGACGAGCGCGATCGACAGCGCCGCAGCAGGCCCGACGATGACCACGGCTGAGAGCACTCCGAGGCCGAGGACGCCAGGATCGAGCTGTCGAAGTGCCTTCACGGCCACCCGACCGGGCCGAACGGATCGGGGAGACCGAGCTTGCCAGGGTTGAGGATGCCGTTCGGGTCGAGCGCGGCCTTCACCGAGGTCAGCACTCCGTGGGCAGATCCCAGCGCATCGGCCATGAACCGCGACCGGTTGAGGCCCACGCCGTGGTGGTGGCTCAGCGCTCCGCCGTTGTCGAGCACGGCTCGAGTGCCGACGT
>SKKL01000274.1 GCA_007121465.1 Acidimicrobiales bacterium | reverse complement strand
CCGCGTCAGCGGGGGACGGGGAGGTGTTCGGAGAGGAACCCGACGGTGCGGGTCCACGCCTGAGCAGCGGCGTCGGCGTCCCAGAAGTTCTCCGACAGGTGGTTGTCGAAGGCGTGGCCGGCATCGGGCTGGACGAGCATCTCGATGTTGGACATCGCCGAGGTGGCGTCCTTGATGGTCTCGATGTCCTCGGCGGGGAGGAAGGGATCGCTGCCTCCGAAGTGGAACAGCAGCGGGCACTCGATGTCACCGGCCCGGTCGATCGATGCGGCAACACCACTCCCGTAGTAGGAGACAGCCGCATCGAGATCGAACTCGGCAGCCATGAGGAACGCCTGGGTGCCGCCGAAACAGAACCCGAGGACGCCCACCTCGCCGAGCACCTCGGGGAGCTCCCGGAGGTGCTCGAGCGCCGAGCCGAAGTCCGACAGTCCCTGCTCCTGATCGAACTGGCCGGCGACGGCCATGCACTCGCCGAGGTTGGCCTCGGTGAA
Source organism: Acidimicrobiales bacterium (assembly GCA_007121465.1). Taxonomy (GTDB): domain Bacteria; phylum Actinomycetota; class Acidimicrobiia; order Acidimicrobiales; family SKKL01; genus SKKL01. The sequence goes on along the minus strand of SKKL01000274.1, from coordinate 6,149 downwards.
GGCTTCGACGGTGAAGTTGGGTTGGACGCGCCAGAACGCGTCGGGGGCGAGGACCACGTAGCCGAGATCGGCGAGGCGGTCGGCGGCGGCGCGGATGTAGCCGTTCACCCCGCCCACTTCCTGGATGAGGAGGATGCCGGGACCCGAGCCCGAGTCGGGGAGAGCGACGTGACCGTCGAACTCCTGACCGTCGCGGGCGGTGATCCGTTCGGTGCGCGAGCTGACCATCGCCCCAACCTAGCGAGGTCGGTCGGTCCTAGTCTTGGATCGTGGACCTGCCCGTGATGCCCCCGGTGTCGCCCATGCTCGCCAAGGCGATCGACGAGATACCCGATCGGGACGACCTGTGGTTCGAACCGAAGTGGGACGGGTTCCGCTGCATCGTGTTCCGCGACGGCGACGACGTGGAGTTGGGGAGCCGCAACGAGCGACCGTTGACCCGCTACTTCCCCGAGCTCCTCGACCCGCTGCGCGCCGCCCTGCCCGACCGGTGTGTGATCGATGGCGAGATCGTCGTTCCCGGAGGTGGCGGTCTCGACTTCGATGCACTGCTCCAGCGGATCCATCCCGCCGACTCGAGAGTCCAGCGGCTGGCCGCCGAGACCCCGGCCTCGTTCGTCGGGTTCGATCTGCTCGCCCTCGACGACGAAGACTGGCGAACCAGGCCCTTCGGTGAACGGCGGCTGGCGCTCGACGAAGCTCTCGGCGGCGCACCTGCTCCCGTGCACCTCACTCCGGGAACCATCGACCGGGACCGGGCCACCGACTGGTTCGATCGATTCGAAGGGGCCGGGCTCGACGGGGTGATCGCCAAGCCCGTCGGCGACCCCTACGTCGAGGGCAAGCGGACCCAGTTCAAGATCAAGCACAAGCGAACCGCCGACTGCGTTGTCGCCGCCTACCGGGTCCACAAGAGTGGCGACGGTGTCGGGTCACTCCTGCTCGGCCTCTACGACGACTCGGGAACTCTGCACTTCGTCGGCGGAGCGTCGGCCTTCAAGGCCAAGGAGCGACCGGAGCTCGCGGCCAGGCTCGCTCCCCACATCGACCACGACCCTGTCGCCCACCCGTGGGTCGGGGAGGGGACGGGCGGCGACTCGTCCGAGCAGCGTCGCCCCGGCACGGAGAACCGGTGGAACGCCACCAAGGACAAGACGTTCGTCCCGCTCAAGCCCGAGCTGGTGGCCGAGGTGGCCTACGACCAGCTCCAGAGCGGGCGGTTCCGCCACGCCACCCGTCTGGTCCGCTGGCGCGATGACCGGGACCCCGAGAGCTGCACGTACGAGCAGCTCGAGGCCCCGGTCCCGATGGAGCTCCGGCAGGTGTTCGGCGCCTGAGAAGCTCGGAGGGTTCCACGTCCGTGCGACAACCTCACCAAACCCCCGCTCTCGCGCGGGTCGGGCATGATGGAGGTCTCGATGGAACGGTGAGAGTGGTGATCAGCGACCGGACAGCAGGGGCGTTGCCACCAGAGAGCCCACGCTCCCCATCGGCGTCGGGTGGCGTCGCGACCGCAGCGATGCGAGCCCTGGCGGCCTGCGGGTGGTCGGCTTCGTGTGGGCGGTCCTCGCCCTCGCCGTCTCGACCGACGACCTGACTCAGCCCCTCGTTGCTGTTGCCTTGCTGGCCGCGGCCGGAGTGATCACCGCCGCGTCCATCCCCCGGGCGGTGGGTGGCAGGCGCCCGCTCAGCGACGGGGTGGCCCGTGAGGTCCACGACGGCGTGCCGAACCCACCCTCGGGTGGTGGCTGACCCGCCCGCTGTGGGTGATCGGCCCGGCGTTGGTCGCCTTGCCGCTGATCCGCTGGGCCGCCGGCCGCTGACATCTCGACGCGGGACGTGACCCGTCAGCGGATCACCGGATGAGCAGGGCCTCGGGCGGGGGGATCACCACGGGTTCGATCTCGAGCGGGGCCAGGACGAGGTCGGCGCCACCGGCGAACGCGGCACGGTGGGAGATGAACTGGGCCTGCTGAGGCGTGACCGGGGCTCCACCGCTGAGGGTGAAGGCGTTGGCATTCGGGGTGAAGAAGATGCCGGTGAGCTCCATGCTGGCGCCGCCGTTGATCCGGAAGCTCCCGCTCGTCTTCTCGGACCAGACCGAGAGGCTGGTGAAGGGACCTTCGGTGGGCGCCGACCAGATCGGCGGTGACCCTCCGGCGATGCGGAAGTGTCCATCGTGCTGGTAGATGGTGGTGTGGTGAGCGAACATCGCTCCACCGGTCATGACGAGGTCCCCTGACCGCATGTACACCCAGGCGGCCCCAGAACTCGACGCGTTGAGGCACCCGGTCACCCGGTTCATGCACTCGGCGCTGAGAGTCGCGCTCGGGTTGTCCGAGTTGAAGGTGAGCATTCCGCCGGTCATGGTGACGTCGCCGCGGAAGATGACGTTGCCACCGGTGAAGTCGACGTGGGTGTTGTTGCCGATGCGGAAGTCGACGCAGTCGACGTACCAGTTACCCGACAGCTCGTGGGTGCCTTGGGGCACATTGCAGCTGCCCGACCATGTGTTCCAGCCCAGTGGTGTGCCGGAGGCGCCGACCGAGGCTCGGAGCTGGTCGATGTAGTTGCCGCTCTCTCCCTGACATGGCTCGATCGGGATGCCGTAGTAGTCGGGGTAGGCGTTCTCTCCGGTCCGGCAGTTGAATCGGTGATCCACCGGGGCGCGGGTCGCCCTTCGGGGTCGTCGCTCGGGTTGGGGATCCAGGGTGCCGTTGGCAACGTCTGCCGGGTCGCAGGCCCGGGTGTTTCCGTCGTTGCAGAGCCGCTGACCCGGCCACATGGCGTGGAGGGTGATCCGGCCAGGCGGGTCGGTGTGAGGATGGACCGCGAGCAGGCGCGACCCAGAGCCGCCGACGTCGACGGTGAAGCGATTTCCGGACAGGCAGTCCGAGCCGGTGCCGTCGGAGTCGAGGCTGATGAGTCCGCCGAAGGTGTCGGTGCCGGCCTGCACCCGGGCGCCGCCCTGCACCGTCAGGACATCGCAGCCGTAGGGGTCGAGCAACCAGAGGCTCGGAACCTGATCGACCCGCTCGGGGATCTGACGAACGACCGACGAGGCCTGGGCGGTGAGCTCGTCCCATCCGACGACCCCAGCGAAGTAGGTGGGGGACCGCTGCTCGACGCTGACCATCATCCGCTCGCACGGCTCACCGTCGTCGAGGCGGGCACCTCCCGACACCGTGTCGTCGGCGATCATCGAGTGAGCCACCGGGTAGGTGATGGAGACCCGGTACCCGGCGGCGTTCGCCTTCACCATGACCGGTGAGGTGCCGGAGGCGAACTCATTTCCATCGTGACAGACCGACGGCAAGGACTCGCAGTCGAGGTCGAGGTCGGCCAGACCGCTGGCGTTGAGACGCAGGTACCGGACCGCGTCGAGACATGCAGTCGGTGCGTCGGGCCCATCGGACCCCGACAGGGCCGGGCCGGCAGCGAGCGCCGCGAAGTCGGCCACGGACTGGTTCGTGGCTCGCATCCCCCGCATGTGGCCGAGATCGACCACGATCGCGGCAGCAGCCATCAGGCCGGTCAGCAGGAGAGCGGCGAGCACGAGGACCGCGCCCCGTTCGCGGCACTCTGAGAACGCCTCACCCATGGGACTCATGCCGAGACGAGGCGGTGGCCGAGACGTTGACGTCGCGGCTGAACAGCACCACGTCGAGACTGCGGCTCTTCGAGGCCGCCACCTGCACCCGCACCTCGTCCTCACCGGTCGCCGAATCGTCGTAGCACGGGGCCGACCCGGACTCTGTGCTGTGAGACGGCGAGACCGCCACCGCCGGGTTCCCCCTCACCAGTGCCACGCAGATCTCGGCGTCGGCGAGCGCGCCTCCTCCCCGTTGACGCACGAGTGCGGCAACCGACTCGGCCCAGGTCGCGTCGGACGAGAAGTCCTGGTCCTCCGGAACGGTCGCCCCGTAGCGAGCCCCTTCCCGACTGGCGTGGGTGACCGACATCTTCGAGTCGTAGATCATGGCCGAGGAGAAGAGCCCGACGACGAGCATGGCAAAGACGGGGAGGACGAGCGCGAACTCCACGAGCGCTGCTCCACGGTCTGTCGACCCATCGGTCGGCTTGGCTGGCACGACGATCACCCTTCGTCCGAGTTCGGTGGCTGCGACACCTCGAGGAGGCCGCTGGCTCTGCTGACCGACATCGCTGCCGGGTTGCCTTTTCGCTTCGAACGTCGAGCTGGACTCGTCGCTCTCTAGGGCAAACGAACTAGGTCGTTCGGACGATACGGGTGCGCCCCGAAAAGTGTCAGTCCGTCTCGCGGCGGCTCGGCTGGACTCGTCGGGGTTCGGTCGGCTGCTTGGCGAAGTTGGGCGGCCACGGGGCATCGCCCAGGCCACCCTCCTCGTCGCGGCGAGCGAGCTCCAGGAGCGACGCCAGCGACCCGACCTCATCGTCGATTCCCGCGTCGGGGTCGACACCCGACGCGAACCGCTGGGCAACAGTGGCCATGGTGAACTCCGCCAGCTCGACCTCGGGCACCTCGTCCCAGGTGATGGGGCACGACACCTGGGCGTTGGGGGTGTCGCGCACGGAGTAGGCGGAGGCGACGGTGCGGTCGCGGGCGTTCTGGTTGTAGTCGAGGAACACCCGGTCGCCCCGCTCCTCCTTCCACCATGCGGTGGTGGCGAGATCGGGTCGGCGGCGTTCGACCTCACGGCCGAGAGCGAGGCAGGCCCGGCGGACTGCGAGGAAGTCCCACTTGGCGACGATCCGCACGTTGATGTGGATGCCGCGTGAGCCCGAGGTCTTGGGGAACCCGACCAGGCCGTTCTCCGCGAGGACGTCGCGGACGAGCAACGCCACCTCACGCACCGCCGAGAAGGGAACGTCGGGCTGGGGGTCGAGGTCGATCCGGAGCTCGTCGGGGTGGTCGAGGTCCCACCGGCGGACTGCCCACGGGTTGAGGTCGATGCACCCGAGGTTCACCGCCCACACGATGTGGGCGAGATCGGCCGGGCAGAGCTCGGTGGCCGTGCGGCCGCTGGGGAAGGCCACGGTGGCGGTCTGGAGCCAGTCGGGCCGTGAGTCGGGAACCCGCTTCTGGAAGAACGGCTCCGTGCCCTGTCCGTCGGGGTAGCGCTTGAGCACAGTGGGCCGCGACCTCACACCCCGTAGCGCGCCCGGTCCGACCGCCAGGTAGTACTCGACCAGATCCATCTTGGTCGCGCCGGTGGCGGGGAAGAACACCTTGTCGGGGTTCGAGACCCGCACCGGGCGACCGTCTACCTCTACCTCGGTCGCGGGCGATGCCACCAGATCAGCTCCGCTTCGAGGCGAGCTTCTCGGCCCGTTGGGTCAGGCCCGGGGCATCGATCGCAGCCGCCACCTCGGTGAAGTCGGCGCGCGGGCCGGTCCAGCGGAGCTCATCCACCGAGTCGAGCTCGACACAGTCGTCGACGAGGGTGGCGAGGCGCCGGAACAGCACGGCATCCTCGCGATGATCGGCGAGGGCATCGGCCAGGCGGGCGGCCCCTCGGACCGTGACGTCCCAGTCGGCGGGGTTCTCGGGGATGGCATCGACGTGACCCCAGCGAGCCAGGACCGTCGCCGCTGACTTGGCGCCCCAGCCGGGCACGCCGGGGAATCCGTCGGCGCTGTCGCCGACGAGGGCCAACCAGTCGGGGATCGACTCGGGGGGCACCCCGAACTTCTCGATCACGTCGGCGACACCGATCAGCGCTCCCTTTCGCCGGTCGAACTGCCAGACCCGGCCGTCGACCACACACTGGGCGAGGTCCTTGTCGGGAGTGGCGATCAGGACCCGCTCGACGGTGGGATCGGCGGCAGCCGCCTTGGCCACCGCCGCGAGTGCGTCGTCAGCTTCGTGGTCGACCATGGCGAACACCGCGAACCCGGCCGCTTCGAGGGTGTCTTCGAGGATCGGGAACTGGGACCACAGGTCGGGGTCGATGCCCGACCCGTCCTTGTAGGTGGGCCACAGCTCGTTGCGGAACGACTCGATCACCTGGTCGGTGGCGACCCCGACGTGGGTGGCCCCGTCCTCGAGCATCATGAGCATCGAACCGACCACCGCCCGGGCCGCTGCCACCTCCCGTCCGTCGTCGGTGACGTGGGAGGGCACAGCGTAGAAGTGCCGGAACAGCTCGTAGGTGCCGTCGACGAGGTGG
>SKKL01000244.1 GCA_007121465.1 Acidimicrobiales bacterium | reverse complement strand
CTGGCCTATGTCAAGGACGGCGACAAGGTCTACTCCGACCCGGGCGGCTCCGAGGGACTGGCCAACGTGCCCGACGGCCAGGAAGAGGCCGTGATCGAGTCCGCCGAGGAATGCCCCGGCGAGTGCATCTTCATCGAGGTCGAGTAGACCTCGCTGCGGCATCGGGTCGAGTAGACCTCGGCCCGATCAGGCGAGGCAGCGTCCGGTGTCGACCGGGCCTCGGAGGTCGGTGTCGAGCGCGTCGAGGATCTCCCCGGCGGTGAGCGCGTAAGCCACCGTGTCGCGGTCGGGAGCAACGGCGAAGGCCATCCCCACCGCCGACCCGTCCGGAGCGACGAGGGGAGCGCCGGAGTCGCCCGCCTCCAGAGCTGACGCCACCGTGTACACGTCCCGACGCACCCGCAACTCCCCGTAGATGTCTCGTCCGGTGGCGGTCAGCGCTCGGCCGATCTCGAACGGGGCGACGCGGAGGACCTCGACGCCGGCTGGATGGCCGAAGACGCCGCCCGAGTCGCCCACCTCGCCTGCTCGTAGCTCGAGTGGCTCACGGCCGAGCCCCTCGACGCGCAGGACCGCCAGGTCTCGCTGAGGGTCGAAGAGGACGGCCACCGCGTCGAGCTCCGCGCCGTCGTCGCGTCGGACCCGCGTGGTGGGCTCACCGGCGATGACATGGGCGTTGGTGAGAACGAGGTCGGGCGCCACGACGAATCCGGTGCCGACCTGGACCCGACGACACGCGACTCCCTCCACCCGCAGGACCGACTCCCGTACCCGCTCCTCGACACCGGGATCGATCCCGGTGAGCTCCGGGGGCGCGCTGAGGGCGGGGGTCGGTTGAAGGGCGTCGAGGACTCGTGGGAACTGGGACTCCCCGACGACCTGTCCGAGCGCCTGGATGCTGTCGGGCGGCGAGGGCAGGACGGTGTCGACGAGGCGGGCCAGCTGGGAGTTCCGCGCCTGCTGAGCGGGCCACTGCCGCACGTCGGCCATCACCGGGACCAGCAACCACACCACGAGCAGCACCCCGGCACAGCTGACGAGTCCCCCGGCAGCGCGGTCGGCGGGATGGATCCGCGCCCCCGACACCACGACCCGGAGGCGGATACCGACCATCAACCCGAGCACGAGACCCGTCGAGCCCGACACCAGCAACACGAGCCCGATGGCGACGAACACCCGGCTCGGAGGCTGGCCAGCGAGCCGATCGACCATCCATGGCAGCGTCCGAGCGCCGACCGCGAGCCCGACGACGAGCCCGAGCCACGACGAGGCGCGGGCGACGAACCCGAGCTGCCACCCCCCGACGAAAGCGACCGTCAGGGCCGCGGCGATCACCAGATCGAGGGCGTTGGGCACGGCCCCTCCCGGTCAGTTGCCCATCAGGCGGGCGTGGGTGAGAAACCCCGTGTGACCGACCATCCGATGGTCCGGGCGCACCGCCTGGCCGTCGATGTGCCAGCCGCGCTGGAGGATCTCGATCGTCTCGGCGAAGCTCCACGGCCCCTCGGCGAGACGGGCCCGGAGCGTGGCGGCCTGGGTGATGCTCGGGGTGTAGGCCACGAGGATGCCGCCGGGGGCGAGTGCGGTCTCGGCATGGGGGACGACCTGCCAGGGTTCGGGGAGGTCGAGCACGATTCGGTCGTAGCCATCGCCCTCGATCCCCTCGTAGCAGTCGCGCTCCTCGACGTGGTAGCGGTCGAGCACCTCGGGACCGAGGAAGGCCTCCACGTTGCGCCGCGCTCGGGTGATGAAGTCGGCCCGGATCTCGTACCCCGTGATCTCGGCACCAGCCCTCAGCAGGGTCGTGGAGAGTGCACCGGACCCGACGCCCGACTCGAGGATCCGCGCCCCGGGGAAGACGTCGGCCAGCATGAGGATGGGTCCCAGGTCCTTCGGGTAGATGACCTGGGCTCCGCGAGGCATCTTGAGGACGAAATCCGACAGCGTGGGGCGGACCACGCGATAGCGCGAGCCTCGGGTGGTCGTGACGGTGACCCCCTCGTCGGCACCGATGAGGGTGTCGTGGGGCACGAATCCGCTGTGGGTGTGGAACTCGGCGCCCTCTTCGAGGGTGACCAGGTAGCGGCGCTGTTTGGAGTCGAGGAGGAGGACCCGCTCCCCGGGGACGAGAGGGCGGCTCACGAACCACCTGCCGGCGCCGGATCGGACGAGCCGGTCGCGCGCCGACGGGCGGAGAGCTCGACGGGCTGACTCCCCCCGGCCTGTTCCACGAGGCGACAGAACGCGCACAGCTCCGCTGGGGTGGGTGATCCGCAACGTCCGCAGGTGCCGAGGGCACCTTGCTCCTCGTCGATGCCCTGGCGGAAGGTCTCCGAGGCTCGAGAGAGGAAGCCGTGGTAGAAGTCGTGCTTGGCTCCCGGAGACCGGGACTCGATCTCGTTGAGCGCCTCTTTGTAGGCGATGTGGCGGTTACCGGCGGCCATGGGGCACTCCTCGACCTGGTACGGAATGCCCCGAACCAGGCAGTACGCCGCCATCTCGCGTTCGCCGAGCCGCACGAGGGGCTTGATCTTGCGGGGGAACCCTGGCCGGGCGTCGAGCACCGGGAGCTGTCGGGCCAGGTACTCGGTGTGCCAGTGCAGGACGTTGCCGAAGAGAACGGCGGCTTCGTCGTCGAGGTTGTGGCCGGTGGCCACCGCGTCGTAGCCGCCGTCGAGTGCTGCTTCGTCGAAGAGGTGACGCTTGGACAGCCCACAGGCCGAACAGGGGGCACGGCGGGCGGCCCGTGCACCGGTGGGGATGTCGTAGCCATAGTCCTCACGCAGGTCGATCTCGAGCAGCGTGGCCCCGCGGGACTCCGCGAAGGCCCGGGCGTAGTCTCCCGACTCGTCGCTGTACTCGCCGATTCCCAGCCCGAGATACAGGCCGTCGGCCTGGTAGCCCAACTCGAGGAGGAGATCCCACAGGGCGAGGGAGTCCTTGCCGCCCGACACGGCAACGAGGACCCGCTCGCCCTCGGCGAGCATCGAGTGCTCCTTGATGGCCTTGGCGACCTGGTCACGACACAGGCGCAGGAAGTGTTCGGTGCAGAAGTTGGCGTTGTGGCGACGGATGTCGATGATCGCCGGACCGCGGCACACCCGGCACTTCATCGGGTCGCGTCCCGGCTCGGGAGAGCATCCTGTGCCCAGGCATCACCCGGGGTGCCCGAGCCTCCGGAGATGACCGGGCGTATCTCGATCTCGTCGTCGTCGTCGAGCATGCCGTCGCCGGCGATCAGCTCGTCGCCCCGGATGACGAGGAACGACTCTCGATTGAGCTCGAGGCGCGCGAGGAGTGTGTTCACCGACACGGGGCCGGGAACCTGGACCTCACGAGTGGGGTTGCGCAGCAGGACCTTCACGCCACCATCATGACAAGTTCACGGGACGACGCCGACATGCGGTGCGCAGGGACGGGAAGACCGGTGCCGGCGGTTGTTCGAATGCGGTTCAACCCCGACGTGAACGCCCCCGCCGGGTGGCGGGGGGCCGCTCGCTGATGACCAGTTGTTCGCCGGGAGCGAGCACGGTGCGATGGATGACCCCGGTGCCCGGATCTCCCGCGCGACCGGCGAGCCGGACGAGCCACACCGCGGCTCCGATGACGAGCCACGGCTTGGAGCCTGCGGAGCTGAAGGCCTTCGCCAGCGCCAGTTTCTGGAGCCTGAGGAGCATCAGACCCGCCGGATCTCCACCACGGTGGCGTGCTTCTTGCCCTTCTTGCGGCCGAGGAGGAACGCGAGGATGAGGAGTCCGAGCGCTCCGGCCACGCCGGCGATGAACAGCATTCCCATCGAGGACTCGACGGTGTCGTCCACCTCGCCCTGCAACTCGCGGAACTTGGCTTCGATGTCGTCACGACTGATGGCGGCGCTCAACGGGACTTCCTTCCCTGGATGGCCTTGGCGGCGATGGCGGCCACGACGAGGAGTCCGGCCAGGACGATCAGGTACGGGATCCACGACAGGTTGCCGGTGAAGGTCGATCCGGTTTCGGTCTGGAGCGCCCGCAAGCCTGCCAGAGCCAGCAACACGACTCCGGTGGTGACGAGCACGGATCCGGCGAGGCCCCAGGCCAGGTAGCGGCCGACGTTCTTCAGTGGCGTGACGGTCTCCTGCTTGGCGTAGGTGACCAGCAGGTCCTTCAGCTCGGTGAGCGTCTCGGTGGTGGCCTTGGGCTCGGATGCGGACACGGCACTCCTCGGTCGGGGAACCACCTTCCTAGCGTCGGGCGCGGCCAGAGGCAACCATCTGGCGATCGCGAGCCCTCACCCGTCCTCGCTCGGCCCCTTGCCGGTGGCGCCGAGCCGGAACGCCAAGACCTCGGCCTGCTCCGCCAGCAGCGAGCCGAGGAGGGCCGCCCGCTCGGCGGGACCGTCGGTGGTGAGGACCCGTTGGCGGTCGAGTGGCCCGAGCGGGGCCATGGCCGCGAGCTGGTATCCGGCGATGACGGGGTCATCGGCCAGGTCGACGAGTTCGTCGGGGACCGGGTCGCCGAGCTCGGCGGCGAGAGCCAGCACCTGCCGGAGCTCGCCGGCCAGTTCGGTGAGGGTGGCCGACAACGCGCCGGGATCCTCCACGACGGTCTCGGGCGCGTCGACGACGCTGGCTCGGGGCCACGGATCGTCGGGAAGCCACTCGACCACGCGACACCGCCGCTCGGCGACGCAGATGACGCCCCATCTCCCGTCGTCGAAGCGTTGCGCCCGCACGACGCGGGTGATGACGCCGATGTCGCTGCGCACGTCGTCTCCGCCCACTTCGCTGCCTCGTTCGATGAGGGTCACGCCGAGCTCGGGGGCCTCGGAGCTGTCGGATTCGGTCAGGTGCTCGATGAGGGACCGGTACCGTGGTTCGAACACGTGCAGGGGCAGGACCATCCCCGGCACCAGCGCCTGTCCGAGGGGGAACATGGCGAGCTCACGAGGTTCGGGATCCACATCCCCGAGGTTAGAGCCCGGTGGTTGTGAACCACCGACCGAGACAGTTAGGGTCTCTAACCGTTGAGGGAGGAACAGATCGCCGATGAGCCAGCTCGAGGAACGTGACGGCATGAGTTCTGACGTTCCCGACCCGGCCGCGGAGAGGGCGGCCGCCCCCTCCGCTGACCGGACACCGATAGCTGAGATCCGAACCGGGTGGGCGGCGACCACCTTCGCGGCGATGGAGATTCCCGTCTATCGCCTCCTGTGGTTCGGTGGCCTGCTCTCTTTCGTGTCGTTCCAGATGCAGATGATCGCCCGGAGCTGGCTCGCCTACGAGCTCACCGGATCGAACTCGGCGCTCGGCCTGGTCATGTTCGGCATGGGCGTTCCCATGCTCCTTCTGACCCCATGGGGCGGAGTGGCCGCCGATCGCTTGTCCAAGCGGGTCCTCATCCTCGGCGCTCAGTGGCTCCTCATCGCGTCGGGCCTGCTCATCGCCTTCGCCATCGTTTTCGACTTCATCAACGTTCCCTTGCTCGTCCTCTCCTCGGTCGCCCAGGGCACCGCCTTCGCCTTCCTCGGCCCGGCACGAATGGCCTTCACCAGCGAGCTCGTCGGCCGCAGGCTGCTCCCCAACGCCATCGTGCTGCAACAGATGAGCATGAACGGCACCCGTATCTTCGGACCGTCACTCGCCGGAGTCCTGGTCGCCGTCGCCTGGTTCGGGCCGGCGGGGGTCTTCTTCCTGACCACCGGTCTCACCGCAACCGCCTCGATGTTGACCTGGAGGCTCCCCTCCGGCCGCTCCACCAGCGGTCGGGTTCCACAGCGGGCGATCACCGAGTTCGCCGACGGACTCCGCTACGTCAAGCGACACCCGCACCTGCTGCTCCTGCTGCTCGTCTCGCTCCTCGTGGTCATGTCGGCGTTCCCCTACATGGCCTTCCTCCCGACCCTCGCCGACGACATCTTCGCCTTCGGACCTCAGGGCTACGGCCTCATGTCGGGTGCCACGGCCGTAGGGGCGGTCGCCAGCCTTCTCTTTGTCGCCGGGCGTTCCGGCGGTCCCAACCTGTGGGTCGTGCAGGCCACCGCGGGTCTCACCTTCGGGGTCGCCCTGATCACCCTGGCTCTCGCCCCCACGTTCTGGAGCGCCATGGCCGTCCTGGTGATCACCGGCGGATCGATGGCGGCGTTCCAGTCGCTCAACAACGCACTGATCCTGATGGGGTCGGAGTCGGACTATCACGGCCGCGTGCAGTCCCTGATGATGCTCAGCTTCTCGGGCTTCGGGCTGGTGGCACTGCCGCTGGGGCTCATCGCCGACGCGATCGGGCTTCAGAACCTGTTCCTGTGGATGGGCGGCATCACCTGTGTGGTGACCCTCACATACTTCATCCTGCGGCCCATCGTCGAGCGGCGACACCCCACTCCGGTGTTCACCGACTGATCGGCTGCGCCGCCAACGGTTCGAGCTCGAGGGGGGCCTCGACCGGCGTGAGAGCGGCGAGGCGGATCATCAGGTCGTCCTGGGTCTCGACCCCGGCGTCGGGCATGAACTCGCCCTCCGGCACGTTCGACGCGATGGCGAACACGTACTCCCGTCCGTCGTCGGAACGGACGAAGCCCGCCAAGGAGATCACGTGCCGCAACGAACCGGTCTTGGCGAGCACACTCCCGCTCGCCGGCGTCCCCGCGACCCGCCCGCGGAGGGTCCCGGTCGCTCCGGTGACGGCAAGGGTGTCGGCGAGATCGGAGTCGGAACCGGCGACATCGAGCACATCGGCGAGTGCGCCACAGGTGGCCCGGTTCCCGAGGTCGAGACCCGAACCGTCGGCAACCACCATCGACTCGGTCGAGACTCCGATTGCTGCCAGGGTCGACACCAGCACGGAGGCGCCGACCTCGGTGGAGCCGGTCTGGCCGGCCTGGACGCCGAGCTCTTTCAACAAGAGCTCGGCGACGGTGTTGTCGCTCCACAGCATCATGTGCTCCACCACCTCGACCACCGGCAGGGACTCGAGGCTCGCGATCGGCACGGCTCCGCCGGGAGCGACGCCGGATCCGCTCGCGCCGGTGACCTCCACTCCGCGGTCGGCGAGCAGACCGACCAGGACCGACGCAGCATGGGCAGGTGGGTCCGACGCCGGTGTACCGGGGTTGACCGGCACACGTTCCGGAGTGAACGTGGTCAGACCCTGGTTCACCGTCAGGCCCGACAGGGGCCCGGCCGACACCTGCTCGCGGTAGCGGTCGAGCCACGATGGCACGTCGAGCAGGTCGTCGTAGCGTGACCCGTCCCCGAGGACTGCGCCCTCGATGCGGACGACGCCGGCGTCGGCGATGGAATCGGCGAGGTCCTCGAACCGGGTGAAGCGGCGAGCCTGGTCGCCGTTGCGGTCCACGAATGCTTCGGTGGCCAGAAGGGGGTCTCCCCCACCGACCAGCCACACGTCACCGGCGATCACCCCGTCGACGGGCGCCTGATCCGCCACGAGATCGGTCGTGAAGACCGAGCTGCTGTCGCTGACGAGCTGGAGCAATGCCGCGCCGACGAGGAGCTTCTGAGTGGAAGCAGGGATCAGAGGATCTCCGGGTCGGTGGGCGACGAGCTCTCGGCCGCTCTCACGGATCACCAGACAGGAGTCGCCCGGGATCCGTCCGGGGAGATCCGACACGGCGGCCACGACGGCGGCGTCACGTCGGGAACGCAGGAGCACCTCAGGGGCGCGACGCACCGACAGGACAGGCGTCCCCGCGGCGGCTTCCACTCGCGGCCCACCGCTCGGTGGCTGTTCTGACTGCAACACCGCCCATCCGCTCCCACCGCCGAGCGCGGCGACGACGAGAAGCGCGAGGACGGTCCGCACGTCAGCCGGCGCGCCGGGACCGGAAGCGCGCGTAGCGCCACATGTGGTCGAGCGCAGTGACCGCCCGGTGCGAGGTCGGGTAGCACATCCTCCCGGTCGCACGGACCGTGGCGGGACCCGCATTCTCGGGGTCGGCCACCGCCAGCTCGGTGGCGGTGAGGATGGGCTTGCCGGTGCGTTCGGAGATCTCGGCCGCCGCCTGGGCGAAGCGGGCGTCCTGGCGCTCGTGGTAGTCGACGATGCGCTCGAGCCCGTGATCGGGGTAGAACGACCCGGTACGCATCAGCTTGGCCTGATTCGACTGGATGCCGAGCCCGAGGTAGATGATCGCGTCGACGTCGGGGTGCTCGGCCACCATGGCCATCACCTCGGGAATGGTGTCGCGGGTCTCGCCCCCGGCCAGGTCGACCGGGTTGTTGCGGCTCCATCGGGGCGGGAGCTTGGTGTCGATCTGGGCGAGGAGGTCTTCGGGCAGGGTGATGAGTTCGAGACTCGTCTGGGCGATGGCATCGGCGGTCACCACGCCCCACCCGCCGGCGGTGGTGAGGACCACCACGCGGTTGCCTCGGGGCAGGGGCTGGGTGGCGAAGCTCGCGGCTGCGTCGAACGCCTCGTCGATGGTCTTGGCTCGGGTGATGCCGGCCTGGCGGCACGCACCGTCGAAGACCCGGTCGTCGGTGGCGAGCGACCCGGTGTGGCTCGCGGCGGCGCGCTGGCCACCGCTGGTGGCTCCTCCCTTGACCACGACCACCGGCTTGTGGGCGGTGACGCCCCGGAGCCTCTCGAGGAAGCCGCGCCCGTCGGTCAGTCCTTCGACGTAGGCGAGACCGACCGCGGTGGCCGGGTCCTGGCCGTAGTACTCGAGGTAGTCGGCGACGGTCGTCATCGCCGCGTTCCCGGCGCTGATTCCCCGACTGAAGCCGATGCCGCTGGCGACGCCGAAGTTCATGAACGAGGAGACGAAGTTGCCCGACTGGCTGGCGACGCCGATACGGCCCGCTGGGGGGTTCGGCGCCACGATCTGAGCGCACAAGCCCACCGGGGTCGACACCACGCCCTGCCCGTTGGGACCGGCGATCAGCATGCCGAGCTCCTCGGCGAGAGCGACCAGCTCCTCTTCGGCGGCACGACCCTCGTCACCGGCTTCGCCGTATCCGGCCGAGGTGATGAACGCCGCGGTGATGCCCCGGGAGGCGCAGTCGCGCAGCAACTGGGGATTGGCAGCCGATGGGGTGCACACGAACACCAGGTCGGCCTCGCCCTCGGGGATGTCGAGGACCGAGGGCACCGTCTGGATGCCGAGCACCTCCTCGCCGGCGAGGTTGGTGGCGAACACCTTGCCCTGGTAGCCGGCGGAGAGCAGGTTGTGCAGGCTCACGAAGCCGAACTTGCCGGGATGGGTGGACGCACCGGCGACGACGACGCCTCGTGGTTCGAAGAGGGCGCGGAACTGGTCGAGGGTGGGCATCAGTCACGCACCTCCACGAGGGCATCGACCGCGATCGGTCGGCCGTCGGACACGATGAGAGGGTTGAGGTCGGCCGACACGATCCTCGGGTCGGCCTCGGCCGCCGCCGACAGTCCGAGCAGCACGGCGGCGAGAGCGTCGCGGTCGACGGGAGGCTCGCCTCGGAACTCGGCGAGCAGCGCCTGGGTGGCGAGATCGTCGATCATGTCGTCGGCATCGATCCGGTCGATGGGGACCATGCGCAGCACCACGTCGCCGATCGCCTCGGCGAGGATGCCGCCCACTCCCAGCATCACGGTGATGCCGAACTGGGGGTCGGTCGCCAACCCGGCGATCAGCTCGCGGCTGCCGCGAACCAGCGGGGCGACGAGAAGCGCCACCTCGCCGTCCTCGGCGGTGGCGAGGCCGAGCAGGTCTGCTCCGGCTCGACGAACCGCGTCGGCGTCTCCGAGGTCGAGGCGTACGAGCCCTCGCTCGGTCTTGTGGGCGATGTTGTCGCCGTTGAGCTTCACCACGACCGGGAAGCCGATCGCCTCGGCCGCCTCGGCGGCCGCATCGGGATCGGGGGCGAGGCGCTCCTCGGCGATGGGGACGCCGAAGGAGGCGAGGAGCCGCTTGGACTCGCTCTCGGACAGCGTGGTGGTGGAGTCGGTGTCAGCAGGCACGGACGTCGACTCTACTCAGGGCTCGGGCCCGGGGCGGACGACCCGGCGGGGCCATCGGGTGACGATCAGCTCGCACGAATGGGGTCGACCGGCATCGTCGTGTCGGCCGGAGCATCCGGAAGGGGCTCGAGCGCGGCGTGGAAGAAGGCCCGGACGTGTTCGAGGCGGGCTTCGAGGAGCTGATCGGTGAGTGGATCGGCGCCGAGCAGCCCTTCGATGAAAGGCAGGTCGCTGAAGTAGCTGAGCAGAGCCCCGTAGCCGGTGAGCAGGAGCTGCGCCGGGTCCTGACGTCGGAACCGACCGGCATCCATCTCCCGCTCGAAGAAGTTGCAGGCTCTCTCGAACAGCGGTTGGAGAGCTTCACCGAGGTCGATGCCGAGGCGCGTGCCGCCCTCGATCGACTCCCGGCGCACGAGGCGGACGAAGTCGGGGTTCTCGACGAAGAAGCGGAACCCGGCGGTGAGGACGTGGTCGACCAGCACCCACCCTTCCCGGTGGGTCTCGTTGCTGGTGGCCCGCTCGATGCGGCTGTTCCACTCCGCGAGGGCGAGGAGGAAGACCTCCCGGTAGATGGCGTCCTTGGAGGGGAAGTGATGCAGCAGACTCGGTCGCCGGATGCCGACACCGGCTGCGATGTCGTTGAGCGATGTGCCCTCGAACCCGTGCTCGGCGAAGCATCGTCGGGCTTCGATCAGGATCTGCTGGCGCGTCGAGGGAGCGATCGCGCTCTCCTCGGGATGGTCCCCTCCGTCGGTCACCTGCCCGAGAGTACCGACTCGGCGGCACGAGGTGCGTCCGAGGCCCGGTACGGTCGGACCCATGCAGATCATCGCGGCCCTCTTCATCGACGACATCGAGCTGCGTCAAGTACCCGGACCCTCCACCCGGATCGACCTCACCGGAATCCAGTTCTCGGCGGCGGCGCCCCAGGAGGTGCCCCTCACCTGGGCTCCTCACCTGTGCGTGATCGTCCACTGTCCGCCCGACGCGGCGGGCACCGGCGCCCTCGAGGTCGTCTATCAGCGCGACGGTGAGCAGGTGGCCCGCAACGTGCAACCGCTCGAGGTCGAGCCGGGCAAGTTCAACTACCGCCTCGTGCGCGGCGAGATCGACTTCGACGACTACGGACGGGTCGAGGCGCACTGTCGCATCGACCAGGGCCCGGTGACCGTCGTCCCCTACACCCTTCTCCCTCCGGCCGGTTGAGGTGCAGGTCGCCGCGGCGCTCTCCGAGCATCCACTACCGACCCACGCGGTCGGTGAGGCCACCGGGGACATCCTCGAGCGCCTGGGTGGCTCGCCCGATGTCGTCGCCATCTTCGTCACCGCTGGGCATGCCGGGGCGCTCGAGGACATCGCCCGATCCGTCCAGTCGATCCTCGGTCCCTCGGTTCTCGTCGGAGCGGCCTCGCGAGCGGTGATCGGCGGCCACCGGGAGGTCGAGGACCGACCGGGAGTGGCCCTCTGGGCCGCCAAGGGCCGCGGGATCGAACCGGTGCGCATCGAGAGCTCCCGCACCGACGACGGATGGGCGATCGGAGGACTCCCCCGGCGGGCCGCCGATGGCGATCGCACCCTTGTCTTGATGGCCGATCCGTTCTCGTTCCCCGCCGACGGGTTCCTCACCGAACTGGCCGACACCTGTCCCGACCTCACCGTCGTTGGCGGGCTGGTGGCCGGCGTCCAGGGCGCGGGAGGTGCGCGACTCGTCCTCGGCGAGACGGTCCACACCGATGGAGCAGTGGGGCTCCTGTTTCCCCGAGAGGCCGACGTGTCCACCGTCGTGGCCCAGGGCTGTCGGCCGGTGGGGGCTCCGCTGGTCGTCACCCGATCCGAGCGCAACGTGATCTATGAGCTCGGAGGCCGGACCGCCCTCGAGCGGCTCCGCGAGGTCGTCGAGGATCTCAGTCCCGATGATCGGGCGAGCGCCGCCCGCGGGCTGAACCTGGGCCTCGTCATCGACGAGGGCCGAACCCTTTTCGGCACCGGCGACTTCGTGGTCCGCGACGTGATCGGCGCCGACACCTCCGCCGGAGCGATCGGAGTGTCCGAGGTGGTCGACGTCGGACAGACCGTGCAGTTCCACCTCCGCGACGCCGCCACCGCCGACCTCGACCTGCGCTCGGGTCTCGGCGACACGAGCGGCGACGGAGCTCTGGTTTTCACCTGCACCGGTCGAGGCCAGGCACTGTTCGGGTTTCCCGACCACGACGCCGACGTCGTCGCGTCGGCACTCGGTTCCCGGGCGGTGGCCGGCATGTTCTGTTCGGGCGAAGTGGGTCCGGTCGGGGGTCGCAACCTCCTGCACGGCTTTTCGACCTCCATGGCGGTTTTCGGACCGCGACGCAGCTAGGCCGACCCGTCCGTTCGGCGGGGCCGTCGGCGGTAGGGTTGGCGCGTCGCATACCAGGAGGACCAGTGACCGATCCAGATCTCGAGCAGCGGGCGTTCAGCGTCGTGCGTGGGCTGTCCATGGACGCTCCCCACGCCGCCAGTTCGGGCCACCAGGGAACCGCTATGGCGCTCGCCCCGCTGGCCCACGTCCTCTGGACCCGTGTCCTGCGCTACGACGCATCCGACCCGAGCTGGCCCGACCGCGACCGCGTGGTGCTGTCGGCCGGGCATGCGTCGATCCTCCTCTACTCGATGCTCCACCTCACCGGTCAGGGTCTGACCCTCGACGATCTGCGGTCGTTCCGGCAGTGGGGAAGTATCACCCCGGGCCACCCCGAGGCGGGCCACGACACCCCCGGCGTGGAAGTCACCACCGGTCCCCTCGGCCAGGGCGTGGGAAACAGTGTCGGCATGGCCATCGCCGAGCGGTTCCTGCGGGCGCGGTTCGGCGAGGAGCTGTGCGACCACCGCACCTTCGCCATCTGCTCCGACGGCGACCTCATGGAAGGCGTCAGCCACGAAGCGGCCTCACTGGCCGGGCACCTCGGCCTCGACCGCCTGTGCTGGATCTACGACGACAACCGGATCACCATCGACGGCCGCACCGACCTCGCTCTCTCCGACGATGTCGTGTCGCGATTCTCCGGCTACGGATGGAACGTGGTCGAACTGGGTGAGCCGGGCGACGACCTCGACGCCATCGAGGCCGGTCTCCGTGAGGCGATCGCCCACGACGGTGCCCCGACCCTGGTCGTGCTGCGGACCAAGGTCGGGTACCCCTCCCCCACCCACACCGACAATCACGAGGCCCATGGCTATGTCCTGAAGGACGAGGAGATCGCGGCGACCAAGACCGCGATGGGGCTTCCGGCCGACGAGACGTTCCACGTGCCCGATGATGTCGCCACCCTCTACGCCGATGCCGGTCGCCGGGGCGCCTCGGAGCACCTCGCATGGAAGGAGCGGATCGACCGCCTCGACCCCGAGACCACGGCCCGCTGGAACGCCTGTCTCGCCGCCCGTCCCATCGAGGGCGCCGCGGTCGAACTGCCCGAGTTCGAGGTCGGTGGTTCCCTCGCCACCCGTGTCGCCAGCGGCGAGTGCCTCGGCGCTCTCGGCGACATCGTGCCGGGCCTGCTCGTCGGTGGGGCCGATCTCACCGGCAACACGGGAACGACCTTCGACGCCGACGGCGTTCAGAGCCGGGAAGAGCCGGGCGGACGCCAGCTCTACTTCGGCGTCCGGGAGCATGCGCTCGCGGCGGCGCTCAACGGCATGGCCATGCACGGCGGGGTGCTCCCGGTCGGTGGCACCTTCTTCGTGTTCAGCGACTACATGCGCCCCTCGGTGCGGCTCGCCGCCATGAGCTCGGCTCGGTCGGTCTTCGTCTGGACCCACGACTCGGTCGGAGTCGGCGAGGACGGTCCGACCCACCAGCCCATCGAGCAGCTCGCCTCCTTGCGGGCCATGCCGGGTCTCACCGTTCTGCGCCCCGCCGATGCCGAGGAGGTCGCTGGTGCCTGGCTCGTCACCCTCGCGGCCGACGGCCCGGTCGGACTGGTGCTCTCCCGGCAGAAGGTCCCCACCCTCGCCGGGACCGACCGCCATCTCGTCGAGCGTGGCGCATATGTCGTTCACGAGCCCGTCGACGCGGCCCAGATCGTGCTCATCGGAACCGGCAGCGAGGTCTCGCTCTGTGTGAAGGCCGCCGCGTCCCTCGCCGACGAGGACATCCTCGCCCGGGTGGTCTCGATGCCGTCGTGGGAGCTCTTCGCCGCCCAGGACCGGGCCTATCGCGACGAGATCCTGCCCGACGGCGTGCCGCGCCTGTCGGTCGAGGCCGGGACCACCTTCGGGTGGCACCGGTGGGCCGACGAGGCGATCGGTATCGACCGCTTCGGAGCGAGCGCTCCCGGCGACGAGGCCCTCGAGCGGCTCGGCATGAACCTCGAGCACCTGGTCAGTCAGGCCCGCACGCTCGCCCATCGGGCCGGCACCGCCGTTTCCCCCGTCTGAGAGGACAGCCATGGGACGCCTCCACGAACTCCACGAACTCCACGGCCAGAGCCCCTGGCTCGACAACCTCCGCCGCGACTGGATGGCCGACGGACAACTCGCCGACTGGATCGACCGCGGAGTCAGGGGAATCACCTCGAACCCCACGATCTTCCAGAAGGCCATGACCGCGACCGACGCCTACTCGTCGGACCTGTCCCGGCTCATCGGTGAGGGGGCCACGGTCCTCGATGCGTACTGGGAGCTCGTCGTCGACGACATCGTCGCGGCCGCCGAGATGCTGGCCCCGGTCCACGACGAGAGCGCCGGCGCCGATGGCTACGTGTCGGTGGAGGTCGCGCCGTCCCTCGCTCGCGACACCGAAGGGACCATTGATGCCGCGCGCACCCTGCGATCCCGGATCCCGTCCCCGAACCTCTACGTGAAGATCCCCGCCACCGCCGAGGGGCTCCCCGCCATCACCACGATGATCGCCGAGGGGTGCAGCGTCAACGTCACCTTGATCTTCGGGCTCGAGCGCTACGAGCAGGTGCTCGACGCCTACGCGAGTGGACTCGAGGCACGGACGGGCGACCTGTCCGACGTCTCGAGCGTGGCCTCGTTCTTCATCAGCCGAGTCGACACCGCCGTCGACCGACGCCTCGAGGCCATCGGCACTCCCGATGCGGCGGCGTTGGCCGGTCGTGCGGCGATCGCCCAGGCCCGGGCCGCCTACGCCTTGTTCGAGCGGCACCGTGCCTCGGACCGTTGGCAGGCGCTGTCTGAGCGAGGCGCGCGGGTCCAGCGTCCTCTCTGGGCATCGACCTCCACGAAGAACCCCGAGTATCCCGACACGATGTACGTCGACGCACTGATCGGCCCCGACACCGTCAACACCATGCCCGAAGCCACCCTCGCTGCGGTCGACGATCACGGCACCGTGGCCCGCACCATCGACACGAGCGACGGCTCGACCGAGCTCGCCGAGCTCGCCGCGGTGGGCGTCGACATGGCCGAGGTCGCCGAGGAGCTCGAACGCGAAGGAGTCGACTCGTTCGCGGCCAGCTTCGACGACCTGGTTCAGACCCTCACGACCCAGGCCGGCGAGGTCGCCGCCCGGTGAGTCAGGACCTCGTCCTCTTCACCGATAGCCGCCATGTCCTAGGGTGCCGCCCATGAACGGCGCCCTCATCGTCGTCGACGACGTTCCTCAGGCCTTCGCCGAGCGCGTCGTCGATGCCTTCGCCACCCGCCCGGGTGAGGGCTTCACCATGGCGCTGTCGGGAGGCGACACCGCGCGGCGGTGCTACGAGGCGCTCGCCGAGCGAGCCGCCGACATCAACTGGTGGAAGGTCGATCTGTATTGGGGGGACGAGCGGGCGGTTCCTCTCGACCATCCCGAGTCGAACTATCGCCTGGTGCGCGAGTCGCTGCTCGAACGCATCGGAGGGGCCAACCTGGTCCACCCGATGGAGTGCGACCGAGGGGCCGACCCTTACCACCTGGCGGTCGGGGAACTCGGTGTGTTCGACCTCGTGCATCTCGGCCTCGGCCCCGATGGGCACACCGCCTCGCTGTTCGCCGGATCCCCCGCGCTCGACGCGGACCCCGGCCGTCTGGTCGTGATGAACGAGGACCCCACCGGACAGAACCCCTACCGACGCATGACGCTCACCTTCACCGGAATCGCCCGATCGCGCCTGGCCTTGGTCACCGTCAGCGGCGAACAGGCCGGCGAGGCGCTGGCCGCGGTCGCCCGTGGCGACGACGTTCCTGCCACCCAACTCGATGCGCCCAACCTCGTGTGGCTCGTCGACGAGGCGGCGGCCAGTCGACTTCCCGACCGAGAGCGGTGAGCGACCCCGGTCCCGATCTTCCCCGCTATCGGGTCGGCGATCCGGTGATCGACGACGCCATCGCCGCCCTCATCGACGCGGCCGGCCCGACCACTGACCGTGCGTTGATCTTCGAGATGGTCACCTCGGCGATCCGGATGCAACGCGAGGAGGTCGCGCGGCGAGAGTTGAAGATCGCCAACCACGCGCTGAAGGAGATGCGCTACGCGTTCCACGTCTTTGCTCCCTACCGTCACCGCCGAAAGGTCAGCGTGTTCGGATCGGCCCGCACCTCCGACGACGATCCGGCCTATCGCCTGGCCAAGGACTTCAGCGCTCGGATGGCCGACCAGGACTGGATGGTCATGACCGGCGCCGGTCCCGGCATCATGGCGGCGGGGATCGAAGGCGCCGGACGGGAGAACTCGTTCGGCGTCAACATCCAGCTCCCGTTCGAACAGGTCGCCCACAGCGCCATCGCCGGCGACGCCAAGCTCATCAACTTCCGGTACTTCTTCACCCGCAAGCTCACCTTCGTGAAGGAGTCCGACGGCTTCTGTCTGCTCCCGGGCGGTTTCGGAACCATGGACGAGGCGTTCGAGCTCCTCACGCTCCTCCAGACCGGCAAGACCTATCCGGCCCCGGTCGTCCTCCTCGACACGCCGGGGTCCACGTACTGGAGACGCTGGAAGGACTTCGTCATCGAAGAGCTGGCCGACACGGGGATGATCAGGCCCGAGGACCTCGGGCTCGTCCACCTCACCGACGACCTCGACGACGCGGTCGAGCACCTGTGTGGATTCTTCGCCAACTACCACTCGATGCGATACGTCGGAGGCCAGTTGGTGATTCGTCACCGACACCCACTCTCGGACACGCAGCTCGACGCGCTCTCCGACGAGTTCGTCGACATCATCGGCAAGGGTCGTATCGAGCGGACCGAACCCTCACGGCCCGAAGTCGACGACGACGATGCGCTCGAGCTCCATCGGATCGCGTTTGAGTTCGATCAGTGGGGGCTGGCCCGGCTGCGCCAGTTGATCGACCGGATCAACCAGCTCGGTGGTGCCACTCCGGAGTAGACAACACCCACGCCACCACGTCATCGATGGCGAGAGCTTCCGAGGTGTCGACCTCGAGCAGCGACCCGCCGAGGCCGAGGGGCTCGGCGCCATCGACGACCAGCTGCTCCAGCTTGTTCCGTGGCTGGCGATTGTCGAGGTGGCCAGGATGGCGGTCGGACTCGGCGCGGCGCTCGAACCGTTCGACGGCGAGCTCGGGAGGGCACGTGCAGTGGATCTCGACGACCGGCCCATCGAGGTCGGCGAGGTCTCGACGTGCCGCGTCGCGTTGGAACACGGCCTCGATCACCGCTGCCGGGGTATTGGCGGCGACTCGGTACAGGACAGCGATGCTCGCCCGGCCCAGACGGCGGGACCAGAGACGGTCTCCGGTGCCGAGCTCGTCGAAGAGCGCCTCTTTGATGTCGTCCTTCGAGAGGAGCGGCACGCCGAGCGCGCTGGCCAAGGGCCGGGCCAGATCGGTCTTTCCGACGCCAGGGCCACCGGACACCACCACGTAGCATCCGGGTGTGGTGCCGGTGGGTACGGGTTCGTTCAGTCCCATGGTTCACCGCCTCCGGATCGATCGTCGCCAGCTCGTAGGATCACCGCTGCCTTCTCCACCGCACGTCGAGCACGATTGAGTCGCTTCTCGTCGACGGGCAGCTCGGTGCCTCCCGCATCGATCGAGTCTCGCAGGCGCGCGATGGCCAGATCGGTCAACTCCTCGGCGATGACATCGAGGCGCTCCGCTAGCTCCTCGGGTTCACCCGCCACTGTCGACACCGGGTGCTTCGATGGTTCGCTCCATGCGTCTGTCGAGACTAGGCCGCTCCTCAGCCCGTGGCGAACCCGCTCCGATGTGTCCGGCATGGTCGGCGATGACCTCGGTCGACGGTAGCGTGCGAGCCCATGTCCGCCGGTTCCCGTCCCGCTCCTCGTACCCGTCGCTGGGTCAGCTTCGTCGACGACGACGGCGAGGAGTGGCTCTTCGACCTGAGCTTCCTCACGAGCTCCTGGACCTGCATCTTCGGTCGAGGCTGTCCCGGCATCGACGAGGAACCTGCCGTCGAGCTCGAGCGGGGCTGTTGTAGCCACGGTGCCCACTTCGCCGACGACGACGACATGCAACGGGTGGCCGAGGCGGTCGCCCGACTCGACGACTCGACCTGGCAGTACCGATCGGTCGCCCGGCGTCGGGGAGGGCCCTTCAAGCAGAACGGCGACCACACCGTCTCGCGCCTCGTCGACGGGGCGTGCATCTTCCTCAACCGTCCCGGTTTCGCCACGGGTGCTGGATGCGCGCTCCACGCCGCCGCGCTCGCAGCCGGGGAGCGCCCACTCGACTGGAAGCCCGAGGTGTGCTGGCAGGTGCCGCTCCGACTCAGCTTCCACGTCGACGAGAACGATCGGACGACCAATACCCTCCGGGCGTGGGACCGGGAGGACTGGGGTGGGGGCGGGGTGGAGTTCGGATGGTGGTGCACCGAGCACGACGCCGATCCGACGCCCTTCGTGGCGTCGGACCCGGTGTATGTGGGGATGCGAGACGAGATCGTCGAGATGATCGGAGCCGATCGGTACGAGACCCTCGTGTCGTTGATCGAGAACGAGAGCTCCCACGACGTGGCTGTCGCGCCGCCAGTCCTCAAGAACCGCCCCTAGGCGGCCGACGACAGTCAGGTGGACGGATTCACACGTATCGAACTTCAGCGCGCCATCGATGAGAAGGGGATCTTGTTCCCTCCTCACGTCCTCGACCAGGTGGTCGCCGCGATCGACTCGGGCAAGCACCTGATCCTCACGGGACCTCCCGGGACGGGCAAGACCACCCTGGCCTACGTCGCCGCCGAGGTCGCCCAGCGGTCCATGCTGTGCACCGGCTATCTCCCGACCACCGCGACGAGCGAGTGGACGACCTTCGAGACCATCGGCGGCCTCCAGCCGACCGCCGAGGGGTTGATCTTCCGTCCCGGCTTGTTCATCGAGGCGATCATGACCGGCCGCTGGCTGGTCATCGACGAGATGAACCGCTCGAACTTCGATCGGGCGTTCGGCCAGCTGTTCACCGTTCTGTCGGGCTCGCCGGTGGTGCTTCCGTTCAAGCGGGCAGGACAGTCCGAACCGATCTCGCTCGTCCCGTCCGGTCTCGAGCCGCCGCCCGACACCGACGTGATCCGGCTGCCGTCGTCGTGGCGGATCATCGCGACGATGAACGTGTTCGACAAGAACCTGTTGTTCGAGATGTCCTACGCCCTGATGCGGCGGTTCGCCTTCATCGAGGTCGGCACCCCCGACGACGAGAGCTACCACAAGCTGTTGCAAGGTCCGGGTGAGGTGGTCGACAAGCTCCTGGTGCTCCGTCGGTTCAGCGACCTCGGCCCCGCTGTGTTCCTCGACGCGGCCAAGTACGCGGCGCGACGCGCCCAGGACGGCTGCTCGGAGTCCCGCCTGCTCTATGAGGTGTTCTACGCGTACTTCCTGCCCCAGTTCGAGGGGATGGACGACGATCGGGCGACGGCGCTCTACCGGGCTGTCGAGCCGATGTTCGACGAGGCGGAGCGCCTGGAGGCTCAGCGCACCATCGGCGAGGTCCTCGGCATCGAGCTGACCATCTGAGACGCTGGTGAGCGAGCCCGAAGCCCCACCCCCGTCACCGACCCACCAGCTGTGGGGTCTCCTGCGACGGCCGTTCGACCTGGCCGAAGTGGTCGACGCGGCGCTCGGCATCTCCGAAGAGACCGTCGACCAGCTCATCGGGTCGAGCGTGGCAACCTGTCCGGAGGCCGAGCGGCTGCTCGCCCGTATGCCGGTGATCTCGCGAGCGCTGGCCACCACGGTCCGGGCCCGCCCCGAGCGATGCATGGGTGAGCTCCGTGGCCCGGTCCTGTGGAGTGAGACGACCGCGGCACGCGGCGCGAGTGCCGGTGCTCCGGACGTCTTCGTGTGCTCGGTGCCCAGCCGTGGCTACGACATGGAGGAGAACCGGGTGCTGGTGGCGGCGCTCGTGGCGATACGCAACGCCGGTCGGGCCGCCGACCTCCTCCCCGCCGACGCCTACGACGACGAGACCCTCCGCCACGCCAGGGCAAACGGGCACAAGGCCTCACGATGGCTCCAGAGTGCGCCACTGGCCCGGGTGCCGCGCGGACGCCCCTCCGGTCGGGAGGTGCGCCGGGTGCGGGCCGGCACCCGTCGGGCGACCTACTACCCGGCTCTACGGCTCCTGGAAGTCGCCTACGAGCCGCTCGGTGCCGACGACCTCGCCCCCTACTGTGACCAGCGCACCGTCAAGCAGCACCGTCTCCTGGTCGATCTCGTCGGCCGTTTCGCCGAGGCCGGTGTCTTTCTCCCGCGCTTCCG